>JAMPXZ010000001.1 GCA_023700925.1 Oligoflexia bacterium | reverse complement strand
GATTTCGCGACGAGACGACGTAGTCCAGGTAACGGGACGAGTTCAGGTGATTGTACGGGTCCAGATCGTTGTAAAGCGTATCGAAGCCGTATTCATAAACGATCGGAGCCAGGTCGGTGGGAGTCATGGTCCAGCAGTACACTCCCGATTCACAGCTGTCTAATCTTTGGACACTGCCTCAGGCTGAAATCCTCATGGTTGAGGGGGGTGGTGCAAAATGTCACCCGCTGGTATAAGCCTTGCTCAAACTTAGCCTAAGCGTCATTCGGACCTGCTTACTTATGTGGGATTTTAAATCGTATCTTCGAAGAAATGAAAAGCTGCTTCTGATCCTCGCTGCTTCAGCGGGGCTCACGGGGATGCTTTTGAACTTCGACTTCGGCATCATCGAAGCGGGCCTTTACGATCTGCGCGTTTCGCGCGCCCGCGGGTTCACCGCCGACCCGGATATCGTCCTCGTCACCCTGGACGACGCCACGACGAAGGCACTCGACGAGTTCGCCCCCCTGGCGCTGGATTCCCATGCGCTTTTCCTCGAAGCCGCTGAACGCCTCGAACCGCGCGCGGTGGGCTACGTCATCGATTTCAACCAGGTGAGCCAGGCCAATCCGGGGCACTTCCAGGGGGACTGGGCCACGCGCTTCGTGAAAGCCGCCGAACGCCTCCAGGACCACGGCACGCCGGTCGTGCTTGGCACGCCTTACGACGTGACGGGAGAAGTCCTTCCGCCCTATCCGCTCAGCTCGCTGCCTCATTCGCTCGCGGTGGTCCACAAGGACGGCAACGTCTTCGGCGAGGACAAGGTCACTCGCCGGGCACTGCTCACGTTGGATGGCAAGCCGGCATTCCACCTGGAGCTTGCGCGAGCGCTCGACACGGTCAAGCCCGACTGGCTTCCCACGGGCGCCTACTCGGTGCCGGAGGTCGAAGGCTGGTACTTCCTCTTTCAGTACCATGGCAACACCGCCCACCGTCCCGACGTCGGCACGGATCAGCTCGGCGGCTACCCCCGCGTTTCGTTCTACGACATCCTGCGGAACAAGCTCCCTCCCAAGGCGCTCCGGGGCAAGACGCTGCTGGTCGGGACGCTTTCGAAGGACAACTCGTCGGACTGGGCGTTCACGCCCTACTCGAAGATCGCGTTCTCCAGTCCCAAGCTGGTCCTGCACGCCAACATCCTCGATTCGCTGACCCACCGCGAAAGCATCGTCCCCGCCCCCCGGTGGCTCAATGCCCTGCTCACCTTCGGCGTCGCCGTCTTCGTGCTCTGGTGGGTGCTGAACTCGAGCCCGCTCGCGGGCGTTTTCGCGACCATCGCGCTGGCCGGCGCGTTCTTCGCCGTCTCCGGAGCGCTCTATCGCTTCCAGGGGATCTGGCTACGCGAAAGCCAGCCGCTCATCGCGATCATCCTCGGCTACTACCTCGCCGTCCCGTACCGCCTCATCCGCGAGTACAAGAAACGCTGGGACTATCAGCGCAAGAACCAGCTCCTGATCCAGGTCGAGGAGCTGAAGACCAATTTCCTCTCGCTCGTGACCCACGATCTCAAGACGCCGGTCGCGAGGATCCAGGGCCTCGCCGAGGTCCTGCTGCGCAAGGCCTCCGACCGCCTGCTCGACCGCGACAAGGAGACGATCCATCACATCATCGGCTCCACCGAAGAGCTCAATCGCTTCATCTCCAGCATCCTCGAGCTGCACAAGGTCGAATCCAAGCGGATGCAGCTCAGCCTCGAGTCGCGCGACATCAATCAGCTGATCGAGCGCTCGCTCGAATCGTTCAAAGCCCCGGCCCGGGCCAAGCAGATCGAGCTCGCGGTCTCGCTCGAGCCGCTCTTCCCGATCCGGATCGACTCCACCCTGATCTCCAAGGTGCTCAACAACCTGATCGACAACGCGTTGAAGTACTCCCCCGCCGGCTCGCGCATCGCGATCGAGTCGCGCGAGGTCGCCGACGAAACCGGCGAATGGGTCGAGATCTCCGTCGCGGATCAGGGTTTCGGCATGACCGAAGAGGAGCTGCAGAGCCTTTTCACCCGCTTCTACCGGGCCAAGAACGAGGCCACGAGCACCGTGGCCGGCACCGGCCTCGGCCTCTACCTCACGCGCTACTTCGTGGAGATGCACCAGGGCAAGGTCGAGGTGCGCAGCGGAAGGAACGAGGGAAGCTCCTTCCGCATCAAGCTGCCGATCCATGCCACGGGACCGGCGCATCCCGCCTTCAACTCCGAGCGCAAACCGGCGCGCGCGCCGCTAGCCTCGATCTTTGACGGCCTTCTGGCGAGAATGTCGAGCTCGCTGAAGGCCAGGACACCCAAAGCAACCGTTCCGCCGCGAATGGAAGGATAAGGAGAGCAACATGCTGAGAGTACTGGTAGTGGATGACGATGCGGATCTGAGACTGTCGGTCGCTACCGCGCTTTCCGAGAACCACTACGCCGTCGACCAGGCGAAGGACGGAGAAGAAGGCGTGAACCGCGTCCGCGCGGGCAAGTACGATCTCGTGCTCCTCGACGTCAACATGCCCCGCATGTCCGGCCTCGAGGCGCTGAAGGAGATCAAGGCGCACGATCCGTCGATCATCGCGATCGTGCTGACCGCCTTCTCCAACATCCGGGACGCGGTCGAGGCGACCAAGGAGGGCGCTTACAACTACCTCGAAAAGCCGATCAAGGCCGAAAACCTGGTCTACCTCGTCGACAAGGCCCTTCGCGCCCGCCACATGGTCAGGAACATGACCTTCTCGGCCCCGGTCTTCAAGCTGCCCCACGGCACCGACTTCATCGGGCAGAGCACCGAGATGAAACGCATCTTCGGCGTCATCGACAAGCTCTCGCGCGTCGACACGGCGGTTCTGATCCGCGGCGAAAGCGGCACGGGCAAGGAGCTCGTGGCCCAGGCGCTGCACTTCAACGGCCCGCGCAAGGACGACCGCTTCGTCACGATCAACTGCTCGGCGATCCCCGAGACGCTGATCGAGAGCGAGTTCTTCGGGCACGAGAAGGGCGCTTTCACCGGCGCGGACGCCCGCAAGATCGGCAAGTTCCAGTACGCCGACGGCGGGACCCTCTTCCTCGACGAGATCGGCGACATCTCCCCGGGAATGCAGGTCAAGCTGCTCCGCGCGCTGCAGGAGAAGAAGTTCACCCCCATCGGCTCCAATCGTGAGGTCGAGGTGAACGTCCGCATCGTCGCGGCCACGAACCGCAACCTCGAGGAGATGATCCGCAAGGGCGAGTTCCGCGAGGATCTTTTCTACCGCCTGAACGTGCTCCCCATCCAGCTCCCGCCCCTGCGCGAGCGGAAAAACGACATCGACGCGCTTTCGCGGTACTTCATCGACAAGTTCAACCAGCAGTACTCGAAGAACATCACCGGGCTCGCGCCGGAGGCGATGGAGCTGATCAAGCAGCACAACTGGCCGGGCAACATCCGCGAGCTGGAGAACGTCATCGAGCACGCCTTCGTGATCGAGACCTCGCAGCAGCTCACGGCGGCAAGTCTGCCGGAATCGCTGACCGGCGGTACCGCGCGGCCCGGGCTCTCGACCCGCCTGGGCGACGATGACGACGAGGCCCTGGACCTCGCCGCCGGCGACGACGGGGAGATCCTCTCACCGACCGGTTCGGCGGATCTCGGCTTCACGCTCGACTTCGGCCGCCTGGATTTCCAGGCGAACAAGGAGGAGTTCGAGCGCCGCTTCCTCATCAGCGCGCTCAAAGCCTTCAAGGGCCGCATCAACCAGACCGCACTGCACGCGAACATTCCGAAAAAGACGCTGCTCCGCAAGTTGCAGAAGTACGGCATCAGCGCGCGGGATTACAGCTGACCGGGCCCGCTTGACATGATACCCCCCGGGGGTATATAAGTGAGGCATGCCGAACGACGTGAATGCCGAGCTTTCGATCCAGGGAATGACCTGCGCCGCCTGCTCAGCCCGGGTGGAAAAGGTCCTTAACCGCACCCCGGGCGTCTCCGCGAACGTGAATCTCGCGGCCGAGAAGGCCCGGGTCCGCTTCGATCCGGCCCGGATCGATGTCGCCGGACTGATCGCCGCGGTCGAGCGCGCCGGCTACCATGCTCGCGTGATCACCGAGGACTCCCGCCAGGCCGACCGTGCGCAACGAGCCGCGGTCTACGCGGCCGAGCTCCGGCGATTCCTGCTCGCGGCGGCGCTCACCGCGCCCTTTTTCTATCAGATGGCCGTGATGTTCACCGCGAGCGGAGTGAGCGGGCTTTTCGGCTCGGTTTCCCATTTCGAGGACCCGCTCCCGCGCTGGCTTCAGCTCGCCCTGGCGACTCCGGTGCAGTTCTGGGTCGGCTGGCGCTTTTATCGGGGCTCCTGGCACTCCCTGCGCGGCGGTGGCGCGAACATGGACGTCCTCGTCGCGCTGGGAACCAGCGCCGCCTACCTCTTCAGTGCGGCGATCACGCTTCTGGGGCTCCGTCACGAGCATGTCTACTTCGAAGCCAGTACCGCCATCATCACCCTGGTGCTGATGGGCAAGCTGCTCGAAGCGCGCGCCAAGGGCCGCACCTCGCTGGCCATCGAACGCCTCATCCGGCTGCAGCCGAAGACCGCGCGCATCGAGCGGGACGGACAGGTTCTCGAGGTGAGCCTGGCGGAGCTGACCGCGGGGACCGTTTTCATCGTCCGCTCGGGCGAGCGCGTGCCGGTCGACGGCGAGGTTCTCGACGGCCACTCCGCCATCGATGAAAGCCTGCTGACGGGCGAAAGCCTGCCGGTCACCAAGGAAATGGGCGCCCGTGTCCTGGCCGGGACGCAGAACGGCGACGGCATGCTCCGTTGCCGCGCCACGGGCGTCGGCGAGCGGACCGTGCTCGCCGAGATCGTGCGCCTCGTGGAAGAAGCCCAGGGCTCCAAAGCGCCCATCCAACGGGTCGCGGACCGGATCTCCGGCATCTTCGTCCCCACCGTCACGGTCGTCGCGCTCCTGACCTTCGCGGCCACCGTGCTGCTCACCGGTTCGTTCGCCACCGCGCTGATCCACGCCGTCGCGGTCCTGGTCATCGCCTGCCCCTGCGCGCTGGGACTCGCCACACCCACCGCGATCATGGTGGCCACGGGAAGGGGCGCCCTCTCGGGCCTTCTCCTGCGCAACGCCGCCGCCCTCGAACGCGCGGGCAAGGTGCGCGTGCTCGCCGTGGACAAGACCGGAACCCTGACGGAGGGCAAACCCCAGGTCACCGACTGTCTCCCCGCCGACGGCGTGAGCGAACGCGAGCTCCTCGGCCTGGCCGCTTCGCTCGAGCAGGGGTCGGGGCATCCGCTCGCCAAGGCGGTCCTCGAAGCGGCGCGCGAGCGCTCCGCCCCCCTCGGCACTCCGGAAGCGTTCCGCTCCGTTGCGGGAAAAGGGCTCGAGGGAAGGGTGAACGGCGCGCTCGTCCGCGTCGGCTCCCCGGCCTTCCTCGCCGAAGCCGGCATCATCACCGATCCCGCCGCGATCTCGCGGCTCGCCGTTGGCGGGAAGTCGGTGATCGCCGTTTCGCGCGAAGGCGTCCTGGCAGGCCTGCTGGGGATCGCCGATCCGCTCCGGCCGCAGTCACTCGCGGCGCTCACCCGCCTTCGGCAGCTCGGGATAGAGGTCGTCATGCTTACCGGCGACCAGTCCGCGACGGCGGCCGCGATCGCGCGCGAGGCGGGGATCACCCGCTTCCGAGCCGAGATCCTGCCTCAGCACAAGGCCGAGGAGGTCCGCCGGCTCAAGAGCTCCGGCCTCACGGTCGCCATGGCGGGCGATGGGATCAACGACGCTCCGGCCCTCGCGGCCGCGGATGTCAGCTTCGCTGTCGCGAGCGGTTCGGATATAGCGATCGAGGCCGCGGATATCACACTGATGCGCGACGATCTTGGCGGCGTAGCCGACGCCATTGACCTCTCCCGGGCCACTCTCCGCAAGATCCGTCAGAACCTCTTCTTCGCTTTCGTCTACAACATCCTCGGAATCCCGCTCGCGGCGCTCGGGCTGCTCAATCCCGTGATCGCGGGCGCCGCGATGGCGCTGAGCTCGGTGTCCGTCGTCAGTAACTCGCTTCTGCTCAACCGGTGGAAGCGCCCTACCCCTCAAGGAGGCTCTTGAAACATGGAAACCATCACCCTCAAAGTCGAAGGCATGACCTGCATGGGCTGCGTGAACAACGTCAAAAAGATCCTGCAGCCGCTCGCCGGCGTGCGCACGATCGACATCTCGCTTGACCAGGGCAACGTAACCGTCGCCTATGAGAGCGGCCAGACCCGCGTCGAAGACCTCAAGGCCGCCATCGAGAGCGCCGGCTATGACGTCGTCGGCTAAAACCCGGCAGCGGCGCAAAGCGGCCTGCCACTCGTGCCCCGAAGAGAGCGCCGCCGGTGCTTCACGCGGCCGCCGGGTCGTCCAGCCGCACAAGGCGGAGCTCCTCGCCCGCCTCAACCGAGCCGCCGGCCAGCTCAAGGGCATCGCCAGGATGGTCGAAGAGGACCGCTACTGCGTGGAAATCCTCACCCAGGTCAGCGCCATCAAATCGGCGCTCGACGCGGTGGCGATGCAGCTTCTCGAGGATCATACCCACGGCTGCGTGCGCAATGCGCTGCGCTCGGGCCGCGGCGAGGAGGAGATCGCCGAGCTGCTCGAGGTGATCCGCCAGTTCGGGAAAACGAGCAAATAGCAGTTGGCTCTGGCTTCGGGATTGCTTGACCCCACCACAGAGGGATCCACCATGCTGGAGCAAAGAGCCATTACCAGAAAACTGCAGTCGCTCGCCGTCTGCCACGGCGACCTGATCCAGCTCTACGAAGAGGCGATGAACCACGTCGAGCAGGACGGGGCCCGCGAAGAGCTCAGCCGGTTCCGGACGGAGCATGAGCACCATTTTCGCGACCTTTCGGAGATGATTCGCGTTTTTGGCGGGGAACCGCTGGAGTTCCCGCGGGGCCGCGACTGGCAGGCGCCCCGCATGAGCGGAGCGCGGCCGATGGTCGAGGCGTTGCGGGAGAGTGAAGCGAAGCTCCGCGGCCTGTACGACGAGGCGCTGACCGAGTGGAGCGTACCGGAGCCGGTGAAGGGACTCCTGCGCCGCGTTCGCGCGAGCGAGGACGAGCACGAGCGCTACTTCGACCGGATCAAGGACCAGGCCAGCGAGAAGATGCCCACGAAGAAGGTGGCCTGAGCGCGCGCGAGCGCAAGGCGGAGTGGCGCGCTGAGCACCAAAAAAAACGGCCAGCGCTGGCAGCGCCGGCCGTTTTTTTGAATGCTTCCTAGGCTGTTACTTCAGCCGCTCAAGCGCGGCGTCGTCGACCTGGACCTTGGCCTTTTGACGGAGCTTCGAGACATAGAACCGGGTGAGCTCCTGCTGCAGCTCACTGCGCACGCGCAGCTCCACTTCGCTGAACTCCATGGGCTTGCCGGACTTTTTCTCGATGACCTTGATGAGGTGATAGCCGTAGGCCGTCTTCACCGGGCCCACGATCTCGCCCGCACGGCCCGCAAAAGCCGACTCGGTGAACTCCGGCACCATGCGATCGCGGCCGAAGAAGCCGAGGTCGCCGCGGTTGTTCTTGGCTGACGGATCCTTCGAATGCTTCTCAGCGAGCGCCTGGAAATCCGCGTTCGGCGCGTTCGCGAGCTTGAGGACTTCCTGCGCCTTCTGCTCGTCCGGTAGAAGGATATGCATCGCGTGAACCTGATCGGTCGAGTAGCGACTTTTGTGGTCCTCGAAGTACTTCTTGACCGCCTGGTCGCTCACCTTCGGCGCGACGTTCTTCTCGAGCATCTTCGTGGAGAGCCAATGCTTGCGGAAAACTTCCACCGCGTCCTTGAATTCGGCCGACTGGTCGATCTTCTCGCGAGCCGCTTCGGCAACGAGCACCTCCTGGTCGACGAGGGTATTGAGAACCTGCCGCCGGGACTGGGGATCCTTGAGAATCGTGCTACGCTGACCTTCGTTGAAATTCGAGAGCACCGCACGAAGATCCCGATCCGTGATGGTTTGATCATTGACCTTTGCCAGGTCGACGGCCCACGCCACGGTACCGACCGCCATGAGCGTCGCCGTCGTGACCAGCCCCACGATCCAATAATTCTTCATCTGCCGCCTTTGCCGCATATTGGGCCCCTTTCGTTCCATGAATCCTTTGATGATTTAAATATAATGCCCCGAAACTCGTTTTAAATCCAAAAGGTTCACAAGTTGCGCTAGCGCACTGCGCCATGGGTACCCCCCTTGCAGTTTGAACGAGGGAGGATCCCACCATGACGCGCCGACCTACAGAATACTCGCACGGTCCCGACAATGCCGAACATGAGCTGAAAAAAGCCTACAACTGCGTGATCGAATCGAACACGACCTACCGGGAAAGGACGGAAGTTTCCGAGGCGAATCCCCAGGAAGTGGAGGCCGTGTACCGCCAGGCGTTCCGCGCCTATCGCAAAGGCGACCGGCTGGCGGCTGAGCGCTGGGCCCGCACCGCCAAGCACCTCGCCCGCGCTCTCTGGCATGAAGCCAAGATCGCGTACCTGGAGCCTCGGGGCGCCGCGCTGCCCTACCTCGAGGGCGCGAGCGCGGAGGAATACAACCTTCACGAACACAGCGACACCACGGAAGACCTTCTCAACTCCGTCGCCGATCACGTTCCCTCCCCCATGACGGAAATGCCGGAGCAGATGACGCGGTTCCTGAATCGCGGTCGTGAGCACCTCGAGGCACTACGAAAGCCCGAATACCGGCACGAGCTCCTGCGAGCCGAACGGATCAAGGCCGCGCATGAGTACGGACGGGTCCTCGAATGCATGGCGCTGGCGTACGAAGCCGAGGCTGGAAAAAAAGCCGCGTGAGACAGCGGCCGGAAACGCAGTTCGTGCGGAGAGCCAGCCAATAAAAAAGCGGAAGAGGCAACGCCCCTTCCGCTTCCAAAAGTCCCTGAGCTCGACAGCGAATCAGCGCTTCGAGTACTGGTAACGGCGACGAGCGCCGGCCAGGCCGTACTTCTTACGCTCGACCTCGCGCGGGTCGCGCGTGAGGAAGCCGGCTTTCTTCAAGACCGGCCGATAACCCGGATCCACATCCAGAAGAGCCTTGGAGATACCATGCTTCACCGCACCGGCTTGGCCCGAAAGTCCGCCGCCGTGGCAGTTGATGAAGATATCGAAACGGCCAACCGTCTGGGTCAGCTCCAGCGCCTGCATGATCACGAGGCGCGAGGCAGGACGAGGAAAATAATCCTCGAATGAACGGTCATTGACGCGGATCACGCCGACTTCGCCGGCGCGAGGGCGGAGGTAGACGCGGGCCACCGCGTTTTTCCGCTTACCAACTTCGTGGAGCTGCTTTTCCATTTAAGATAAATCTCCTTAAAAACTTATTTCGCCGTTTTTTTGGCGACAACGGTCCGGCGCACAACGCCCGACGGAAGAGGTTGAGGATTCTGAGCGACGTGGGGATGTTCCGACGTCATGTAAAGTTTCAGCTTCTTCATCTGGTGGCGGGCGAGATTCGACTTGTTCGTCATGCCCCAGACGGCGCGGCGGAGAATCTCCTCCGGATGGCGCTCAAGCATCTGCCTGGCGGTCTTGGTTTTCAGTCCGCCCACGTAACCGGAGTGATCGCGGTAGAGCTTGCCATCCCACTTATTGCGGGTGAAGACGACCTTGTCGGCATTGAGAACCACGACGAAATCGCCGGCGTCCGCATGACGCGTGTAGGTGGGCTTGTGTTTACCAGTCACCACTCTCGCGATCACGGTGGCGATACGGCCGACCACCTGATCTTTGGCATCGACAACGTACCACTTCGGGGCATTAGGCCCTTTGGGCTCGAAATAATGAGGACCGGACTGCTTCGCCTGATAAGACTTTTGCTGCAACATAGTTGGTTGGAATTACAAGACACCAAAAGTGAAGTCAATGTGTTTTTCGCTTCGTGTTGCGCTAGCTCACGAAGATCCCTGGCGATTGGGAACCGCTCACGGGCTGATTTCCACAGGGAGCCCCAGTTTGCCTCGGCATGCCCCAGCGGGCAACGCCAAAAACCTCCCCAGGAAAGAATTTGTCGCGGCGGCGTTCTTTCCCTATTTAGGTCTTAAGCTTTTGAAATTACAGCTTAACTTTCAGATCAGATGATACCGATCTTGCGCGCGCGTCGAAGCGCCTCGCGCCGACCGTTGGCCTGAAGCTTTTCGTAGATGTTCTTGATGTGCGTATGCACCGTATGCGGACTGATCGAAAGGCGCTCGGCGATCTCTTTGTACGTGAGCCCCTGCTCCACGCAGCGGACGATGGTGGACTCCTTCACCGAAAGCGGGTTTTCCTCCTGATTCACCGACTCCTGAAACTCGAGGATGACCTTGCGGGCGATCTTGGGGCTCATCGGGGCGCCGCCCTGATGCAGGCTGAAAAGCGACTCCACGAGGTTTCGCGGTGAGCTGCCCTTGAGCAGATACCCCGAAGCCCCGGCCTTGATCGCGGCGAAGACCGTCTCGCGATCTTCGAAGACGGTATAGACCATGATGTTGACCGGCGGGTGCAGCTGCTTCACCTTCCGGATCAGCTCAGTGCCGTGCATGCCCGGCAGATCGAGATCCACCAGCAGAATATCGGGAGCCGCGCCCTCGAGCTCGGTCAGAGCGGTCTCGGCATTCTCGAACGTCGAGACCTCGGATATCGCGCTCTCGCCTGAAAGCAGCAGCTTCAGGGTTTCGCGGGTCACAGTGTTGTCTTCGACGATCGCAATCTTCATTTTGACTCCAGGATCGGCCCCTAAGCTTCGTTACGAGTCCACGAGAGCACCACCGCGGTTCCCGCGCTGGACGTATCCAGAACGAGCGTGGCGCCTACATTCTGCGCTCGCGAGTGCATGTTTGCAATCCCCCGACGCCTCACCTTCGAGGAATCAAAGCCGACTCCGTCGTCGGTGGTCCGCAGCTCGTAGCGGTCCGGAGTCACTTCGAGGGACACCACCACGTGCTTGGCGGCCGCATGCTTGATGACGTTGGTGATGCCTTCGCGGAAGATGCGAAGCAGCTGGACGTACCGGAAGGTACCGAGCGGAGGTACCGTTGGCGAGAGCTGGGCGATGACCTGCACCTGGATACCGTGGGGCTCGAGCATCCGGATCGCATAGTTCTTGATTTCAGCGATCAGATCGCTCCAGGCCGTGTCATCGCTCTCAGTCCCGTTCATGAAGGAACGAATCTCGGTTATCCCCTCGGCGCCGAGCTCGGCAATCTTACCGAGCGCCTCCTCGCCTCGCCCCTGGGCAAGCCCGTATTGGGCAAGCATGGTGATATTCGTCACGATGCCCCCGATGCCGTCATGGAGGTCCTTCACCAGCATCTGCTTCTCGGTGAGATGGCGCTTCTCCTCGTCCATGATCTTGAGCCGGGTTTTTTCCTCCGCGAGCGCCGTACGCAGGGCTTCGCGCTCAGCCCGCTCGGAGAGATCGCGTCCGAGCGCGAGAATGTAAGGTTTTCCCCGCAAGGTGAGGATCCGGGTACTCATTTCCAGCGGGATCTTTTCCCCGTCACGCGAGAGGTAGCTCGTGTCGAACACCATGCAGCCAGCCTGGCGCAACGTCTCCATGATCTGACCGATCCGCTTGCCCGAGGGCGCGGACTCGAGATCCCAGGGCGTCATCCGCAGAAGCGCCTGGCGGGCATAACCGAGCCGCTGGCAGGCCACCTCGTTGACCTCGACCAGCACGCCCGGCAAACCGTCGCTGTTGATGGCTATGAGGAATATCAGGTCGTTCGCGCTCTCGATCAACGCACGGTATTTTTCCTCGCTTTGCTGAAGCTCCTCGGTGCGCTGGATCACGCAGTCCTCGAGCGTCTCCTTGAATCGCCGCTCCTCGGCGAACGACGCCGTCAAGGCCTGCGCCATGGATCGGAAGTTCGAGATCAGCCCGTCAAGCTCGGCGATGCGGCTGCGGGGCAGCCCCAGCTCCCGGTCCCGCAACACGTCGTCGGGCAGCTGCCGGCTGGCTCGCTGCAGCTCAACGAGCGGCGAGCTGAAGAGCCCGCTGATCAGGTTCGCCACCTCGATGGTCACGAGTATCAGAAGCAGCAGGATGCCGAAGGATCGAATACCCTCGGAGGTCAGCGTCGCGAGCAACGGCTGCAGGGTCGTCTCGGAGACCACGATCCATCCCTGCTTGCCCGGAACACTTCTCTCCTGGACGAACAACGAGTCGCGCCAACGTTGCAGAAAACTTGTTCTCGGGGCGGCTGGCGGAATCAGATGGCGAATCCCCCCGCCCAACGCTACCTGCGAGCCTGCCTGCTGCGGTAGCGGTTCACCCGGCTTCGCATCCGGTCGGGTGCTCAGGAGGACCTTCCGGTCACGATCCAGCAGCGAGAGAAAGATTACGCCGTCGGCGGAAGTCGGGTCGAAGACGCGCCGAAGCTCGCTGGCATTGGTGTCGGACCACGAAGTGTCGGGTAACAGCCGGGCGGCTTCCAGGGCGATCAGGGAGGCGCGCGAGGTCCTTTGCGCCAGCCGTGTCTTCATCTCTTCGATCGTATGACGGGTCCCGACCACCAGAAGGATCGTCGCCGGAACGAGAGCGAACGTCGCGAGGGCGACGAAGGTGATCTCGCGGAAGCTCCTCAGGTCCTCGGACGCTTTCAGGCGCCCGGGGAGGACCAAAACGATCAGCGACGCGATGAGCGCATTGAAGATTCCGTTCACGGACTGCTTGAGGAACACGAGCAGGGTCGCCTGGGCCTCCATTCCCATCACATGGTGGTAGAAGACCCAAACGAGCGGGCCGCCCACGAAAAGCCAGAACAGAATATCCCACCGCAGGAACGAGCCCGAGCGACTCGCGTGCCTGCCGACGAAGAGCGCCTCCAGG
The DNA here is from genome assembly GCA_023700925.1 of Oligoflexia bacterium. Lineage (GTDB taxonomy): Bacteria > Bdellovibrionota > UBA1018 > UBA1018 > UBA1018 > JAMPXJ01. The sequence continues at coordinate 35,328 of JAMPXZ010000001.1, read as the reverse complement.
GTGAAGGTCAGCAGGGCCCATGGATGATTCCAGTGCTGCAGGGTGCAGGTCGCCGCCAGAAAGCCTACGATCGCTCCGGGCAGCATGCCGTAGCGCAGGATGGCGATCATCACGAAAATCGAGCCAAAGACGAAGTCGACGTTGAAGAAGATCTCGAGCTTCAACCAGTTGGCGGCATAGCCCAGGATCGCCAGGAGCAACGTCGGCCCCACCCAGGTGGGCAACCGGAGGAGCGGGGAAGATCGCAGCAGGGCTCGCATTCCGGGAACGCTAGCACAAATGGCCGCGATTTCGAATAGGCGGAAATCAGAGCACGCCGATGGAGAAATAGATCGCCGAACCGACCTTGTCCTGGGGCTGACGGTCGAGCTTGAAGCCCAGGTCCAGATTCACCGGGCCGACCGGCGTGAGGTAATGAAAGCCGAATCCCGCCCCATACCGCAGATTTCCCAAGGAATAGGTATCGTGCTGAAGGTTGGCGGCATCCAGGAACGGTCCGAACCTGAGGGCCCCCGAAAACGGCAGATCGAGCTGCATCCGGTAGTTCACATAGGAGGCGATACCGCGGATCAGGAGGGTCTGATCATTGAGCTCCTGCTCGACGAAGCCGCGAAGGCTGCCAGCCCCTCCGAGGGCGAACTGCTTGATGAGCGGAATACCGCCCGAGGCCGGATTCTCGAGGCCGGTCCGGGGGTCGAGGGTGGGGCGCTCGGTGCTGCGGGCGATACCGGTGCGAAAACTCAGGTAGATCAGGACGCTCCGATGAAGGGAGACGAACTGGTCCGCCCGGAACTGGAAACGCGTGTACCCCAGCGGGTAGCCCTCGCCGCTGGAGCCGAGCCACGGCGCACCGTATTCGAAGGACGACGTCGCGAAAAAGCCGGAAGTCGGGGCGAGCGGGTTGTCCCGGAGATCGAGCCGGAGCGTGGGCGTGATCGCGCCGATCGTCTGCTTCGCGTTATCCTGCAGGAAGCGGGTCGCATGGAACTGCTCGACCCGCTCGAGGGAGTACGTGAACAGGCCGGTCAGCGGCGGGTACGCGAGAAGCTGCTTCTCCCAGGTCGCCGAGGCCGACTGCGTGCGCACATCGAAAGCGTCGAACTGCTTCTGGGTCGCGGTGAGCGCCGGCCGGAAGTTGACCGCATCGAGTCCCAGGAACCAGGGCCACATGTAGACGAGCTGGACCTCGTATTCGCCGAAGCGGTAGGTATCGTCGATGCGCCGGTTTCCCGTCGCATCCAGGGCGACCGTGTGGTTTTTTCCCCGAAGATTGCTGTAGGAGATTTCGCCGAAAGCGCGGATGCCGAGGTCATTCCGGAAGCCCAGGCCGCCGCTGACCACTCCCGGAATCGCCTCCTGGACCAGCACCCGGACGTTCTTCACGCCGGGCTCGTCGGGCGAATCCGTTAGGCGCAGCGTCACGACCGAGAAGATGCCGAGGCGTCGCAGGCGCGTCTCCGACTCGGTCACCTTCTGCTCGTCCAGGACCTCGCCCTCGCGCAGCTGGAGCTCGCGCCGCAGCACCGCCTCACGGGTGAAAACGAGACCCTCGATCGTAACCCGCCCGGTGCGGAAGCGCGGGCCTTCGGCGATCTCCAGGACGATATCGGCTTGCCGGTTCTCGGAGGTGTAATGCACGACCTGATCGGTGTCCTCGTTGGTCACCTTGGCCTCGAGATACCCCTTGGCGCGATACCGCGCCTTGAGCATCTCCATGCCCTCACTGAAGGCGAAGAGGTTCAGCGGCCCTCCTTCGCGCAGGCCGAGGAGCCCCTTGATCTCTCCGACGGTGAGTCCCTCGTTACCCTTCACCGTCACCGAATGAAGAATCGTCTGATCCGACTCATACAGATAGATCGTCGCGCGGACCGGCAGGCTGCCGTCGAAAGGCGACGGCCGCGGCGAGCGAGCCGAGCTGATCGTCACGAGCTTGGCCGAGAGAAAGCCGCGCGATTTCATCCACTCGATCAGAAGCTCGGCCGCCTTTTGCAGGTCCTTCTCGATGTAATAACCGCTCTGGATCAGCGGCGAGGAGCGGGCCAGGAACTCCCGCCGAAGCTCCTTGGACGAGAACGCGCGATTGCCGTCGAAGTCGACTCCGGCCAGCCGGAACCGCGGTCCCTCGACGATAGCGTAGGTCACATGCCTTTCCTGACGGGTGGGTCTCTCGAAGGAATACGCTTCGACCCGGGCATCGGAAAAACCGAGCGAGCGGTACTCCTCTTCGATCCGTCCCCGGATCGCACCGATGAAGTCCTTGCCGAACCCCAGCAGGCGCTGCTCCTCCACGAGGGCCATCAGGCGCGACTGGGGCAGGACGGTGTTGCCGCGAAAGCCGAAGCTCACGCGATCGCCGAGCCGCACGTGAAGCTCGATGGCCACCCAGCGACCCGCCGAGAGGTTCCGTCCGTCGACCACGGGCGCCCCGTTCTCGATGATCGGATCCTCGGCGTGCGCGCCGACAAAATCCTTGCCGGCGAGAACGTCCTGGAGGTTCCGCTTCGCCACGGCGAGCTTCTCCTGATCCAGGATATCGCCGGTCAACAGGCCGACCTTCTCGGCGAGGCCCGGGCTGATCTCGTTCCAGTATTTCCGCGCCTCCTCGCTCAGCGCGCCATCGGGGACAATACGCACGCCCCCGATCCGCGTGGGCTCGCCCTCGGCGATGCGGATCACGAGGACGTTCTGCGTTTTTTCGCCGCCCTTGCCCCTGCGCCGCGACAGCTCGGAGCGGATGGAGACCTTTTCGTAGCCGCGAAGGCGATAGAGGGCCTGCAGGCTCTCGGCGGTGCGGACGATCTTGCGCCGCTCGAGCTTTTCTCCCGGGGAGATCTCGACCGCGGCCTCGACGGTGGGGACCGGCAGCACCGACACTCCGAGGATCTCGATCTCCTCGATGCGGACCTCGGGAACCACCTCGACCTGGGCCGCGCGCGCGAGGCCGCCAGGCCAGCCGACGCCGGCGAGGAATGCCGAAAGCAGAAGAAGCGGGGAGGCCGTCCGAAACGCCATGCTCATCGGAACCTCTTCTGCACTTTGAGGTCCGCGCCATAGGAGGAGCTTTGGGTCGGATTCGCGCCGGTGGTCTCGTAGTTGTCATAGACGCCGATGACCGAAAGTCCAGGGATCACCTGGAACTCCGCATTGATCTCCTTCTGCGAGCCCGTGCCCACGCCGACGGTGGTGCCGGCCGAAATATCGACGTTCTTGGTGACCTGCTTGCGGATCACGATCTTCGGCGCGGCGGCGGACTGGCTCTCGGACTGCGGCCGGAAGATGCTGGTTCCCTGGCTCGAGTTCACCGTCTCGTCGAACTGGATCTGCAGACCGGTCCGGCTTTCCACCTCACGATTGAAGTCCAGCGAATGGAGCAGCAGCGAGGCCGCTTCGCCCTGCTCGAACACGGTGCGATCGCTCGAGCTGAGGCGCTTGGTTTCGCTGGCGGTGAGCCCGAGCGCCAGAAGCGAGATGATCTCCGACTCCGGCATCACGGGGGTCGACGAGAGCTCCAGCTTCCACTTGTCCATGCGTCCGGCCGCGTAGGCCTGGACCTTGACGCCGTTGACGTCAGTGTCGGCGGTCAGCGCGAAACGCGGATTGATCACCGTGGGATTGTCAAAAACGGCGTTCGCCGACTGGACCTGGAACACCCGGTCCTTGAAAATCATCTTCCCGTGCATCAGGTCCACGTTGCCCAGGAGTCGCGGCGCCTCGAGCGTGTTCACCAGCCGGACCTGCGCCTTCAGCTCCACGTCGAACAGATCGTTCTGCACGAGGATACCGCCGTCCGAACGCACGTCGATCCCGAGACGGAACCAGGGATAATCGCTCGTGCGGCGCACGGTCGGCGGCGGCGTGTACTGGGTGGTCTTGAGGCCCTGAACGTATTTCTGCTGGAAGACCTTCTCCCGCGAGACGGCCGAGTTGACCGTGACCACGCCTTCGACGGCGTAAGGGAGCTGCTCACCCCGGACCGTTACCGTGCCATCGAGCTTGGCGTACTGGAACGGGAAAACCTTGAGCTTGGCCCCGCCGACCGTCCCCTTCAGGTCGATCGCGGGAAAGCGGTCCGCGAAGAGCGAGATCGTGCCATCCGCCTTGACCCTTCCGCCGGCGAGATCACCCTGGAGCCCCTGTGCGCGAATGAGGTTCTGCCGCAGCTGGATCGAGCCGGTCACGTTCTCGAACGGCGATTCCACCGCCGGCACGCGGAAGGACACGCCCTCCACGAGCGCCTTGCCCGAAAGCTCCGGGGCCTTGAGGCTGCCGCCGATCAGGAAGTCCAGCGAAGCCACGCCCTTGGCCTGCCCGATCGAGGAGGTGAGGAACTCCGCGATCGAGACGTCGAGCGTGCCGCTCACGTCCCCGTCCAGCTCGCCGCGATCGCTTTGCAGCGTGAGCGTCGCGAGGCCGCGGTTGCCCCGGATGGAGAGCCCTTCGATGTCAAAGCTTCCCTCGTCGATCCTCACCGATACGGGCTGGGTCAGCGCGAATCGCGTTCCGGTTTTCGCGAGCAGGTATTCCTGGATCGCGATCGACCCGCTTCCCCGCTCGATCGCCCCCGAACGGAAGGAGAGGTCCACGGCGCCCGAGGCGAAGCCCGCGACCGCGGGATCGGGAATGGTCTGAGGGTTCAGCAGCAGCAGGATCGGCGAGAAGTCGAGGTGCTTCATCTCCGCGCGGAGGTAGCTGCTCCCGAGGGGCGTGAAGTCGTAGGAAAGATCCAGGACCCCCTGTCCGCCCAGCGCCGTCCCTTTCATCTCGAGCTTGCCGCCCTCGGTGCGGATGGTGAGCTGGCTCGGCGGCAGCGCCGTACCGCGCGCGGCCACCTCGGTGCCGACGATCTGCGTATGCGAGCGGATCTGCCCGAGCCTGCCCTTGCCGGCGCTCTCGATGGTGAGCTTGCCGCGGATTGGCACGTCGAGACGGGCCACATGGTCAAAATCGCTGACCGTCAGGCCTTCGGTGCGAAGATCCCAGTCGATCCGCTCATCCGAATCGAAGGAGATGCTGGCGTTGACCTTTCCGCCGAGCTTGGTCCCCCGGAATTCGCTGAGGTGGTAGCGGCCCTTGTCGTAACCACCGGCGAGCGCTACGTTCGCGAAGCGCTCGCCGAGATAGTCCCAGTTGCGGCCGTTGAGGCGGCCTTTCACCTCGAGGCGCCTCATGTCGAGGCCGCCGACCACGTCGATCTCGCCGGACATCGGCCCGTTGAGCGAACGGGGGAACCACCAGAGCGACTCGGTGAGGCGATCGAACACGACGAGCAGATCATGGATGTCGCCGTCCGCGAGCTTCACGTTGAGCGCGATCGACTCGGCCGCTCCCGCGTCCACCCGGCCGTCGGCCACGTATGCGGTTCTGCCCTGCCGGAGCTGCACCTTTTGGAAAAGAAGCTGGCTCGGGTCATCGTCCCAGGTGATCCGTCCCTTGAGCGCGCCCAGCTGCAGATTGAGATAGGAGGCGCCCTGCACGTCGGCGTCGAAGTCAATCAGGAGGCGCGAGGAAGGGCCGTGAACGTGGACATTGAGGGCGCCTTCGCCGCGGATATCGGCCTCGGCGATCTGGCCGACCTCATCGAGGACGGCATTGCCCGAGGCCAGAAGGTCAAAGCCCGTCCTGAAGTCGACCTTGCCGCCGACCTTGAAGCGCGATTTGGCGAGGCTCAGGGTCACGCCTTGCGGGCGGAAGCCCGTGGCATCGATCGCGAGCGTCCCCTCCACCCCGATCCGGGGGATCTGCAGCACCTTGTGAAGCGGCTTGACCGCGCCGAGCCTCTGATTGTCGAGCTGGAAACCGAGCACATCGAGCTTGAGCTTGGTGAGAAGGCTCCAGGGCTTGCCCCCCAGCGCCGGCGTGAAGGTCGCCTCGACGGGACCGCTCACGCGAAAAAGCAGCGGGTAGACGTCCTTGAGCGCGGGCGCCGCGAGCCAATGGATATGCGCGCGATCGAGAACCAAGGGCACGGTGACGGTCCGCGGCTGGGCCAGATTGAACTTCAAAGCGCCCAGGGTGATCCGGCCTCCGCCCGCCGGCCTGCCTTCAGTCTCGGGCGCCTCGATCACCGCTTTGGTGAGCGAGACTTCCCCACCCGCGGGCGAAGCGACCCAGGCTCCCTGCGCCGAAACGCGCTCGGCGCTCCACGCCTGGTAGGACGGCGCCAGCAGCTCCAGCGAGCCTTCCGCGCGCAGCGACTCGAGGGGCTTTTCAAGATTTCCACGGATCCTGCCCTTGAACTCGGCCAGCCCCTTGAAAGGCGGCGCGGGCGACTCCCCCCGCGCGCCCGTCTCCGTGGCCAGCAGCGGATAGAGCTGCTCGAGCTTGCCGCGGGCCGAGACCGTCGCCTCCGCGAGCAGGCCTTTGGGATTCAGGATATCGCCCTGAATCGAACCCGAAGCCTCCGCATCGAAGCCGGTACCTACGAGCGAAAACGAGTCGAGCTGCACGCCCCGGGCGTTGGTGTGCGCGACCGCCTTGGCCTCGACGAGGGCCCGAGTGAGCGGGAACTCACGGAGCGCGCTGCCTTCGACTTCCGCCACATGCATCCCGACCTCGTAGCCCAGGCCGCCCTTTCCGGACCATTGGCCGATCCGGAGCGACTTGGCCAGGAAGCTGAGGTTGCGGTCCGTCCCTTTCCATTCCATCCGCAGGCGCGTATCCCGCACCGCCACCGCGTCGGTCCTGATCTGCAGGAGCTCGTCCCAGTAGAAGCCCAGCTTCACCCCGGGGCGCGGCCCGCTCTTTTTCTTCGCCACGGGCGCCGGATCGAGGATCAGCCGGACATCGCCGTGGACGATGACCGTCTCATGGACGCGAATGTCGCCCGAGAGCATCTGGAACGGGCGGAACACCAGATCGAGGCGCTCGGCGCGCATCGAAGAGCCCGCGGGCATCTTGAGGATGTTGCGCTCGTTCAGGACGATGACGGGATTGCGCAGCGAGAGCGCGGGCGGAAACAAGCGAATGCTCAGCTCGGTGAAGTCCGCGTCGATCCCCAGATCGGCGGGCAGATACCGGGCCGCGGTCGACTTCAGGAAAACCGCGAACCGCGGGCTCTGGATGAACCAGATCGCCCCGGTCACGAGGAGCGCGACGGCAGCGATGAAATACAGGAACGGGCTCTTCCTCATCTCCGCTTCCCGCGCGGACGCGTCTGAAGGTCCCGGTGATGCGGATCGATCGCGCGCGCCTGATCATACCAGTCCGCGGCCACCTCGGTCTTCCTCATCGCCTCGCAGGCGCGTCCCATCTGGTAGAAGAACTCCAGCTTCTGCGTGAGCGGGACATCCGAATCCTGCAGCACGCCCTGGATGATCATCGTCGCCTCGAACGGTTGTCCCGCCTGGATGCAGGCATGCGCGAGAAGCGCCGTGGCGGCGAGAAAAGGCGTGTCCGGCTCCGGAGATTCGCGGAGACGCAGCGAAATCGCCGCCTTGAACTGGCGGATCGCCAGCTCCGGCAACCCCATCTCGAGGAAGGCCACCCCGAGATCGATGCGATCCTGGGCCGAAAGATCCTTGAGCTCGCCTTCGAGGTTTTCGGCGTACTCGCGCAGCTCGGGCGAACCCGGCACGAGATTGAACGGCGCTACCGCGCGTCCGGCCGTCTCCGAGAATATTCCGAGCTCCAGATCGTGATCGAGCGTCCGCAGCACGTCGTCGGCATCCGCGCCCGAAAGCACGGGTTCCGCCTTCGCGCCCCCGAACGAGGGACGCTGGCGGGTCTCGCCGAAGATCTGCTTGAGCTCGAGCTCGTGGATGTCCGCGAGAAGCTTTCTCGTCGGCGCATGCTTGGGATCGGCGAGGAGGATCCGTCGCAGGACCTTCTTGGCCTCTTCGGGAAACCCTTCGTTGAGCAGGATCTTCGCGCTCTGGAGCTGATCGCCGATCTCCTCGACGCGGATCCGGACGAACTCTTCCGTCTCGAGCGCGGCGGGCTCGTCGGGCGCGACGGCGCCTTTCTCCGGCGGACGCTGAAGCGTTCGGGTGAATTCGAGCAGATCGTCGCCGAGGTCCACACGCGTGCCTTCGGCGCTTTCCGAGCCCTGGGGGCGATCCTTCGGATCCTGGGTCACAACAGTATAATTTTACTCAATTTTAGGAAGAAACTCTTCCAAGAAATGCGTGTCGTAGTCGGCTTCACGGAACTTCTTGCTCGCCATGATCCGCTTGTGGAACGGGATGTTCGTTTTGATGCCCTCGACGACGAATTCGTCAAGCGCTTGACGCATCTTGAAGACGGCGTCCAGGCGCGTGGGCGCGTGCACGATCAGCTTGGCGATCATCGAGTCGTAGAAGGGAACGACTTTGTACTGGTCATAGACGAACGAGTCGATCCGGACGCCGAACCCGCCCGGCACGTGCAGCGCGGTGATCTTGCCGGGGCTCGGCTTGAACTGGTCAGGATCCTCGGCGTTGATCCGGCATTCGATGGCATGCGAGCGGATCTGGATGTCCTCCTGCTTGAGCAGGAGCTTCTTGCCGGCCGCCGCGCGGAGCTGCTCCTTGATGAGATCGACGCCCGTGACCATCTCGGTCACCGGATGCTCGACCTGGATCCGCGTGTTCATCTCCATGAAGTAGAACTGGCCGTCCTCGACGAGGAACTCGACGGTACCCACGTTCTCGTAGCTGACCGCCTCGCAAAGCCGGAGTGCCGCCGCGCCCATCTTCCGTCGAAGCGTGTCGTTCACGACCGGACTCGGGCTCTCCTCGAGCAGCTTCTGGTGCCGGCGCTGGATGGTGCAGTCGCGCTCGCCCAGGAAGATCCGGTTGCCGAGCTTGTCGCAAAGCACCTGGATCTCCACGTGCCGGGGATGCTCGCAGTACTTCTCCAGGTACATCGCCCGGTTGCCGAAAGCCGCGCCCGCCTCGCTGCTCGCGCGCTCGAACGACGCCTTGAGCTGCTGGGAATTGTAGACCACGTGGATGCCGCGGCCACCGCCGCCGGCGGCGGCCTTCAGGATCACCGGATAACCGATCTTCTCCGCCTCTTCGAGCGCGGCATGAACATCCGGCACCGCCGAGGTCGTTCCCGGCAGCATCGGCACACCGGCGTCCTTCGCGATCGCGCGGGCGCGCGTCTTCTCGCCCATGGCCTCGATATTGGCCGAGCTCGGGCCGATGAAGGTGATCTTGCACTCGGTGCAGAGCCGCGCGAACTCGGCATTCTCCGAAAGGAAGCCGTAGCCCGGATGAAGCGCATCGGCCCCCGTGATGTCCGCCGCGGTGAGAAGGCTCGCGATGTTCAGGTAGCTGCTCTTGGAAGGCGGCGGGCCGATGCAGACCGCCTCATCCGCGAGCTTCACATGCAGCGAATGCTCATCCGCGGTCGAGTAGACGGCAACCGTCGAAATCCCGAGCTCCTTGCAGGCGCGGATCACCCGGAGGGCGATCTCGCCGCGGTTCGCGATCAGGACTTTGCGGAAAAGTGGCGCTGCCATCCGTCTGTCCCGCCGGGCTCAGGTCTCGACGACGAAAAGCGGCTCGCCGAATTCCACCGGCTGACCGTTTTCCACCAGGATCGAAACAACCTTGCCGGGGATCTCCGCCTCGATTTCGTTCATCAGCTTCATCGCTTCGATGATGCAGAGGACGTCGCCGCGCTTGACCGACTGGCCCTCGCGTACGTAGGGCTCGGCCGTCGGCGACGGCGCGCGATAGAACGTGCCGACAAAAGGCGAGAGCACCTGCTTCTGATTGGCCGGGAGCGCCTTGGCCTCGTTCGCCCCGGGCACGGCCACGGGCGCGGACGCCTGCGGGAGACCCACGGGCTGGACCGGAGCCGCCACCGTCACCGGTGCGCCGCCCCTCCTGAGATGAATCCGCTCGCCGCCCTTTTCCCACTCCAGCTCGCTCAGCTCGTGACGAACCATGATCTCGGCGACGGCTTGGATCCGCTCGAGCTCGGGAGACCTTCGCGCCGCGGACTTCTTTTGGGGGCGCGCCACGTTACTTATTCGCCTTTTCTGAATAGGTGTAATCGCGGGTGTCGACCTTGATGTACTCGCCTTCCTTCAGGTGGAAGGGAACCTGCACGACCGCGCCGGTCTCGAGGGTCGCCGGCTTGGTGCCGCCGACGGTGTCGCCCTTGAACGCACTGGTCGTTTCCTTGATCTGCAGGACGACGAAGGTCGGCAGCTCGATGCCGATCGGGCGCTCGTTGAAGTACATGACCTTGATGACGAGGTTTTCCTGGAGGAAGTCCTTGCCCGTTCCGAGCTGCTCATCCGAAAGGGCGACCTGCTCATAGTTCGCCTGGTTCATGAAGTGGAAACCTTCGGAGTCCTTGTAGAGATATTGCATCTCTTTCTCTTCCGTGTTGGCACGGTCGAGCTTGTCGCCGGAGGTGATGGTCCGCTCGATGACGTTCTGGTTGAGCATGTTCTTGAGCTTGGTGCGCGTGAACGCGCGACCCTTGCCCGGGCTCACATGCTGAAAATCCACGATCTCGTAAGGAACGCCTTCGATCTCGACCTTAAGGCCTTTGCGAAACTGGTTGGTAGCGTACATAGATTACCGTTCCTATCCCGACTCACCGGATAGTGTCAACCTTGCTGGCGCGCCGCGACCGGTATCTCTCAACCCCCTGCAGCAAGCCCTGCAGGAGCTCGATGCGCCGGATCCATTCCGCCTTGCGGTACTCGGGATCTTCCTCGATCGCGGCCTGAAGGGATTTTTCCTGGAACGCATCGGCCACGTCGCTGATCGGCTCGGGCCGTGAGTCGGTACGGAGCACGAGCGTCCCCCGCTCGTAAGCCTGGTCCTCGAGCTCCTTCACGAGCTGCGCCGTTTCGAGATCCTCAGGGGAAAAATACAGGAGCATCTTGAACGCGCCCAACGCCTCCGCCACCTGGCCGAGCATGAGGCACGACTCGGCGACCAACCGCTGCGCGACCAGATTGTCCGGGACGTCCTGGACCACGGGCCGCAGCTCCTCGACCACCTCGGCGAAGCGCTTCTTGTCGAAAAGAGCGCGCGCGAGCGCCACCCGGCCTCCGACGAAGTTCGGATGGATGCGCAGGCCTTCGCGGGCGATGTCGATCGCCTCCTCCACGAGCCCCGCCTTGCGGTACGCCTCCGCCAGCGGCGCGAAGACGCGGGAGGCGGGATCCTCCTGGTACTTCTTCAGGTAGCTGTAGATGAGCGGATGGTACCTCGTCTTGCTCATGTGCTGCCGAAGCCCGCCTTCTTCGGATTGATGATCTGCGGAGTGATGAAGAAGAACAGCTCCGAGCGCTCGGTGCCAGAGCTCTCATCTCCGAACAGCGCGCCGAGGATCGGGATCTTGCGCAGGAAAGGCATGCCGGCGCTCGACTCGCGGTTGGTCAGGGTGTAGAGGCCGCCCAGCACCAGGGTGTTGCCGCTCTCGACGATCACCTGCGTGGTCAACTTGCGGTTGCCGACGGCATCGACGCCGCTGCCCGCCGGGACCGACAGGTCACGGCTCAGCGTGAGCTCCATGAGGACGCTGCCGTCGTTGGTGACGGTGGGCCTCACGTCAAGGCTGAGGTTGGCGTAGTCGATACGGGGCACGCGGGTCACGGCGCCCGTGGCATCGCGCGTCTCGGTCATGATCGCCACCGGTGTGGACTGGACGATGGTGGCCTTTTCCTTGTTGAGCACGACGGTCTTGGGCGAGGCCAGGATCTTAACCCTGTTCTCGCTCTCGAGCGCGTCGAGACCGATATTCAAGCGGCCGCTACCCGGCGCCAGGCTGAGCTTGATCGCGCCGCCGCCGATCCCCGACTTCGTGAGACTGCTGACGATCGACGTGGATCCCAGCAGCGAGTTGGCCGGATTCGCGTCATTGAAGCCGCCGCCGTTGAAAGACTGGGCGAAGTCGGGATTGAAGCCGATCCCGCTGAGAGCGCCGCTGAGCTTCGAGCTGTTGCCCTCGGAGGCCTCGATCACCTTGCCCTCGATCAGCACCTGGGGCGTCTGGGTATCCAGGATCTCGACGAGCTTCTGGATTCGCTCGATGTTCTCGGGCAGCTCGCGGACGATCAGGCTGTTGGTACGCTTGTCGGTGATGATGGTGCGCGCATTCGCCCCGCCGCCGCCCATCGCCGCCGAGGCCGCCGCCTCCATCGTGGACTCACCCTGCAGTCCCTGGATGATCTTCGCGAGATCCTCGAGGTTGGCGTAGCTGATCGGAAAGACCCGGGTGATCTTCGCCGCGGCGGCCCTCGCGGCCTGCGCCGCACGGACCTCGTCGATCTTTTCCTTGGTCAGGCTTTCGAGGCTCATGACCCGCAGGATATTGTTGTTGCGCTCGGCGCCGAGCTTGAGGGTCTGGAGAACCACGTCCAGCGCCTGGTCCCAAGGCACATCCACGAGCGACAGGGTGAGCTGCCCCTTGACGTCAGGGGCGAGGATGATGTTGAAACCGCTCGCCTCGCCGATGAGACGAAAAACGTCGACGGCCTCCATGTCGCGAACCTGCAGGGTCACGGGCTTGCCGGAGAAAATCTTCACCGACCGGCTGGCCTCGAACTGCTCCAGGCGCGTGGAAGCGGTCTTCATGCCAGTGGGATCGAAGATGCGGTCCGCGCGCGCGCTCCGCTCCTCGGGTGCCTGGTCGGGCCCTTCGGCGGTCGGCGCGGCTTCGCCCCCGGCTCCGGAAGGGACCGTGATCCGGAGCAGATTGCCATCGGACTGGAGCTCGGTATCCACGGGGCTCTTGAGCTGCAGCACGAGACGGACCGTGTCCTGACCCTCGACCTGGTACGGGCTGATCATCAGGATCTTGCCATTGAAGGAAGAGGTGTCGATCTTGCGGGCCACCGCCGGACTGATGCGCGCGTCACTCAGCTCGATGACGACCTGATTCTCGCTCGAGCCGTCCTTCTTCTCGTAGGTGAGCGGGCCATCCGCGCGGATCTCGATCTGACTCGGGTCCGAGGTGCCTCTGAAGTCGATGGAGAGGATTTTCGTGGCGGACCAGGCGGACAGCGGCAAAAGCAGCGCGCTCGCCGCCAGCGAGACCATCCAGAACCGTCTTTGCTTCCTGCAAATCATCCCGTCCTCCTCACTCACCGCTCACATCCCCATTCCGCGGGGCGGATTACCGTTCTGTATCAGGCCCTCGGTCGCGGGGATCGCGCCCGGCGGGGAATACGTCGCACCGCCGCCCGAGGAGGGCGGAAGCACCGGCGCCGGCGGCGGCGGCAGCCCGTCACTTCGCCCGATCGACACCTTTCCGATATCCGCCTGCGTGTTCTTCTCGAAGAGCGGAATTTCCGACTCCACGGTCTCGAGCTGGCCGAAAATGTTCGTCATCCGCTCGCGCACCTTCACCCGGCGCGGCTCAATCCGGACGACCATCCCCTGTTTCAGGCCGATCTTCACCTTTTCGGAAATGATGTGGCTCTTGCCTTCGGGATCCAGCAGGACGGCACGCATGCGCTGCGGTCCGGTCAGGACACCGACGAGCTTGAAGGTTTCCACTCCGAAACGCTCGAGCACCGTCTTCGGGACGGCGGCGTCAACCCGGATCACGGGACGCTTGAACGGGTCACGCAGCTTCATGATGTCCTCGGAAAGCGGACCCTCCGCGGTCGCAGTCGCAGCCGCGGCCGCGCTCGTTCCCGGGGTCTGGCCGTTCGTGTCGGGGCCCACGGTAAGCGGAAGCTGGCGAGTCTGCGCGAGGACCGGGCTCGTCGCGCCGAAAAGCGCGATCAGAAGCGCGATTCCGGAACGTATCCCGCTCATGGGACCCCCGCCGGGGAAGTCGCCGCCGGTGACGCGCCGGCCGGGGCAGCCGCGCCGCCGGCGATGCCAGGCGCCGCGCCACTGAGCGCCGCGTTGTCCTTGTGGGCGATCTCGTCCGCCTTGGTGCCGATATAACGGAAAACCTTGAGCTGCAGCACGCCTTCGAGCTCGACGTACTTCGCGGTGCTGGCGGAGATCGGCTTCATCATGAAGTCGTCCACCCGGACGATCTTTTGGAGATTCGCCAGACGATCGAGGAAGCCGATCAGCTGGATGTAAACGCCATGGAAATTCACGTCGAAGATCTGCTGCGCGTAATGCTCGCCGCGACTGGCCTCGCCGGGCCGGATGCTCTGGACGTTGAGCCCCACGCGCTGCGCCTCGGTGAGCACGAGCTTCATGAACGCGGGGACATCGAGAGTCTCCGTCAGGACCGCCTTGGTGTCCTCGAGCTGCTGCGCGAGCCGCCGCATCTCCTCGCGTTTGACGTTGAGGGACCGGATGAACTCCCGCGTCTCCTCGACCTTCCGCGACAGCTTGGCGAGGTCTTCCTGCGAGGCCTTGAGCTCGGCTTTTTTCAGGTTCAGCTCCGAGGCCGGGTCGTTGAGAAATCCATGGTAACCCATGCCGAGGTATCCCAGATAAAGCACCAGGAGGAACAGGAAGGGGACTTTCTCGATGATGTCCTTGATCCGGTTCAGCTCCACGCCGGCATCCTCACTTCCGCTTGGCCGCGAGCTCGAAGCTCGTGATTTCGCCGCCGCCCGGCGTGGCATTGCTTCCCTGCTCTCCCTTGACCTGTTGCGAGCTCTTCAGATTCAGATCCGTGAAGTACGCGCTCTCGCCGAGCACCTTCATGAAATCCGAAACCTCGCCCATGTTGAGCGAATAGCCCAGGATCGCGGCCTGCGAGTCCTTGATGCGGAAGTCCGAGAGCCACACATGGTCGGGCATGCTGGCGGCCAGGGAGATCAGGATCTTTGAGCCGATGCCCCGGCCCTCGACGAGCTTTTGAATCGTCTCGATCTTCGTGCGGATCGTGAACTCGTCGGCCTCGAGGCTCTTCTTGAGCTCCTCGTAAGCGCTGCTTTTCGCGATCTCGGCCTGAAGGGGCGGCTTCTTGGCGTTGACCGTCGCGAGCTGCTCATCGACCTTCTTGACTTCGCTGGCCTTGAAGCTGTCCACCGTGAACGAGGCGAGTACCGCCACGATGACCGGCAGCAGCGCCTTGCGCAGTGGCTTGTGGAGCTCGGCATCCTTGAACCGCTCTAACGCGCCGCCGAGATTGCCCAGATCCAGGTGAAAGGAGCCCAGCCCCGTGACCTTGCTGCCGCTGGTGGTTCCGACCGCCTGTTTGCGCGCGGCCAGGTTGATCTTGATCATCTGGCCCCCAGTCTGAGCGCCAAGCCGATCGGGACGGCCGCGAGCGGGGCGATCGCGTTCAGATAATCCTGGGTGAACACCGCCGGATCATACGAGATGGCATTGAAGGGATTGATGATCTGCGTGGGCAGGCCCGTCACGTCCTCCACGGTCCTCGACAGGTTCGGGATCCGCGCGCTACCGCCGCCCAGCAGGATCGAAGAGACCGGCGCGCCGCTCGAGGAAGCGGAATAGAAATCCAGCGAGCGCTTGATCTCGGTCGCGAAGTTGTCCGCCGCGATCTGCATGAGATCGCTGACCTCCTGCGGGAGCGGGCCGCTGCCGCCCATCTTGAGCGTCTCGGCATCCGCGTAGGTGAGGTTCAGGTTGCGCTGGATCTCCGAGGTGAGATTGCGGCCGCCGAGCGCCGTGTCCTTGGTGAAGACGGGAACGCCCGTGTGCACCACGACCATCTTCGACGCGGCCGCGCCGATGTCGATGAGCGCCACGGCTTCCGAGGGATTCACGGGGTAATTCGCCTCAAAGACGTTCTGCAGTGCGAAGAAGTCGGAGTCGACCACCTTCGGACTGAGGCCGGCGTCCTCGACCGAGGACATGTAGCTGTCGAGCACGCCCCGCTTGACCGCGACCAGGATGACGTCGGTCTTGCCGTCGCGGGTCTTGGAGATCGTGTGAAAATCCATCACGACCTCGGAGACGTCGAAAGGCAGGTACTGCTCGGCCTCCCAGAAGACCTGATCCTGCAGCTCGCGGGGATTGGGCGCCTCGACCGACATCCGCTTGATGATCAGCGCGGTTCCCGAAAGCGCGGTACAGACCGCCTTGCTGTTCAGCCGGATCTGGCCGACCAGTGTTTTGATGCTCTCGACGACGGCGATCTGGTTGACGATCTCGCGATTGACGATCACGTTCTCGGGCAGCTGCACGATCCCGAAGTGAAGAAGTTTCCAGCTTTTTCCGGCTTTTTTCAGCTCAACAAGTTTAATGGACGACGAGCCGATACTCAGCCCGACCGCCGTGCCGCCGCCGCCGGTAAGAAGACCGCTCAGAAATGATAGAATGTCAGCCCCTCGGGACAGACCCGCTCCTGCCATGGAACTTGTACCTCGACCCTCAATTGAAAATTCTACATTTCAGTTGAAAAAGGTCAACATTTTCTCGGAATTAGAAATCACTCAACCGACACTTCGCCGGTGGGGCCGTTGAGCAGCAGCACCGAAAGCCGATCGTTGCGCCCTTCCGTCAAGTCTTTGGCAGGAATGATCGCGAAGCCGCCGAGCGTCCCGGCAGCCGAAGACCCTTCCGCTCCCAGGAGAGGATCGAAGCAGAAGCCTTCCTTCAGGCCGGGCACCCCGATGGCCGCTCCCTGCGCCTCGTTCAGCAGGCTCAGGGCGATGCCGGACTTCCGGAGCGTCCCGGTCCTCACGCTCTCTCCCTGGGTCGCGAGGCAATTCGCGGTCTTCTCGACCGTGAAATCCAGGCTCCCCTCTCCCGCGAACCGCAGCCGGTACGCCGAATGCCCGAGCGCGGCTTCCCGCTTGAGCCGGTTCAGCTCCTGCCCCAGGACCCGAATGGCGCCCAGGGAAGCCCACTTCGGACGCTGGTCGACCACGGTGGGGACCGAGGAAAGCACGAGAAAAAGCACCACGGTACCCGCGATCCAGAGACGGCGGTGCCGACGAAGACGGACCTCCACCTTTTCCCAAAGCTCGTAGTGGTTCCACTCGCTGCGGGCGAAGCGCTCTTCGGCTATGTCGGATTCGTAGATAGGAGCCATAGGGCGTCAAACGGCCACGTCGGGCCGAAAAGATAGTAATACAATCCCCCAATCACCAGAAAAGGTCCATAGGGGATCGCGGCCGTCATGATCTGCTTTTGCTTCTGAGCCAACGCCCAGCCGATGCCAACGAGGCTGCCGCTCACCGAACTCACCAGGATCGTGGCAAGCACGCCGCTCGGCCCGAGGAACGCGCCGATCATCGCCAGAAGCTTGATGTCGCCTCCGCCCAGACCGGACCGTCCGCTGTATTTCTCATAGGCCCAGGCGAGACCATAGAAGAGTCCGAAGCCGAGCGCCGCGCCGAGCACCGCCTGGTACCAGACCAGGCGCGGATCGAACCAGCACGTCGCGAGGCCGAGAACCAGGCCTCCCAGGCTCAGCTCGTCGGGGATGATCCGATGCTCCAGATCAATGAAGGTCACCGCCACGAGGACCGCGAGAAACGGCCAGTCGCGCAGGACGAGCGCCGGCGAAGGACCGAACTGCACCATGGCGGCAAGAAAGAGCAGGCCGGTCGTCAGCTCGATCATCGGATAACGCCAGGAGATCTTCATCGAACAGTGGCGGCACCTGCCGCGAAGGAGCAGAAAGCTCACGAGCGGGACATTGTCGTACCAGACGATGAGCTTCCCGCAGCCCGGGCAGCGGCTCCGGGGCCGCACCACCGACTGATCATGCGGCAGCCGCGCGACGACCACGTTCAGAAAACTTCCCACCGTGAGCCCGATGAGCAGGCTTGCCGCATTGAGGAACCACTGAGGCCAGAGAGAGACTTCGAGGGGGATCACGTCAGCCCTCCCTCGTCTTGACGAGCACGCCCGCCGCGAGCAGGAAGAGTGAAGTCAGGATCATTCCGTAGAATAAGCTCCCGACGGCAAACGAGGCACCGACCGGCAGACCATAGGTCACCTTCAAGCCCAGGTTGAAATGCTCGAGGTTCGGCAGGAGCGTCGCGAGCCCGTTCAGAAACGATTTGACGACGCCTGGGTCCAGCTTGACGGCGACCAACCGGATCTCCGAGTTATTCGTACCCAGCAGATAAAGGCCGAAACTCATGATCACCGACAGCGACGTTGTCGAAAAGGTCGAAAAGAAGATCGCCAGGCTCGCGAGCACCAGACTCTGCAGGTAGAGGAGCCCAACCGCAACCAGCAAGGTGGGATTCAGGATCAACGCGAAGGAGCCGGTCTGCCCAAGCAGCATCGCGAGGTAAACGAACGCAAGCAGCAGCCAGTTCACGCCGAGGAGCGCCGCAAGGCCCGCGAACTTGCCCACCACGTACTGCATCCGCGAAATAGGCCGCGAGAGAGCCACGAAGATGGTCCGCCGCTCGAACTCCCGTCCCAGGAGGCCCGCGCCACTCAAAACCGCGATCAGCATCGAGGAAATGCCCAGCGCCGCGAGACCGAAATCCAGCACGACGCGCTCAGGCCGCAGGAACGTCAAAGTCGATGCCACGAAGCTCAGGGCAAAAAGAAGAAACGCCGCCACAATGACGTTATAGAGGATCTTATCGCGCAGGATCTCCGTGAACGTCACCCAGCCCACGGCCCGGATGACATCCACCGAACGAGGTTTGGTATAAAGGTCGCTCATGAGAGACCTCCTTCGGCGCCAAAGAGACTCTCGAGGGACGGCCGCACGGGCGTCACCCAAAGGATGTTGGCCTGCCGCTGGAGCAGCCGCTGCAGCACGAGCTGGACCGAGCCCTGCCCGGACACGGTCGCACGGATGGCGTCGGGGATCTGCCGCGGCGAAAGAAGCTCGGGGATATCCAGGATGTCTTCCATTTTCAGCCCCGAGAAAGCGATCTCCGTCTGAAGCGGGCCCTGAGCGAGGAACTGGCCGATCGGACCGTTTCCGATGAGGCGCCCTTTCTGGATCAGGACGACCTGATCGCAGATCGCCTCGACGTCGGGGATCACGTGCGAGCTGAAAAAGACCGTGCGTCCATCGGCCGCGAGCTTCAGGATCAGCTCCCGCATCTCCTTGCGCCCCAGGGGATCCAGGCCGCTCATCGGCTCGTCGAGCACGAGGAACTCCGGGTCATGCAAAAGCGCCTGGGCGATTCCGATCCTCTGGAGCATCCCTTTGGAGTACTTTCGCAGCTCGGTCTTGCCCGCGTGGGACATCCCGACCGCGGAGAGCACCGCGGGGATACGCGAAAGCACCTTCGGCCGCTGCATTCCGGCCAGGGCGCCAAAATATTTCAAGAGCGCCTCTCCCGTCAGATGATCATGGAAGTAAGGCCGCTCCGGCAGATAACCGATCCGCGCGCGCGCCTCGGGGCTTTGGGCATCACAGCCGAAAACCCGGACACTGCCCCGCACAGGCCGACGAAGCCCGACCAGAAGATGGATCAGCGTCGTCTTCCCCGCGCCATTGGCGCCCAGGAAGCCCACGATCGATCGGCCCGGGATCGCGAAGCTCAGTCCATGCAGGATCTGGGTCCGCTTGAGCCAGAAGCCGGCGCGGAAGGCCTGATCGACCTCGGTTACCTCAAGTACAGGGGAGTGCATTTTCTCGCTGCTCATTCTATTCCAAACACCTTCTCATAAGGAGTGGTTGTGACGATTCTGCCGTCGGGATCAAGCGAAAGCCGCCCGCCCCAGGGATCTACCGGAGCAACGTTCATCTCCGTCCGGAACTGCGCCCAGGCGGCCGCGGGCCCCCGCGATCGTGAAGAGCTGCCCCTGAACTCGGCGTAGGCTCGATTCAGGTCAAAGACGAACTGGCTGCGATAGAGCCATTCGCGTTTTTGCTCGAGCTTCTGCCGGATCTTGAGCTCGGTCTGGCTCCTGATCATGAAGTTCAGCAGCCGCAGCCCAACCTCATACTGGCCCCCTGGCTTGGAGAGCCGCTCGGCCAGGCGGTCGAGGTAGTCAGGGGCGCCGGGCTGTCTGGCGGCTTCTTGGAAAGCTTCGGCCGCACGGGGCATATCGTCGAGTTCAAAAAGATAAATATAGGCGAGGGTCAGACTCAGGTACCATGCCCCGTTCCAATGCTGATCCCTGAACCAGCCTGGCTGGTCGGGGAGCTGCTCCTTTCGGAAGCGCTCCGCCTTGAGAAGCAGATCGCGCGCGCCCACGGAATCATCGCGAATGACCGCGAGCAGGTGCGAGCCCGTATAATATGCCTCAAAGAATGCCGGATCGAGCTCGGTCACGAGATCCAAGGAATAATAAAGCGGAGCATGAATCCCACGGGGCAGGCGGCTCATCGAAGGATCCAGCAAAGTGCCGATCCAATGCCAGTCAATCCAGACCGGCAAAAAACCAAAGCTTAAAACGCGGAATATCCGAGGATCCCACTTTTGAACGGCCGGCTCGTCACCGGATTGGCGCAAAACCAAGGCCGAATCGAGGCTTTTCAAGCGGAGATTGACCGCCGCCTGCGAGAAGATCAGCGCGATCACCAGAAGCGGAACAGCCAGGACGGAAATGCCTACCCGAAGAGCAACCCTCATAGAGCTTCCCTAGTTTGCCCAAAACCCCGGGGGTCCGCAATGACACATTGATCTCCACAAAAAGGGGTCTATAATTGATCAAGTCCCAGAGACCTGCGCGCTTTTTGGATCGGGTGGGAAGAATTTCTTAACTTGGTCATCAATTCCATTTGGAGGAACGTGTGAGAACAGCAAAGAATATTTCAGGCTTTACGTTGGTCGAACTCATGGTCGTCGTCGCGATTATCGGTATACTGGCCGCGGTCGCGATCCCGAACTACCAGAAATACCAGGCCCGCGCCCGCCAGAGCGAGGCCAAGATCGCGCTTGCGGCGATCTACACGGCGGAGAAGGCGTTCGCGACCGAGAACACGACCTATAGTGGCTGCCTCAAAGGCATCGGCTATGAGCCTGAAGGCGCCAAGCAGTATTACGCTACCGGCTTCACGACCGCAGCGGCCGGCGGCAACGCCTGTGGCACGGGCGCCCAATCGTGCGCCTGTCAGAGCTGGAATGGAACCACCTGCGCATCGCCCTGCACTCCCGCCGATCAGGTTTCGTGGTATGACCAAAAGGTTCAGGCAAAATCAACCGCTCCCGACGTCACTGAAACTGATATGGGTGGCACGCTCACTAAGGATACGTTTACCGCCAAGGCGGTCGGGAGTGTATCCACGAGCACCGCTGGGAACGACCAGTGGTCGATGGACCATAACAAGGCCCTCGTCAACACCACGCCCGTTCTCTAATCGTCGGATCGCTTGAACTCCAAGGCGCTATGGCCGCTGGCCGTAGCGCCTTTTTTTATTCCTCGGACGCGTCGTCCTTTTCCATCCCAAGCTTGCTCAGCCGATACCGGATACTCCGAAAGGTAATGCCAAGAAGTTCGGCGGCCTTCTTCTTCACCCCGCCCGCGTGCGCCAGCGCCGCGAGCAGATAGCTTCGCTCCGCATCCGCCAAAATCTCATCGAGCGGAAGAGGTCCCTTCGAAAAGTCTGCCGCGGGCAGCACCAAAGCCCCCTGGGCCTGTGCCGCAGCGGCCGTGGCCGCAACGTCGGTCGATCTGCGGGCGGGATGAGTCGGCAAGCCCCGCGCCCGCAGCGCCGCGTCTTGCACGCCCTGCGGAAGCTGGTCCAGGGTGATCGAGTCCCCGGTCGACAAGGTCACCGCGCGTTCCACCAGATTCTCGAGCTCGCGGATGTTGCCCGGCCACTCGTGGCTCTCCAGCGCCGCGAGCGCCTCCTCATCGAAACGGCTCGGGCAGCGTTTGAACCTCGTGGCGCACCTTTTCAGAAACTGCTCGGCGAGCAGGCGGATATCGCCTTCGCGTTCGCGCAACGGCGGCGTGCGGATCAGGATGACATTGAGGCGATAATACAGATCCTCACGGAAGGTTCCCTTGGCGACCGCGGCCTCGAGGTCGCGGTTCGTCGCGGCGATGATCCGCACGTCGACCCGGATGTCGTCATTGCCGCCGACCTTGCGGAAGGAGCGCTCCTGGATCGCGCGCAGGAGCTTGACCTGCATCGACAGGGGCAGCTCGCCGACCTCGTCGAGAAAGAGCGTCCCCCCGTGGGCCGCCTCGAACAGTCCCATCTTCTCGCTGATCGCGCCGGTGAAGCTGCCGCGCTTGTGGCCGAACATCTCGCTTTCGATCAGCGTTTCTGGGATAGCGCCGCAGTTGACGGGGATGAACGGCTTGTCCTTGAGCGGACCGGTCTCGTGGATCATGCGCGCGACGAGCTCCTTGCCCGTGCCGCTCTCCCCGATCACCAGCAGGTTCGTCTTCGAACCCGCCACCTTGCCGATGAGCTTCAGCAACGATAAAACCGCGGTAGATTCGCCGATGATTTTTCTGGTAGCCACTCAGTCCCCCGCTCCGCCCGCCAGCTTGAAGATCGGCAGGTACATCGCGATCATGAGAGCGCCGACCGTTCCCCCCAGGAACACCAGGATGAACGGCTCGATGAGCTTGGACATCCCGCCCACGGTCACCTCGACCTCGCTGTCATAAAAGTCGGCGATCTTCTCCAGCATCTTGTCCATGTTACCGGTGCTCTCGCCGATCTGGATCATCTGGACGGCCATCTTCGGGAAAACGTCGTACTTGGACATCACCATCCCGACCGTCTTGCCGGACTCGACCTCGGCCCGGATCTTTCTCACCGGCTCCTCGATGACGGCGTTGTCGATCGTGGCGCGGCAGATATCGATCGCGTCGATGATATTCACTCCCGACATCAGGAGCGTCTGCAAGGTGCGGCAGAAGCGCGCGATCCCGGCCTTCTGCATGAGCCCGCCGAAAATCGGGAGCTGGTAGAAGACCCGGTCCATGACCGCCCTGCCTTCGCTCGTGCGAACATACCGGACCAGCATATAGGCGCCGAAAAACAAGCCGCCGAAGAGAAAAAGCGCGTTATTCACCACGAAGTGGGAGGTGTCGATCACGGCCTGGGTGAAAGCGGGCAACTTCTGGCCGCTCGAGGAGAGCATGTCCTCGAACTTCGGGATCACGAACACCAGCATGATGCCGATGACGCCGATCCCGATGGAAATCACGATGATCGGATACATCATCGCGCTCTTGACCAGCCTCTTCATCTTCTCCGCGTCCTCGAGGTACTTGGTCAGCCGCTTGAGCATCTGATCGAGCGAACCCGAGGACTCGCCGGCGCGGATCAGCGCGACAAACAGCCGCGGGAAGACGCGGGGATAAGGCGCGAGCGTCTCCCAGAAATACGAGCCTTGCGACACCTTCTCCTTGATCGTCCCGAGGATCTTCTTGAACGTCGGATGCAGGGACTGCTCATGCAGGAGTGTGATGCCTTGAAGGAGCGGCACCCCCGAGCTGATCAGGAGCTGAAGCTGCCGGGTGAAGAGGACGAGGTTTTCGTTAGGAACGCCGCCGATATTGGCTCCCGGCGCCACCTTCGCGCGGGTATCGGTGAGCCGGGTGCCCTTGTCGATCCGGGTGGGGCGTATCCCTTTCCCCCGCAGCATCATCCGAAGATCGCCCTCGGTCGGAGCGTCGACCTTGCCGGTGATCCTCTTGCCGGTTTTGTCTATGCCTTCGTAGGTGTACTCGGACATGCCTGCTTCCCTTTCGGCTTATTTTTTGGCGGCCGGTGTCGTCACCATGCCCTGCATCATCTTCTGCAGCTCATCCGGCACGAAGCTGTACTCGAGCGCGTCTCCCCGGGAGATCGAACCGTTTCTCACCAGCGCCATGAGGTACTGGTTCATCGTGAGCATCCCGGTATCGTCCTGCCCCGCCTGCATGGTGGAGTAGATCTGATGGATCTTGTCCTCACGGATCAGGTTGCGGATCGCGTGATTCGGGATCAGCACCTCGCAGGCCATGACCCGCCCGCCCTCGAAGCTGCGGGGGATCAGCTGCTGCGAGACAACCGTCTGGAGCGTGAACGAGAGCACCTGGCGGATCTGCGGCTGCTGGTGAGGCGGGAAGGCGTTGATGATGCGGTTGATGGTCTGGACCGCCCCGTTGGTGTGCAAGGTGGCGAAGACCAGGTGGCCGGTTTCGGCCATGGTGAGCGCCATCTCGATCGTCTCCGGGTCACGGAGCTCGCCGATGAGGATATAGTCCGGGTCCTGACGGAGAATCCGCCGGAGCGCGGAGGCGAAGTTCTTGGTGTCGACCCCGACCTCGCGCTGATTGACGATGCAGTTCTTGTGCGGATGCACGAACTCGATCGGGTCCTCGACCGTCATGATATGCGCGTACTCCTCGCGGTTCAGGATATCGAGCATCGCGGCGAGCGAGGTGGATTTGCCGCTGCCGGTCGGCCCCGTGACGAGAATGAGCCCGTTCGGCCGCCGCAAGATCTTCTTGAGAACCTGAGGCAGCTGAAGGGCGTCGAAATCCGGCACCACGAGCGGGACCAGGCGGAAGACTCCGGCCACGCCGCCGCGCTGGTAGAAGACGTTGCCGCGAAAGCGCGCCACATCCTTGATGCCGAAGGAGAAGTCGATCTCGAGGTTCTTTTCGAACTCCACCTTCTGCGACTCGTTCAGTACCGAGTAGCAGAGCTCCTTGGTCTCATGCGGGTTCAGCGGCTCGGCGCGCACCTTCACCATCTTGCCCTCGATCCGGAACTCCGGAGGCACCCCCACCGTGATATGAAGGTCGGAGGCTCTCTGGTCCACCATCGTCTTGAGCAGCGCGGGCAGATTGATCTTGGACATCTCAGTTCTCCATCGTCAGCGAGACGGCTTCTTCGAGCGAGGTACGGCCCTCGGCGACCTTGGTGAGCGCCGCCATCCGGAGCGTCTTCATCCCGTCCTTGACCGCCTGCTTCTTGATTTCCATGATCGTCTCGCCCTTGAGGACCATCTCCTTGAGGCGCGGGGAGAAGTCGAGGACCTCGTAAATGGCGACCCGGCCCCGGTACCCGGTATTGTTGCAGTGCTTGCAACCGGTGCCCTTGAAGCAACGAAACCCTTCAAGCTCCGCCGCCGAAAGCCCCAGCGCGACCATCCGCTCTCGCGGGACGCGCTCCTCGACCTTGCAGCTCGGGCAGATCGTCCTGAGCAGGCGCTGCGCGACGATCGCATTGAGGGAAGCCACGACAAGGAAGGGCTCAATCCCCATGTTCATCAGGCGGGTGATGGTGCTGGGCGCGTCGTTGGTGTGCAAGGTCGAGAGGACCATGTGACCGGTCAAAGCCGCCTGAATGGACACCTCCGCGGTTTCGTAATCGCGGATTTCCCCCACGAGAATGACATCCGGGTCCTGGCGCAGGAGGGAGCGCAGCACGTTGGCGAAGGTCAGGCCGATCTCCTTGTGCACCTGCACCTGGTTGATGCCCTCGAGGTTGTACTCCACCGGATCCTCGGCCGTCGAAAGGTTGTCCGCGATCTTATTGAGCTCGATCAGGGCGGAATAAAGCGTCGTCGTCTTGCCGCTGCCGGTCGGGCCCGTGACCAGCACCATGCCGTTGGGCTGGTAGATGCCCTTTTTGAACGTCTCGAGCTGCTCCTTTTCGAAGCCGAGCTTGATGAGGTCCAGGTTGAGGCTCCCCGAGTTGAGCATACGAAGGACGATCTTCTCGCCGAAGAGCGTGGGCATGGAGTTCACGCGGAAATCGATCTCCGCCCCCGACGTCTTGAGCTTGATGCGCCCGTCCTGCGGCACCCGCGACTCGGCGATGTCCATGCGGGACATGATCTTGAAACGCGCCGTCACCGCCCGCTTCATCTCCTTGGGGATCTCGGCGATCTCGTACAGGACGCCGTCCACGCGCAACCGGACGCGGAACCGCTTCTCATAGGGTTCCACATGGATATCGCTCGCCTTGCGGCGGATCGCCTCGCTCAGGATGCCGTTCACGAGCGCGATCACCGGCGCGTCCTGGATCGTGCTCTGCTTGTCGATGTCGTGCGCTTCGACGAGCTCCAGGCTCAGGGCACCCTCGTCAACGTCCTTGTTGTCTTTCCTGAACGTCTCGATCGCGGCGCCCACCGAGGCCGCCCCGCCATAGTACTTGGCCATGGCCGCGTCGAAGGCGGAGTAGGAGGTCAGCACCATCTCGACGTTCATTTTGAGGAGAAACTTGAGGCTCTCGACGGTCGCCTGGGCGTTGGCAGGGTCCGGGAGGGCCACTACCACGGTCCCCTTGTCGAGCTGGATCGGGATCACCTGATTTTTGCGGGCATGATCGGGCGGGATAATCCTGGTGACTTCGCTACTGATTTCGAATTTGGCGAGATTGATGCTGGGGAGGCCGAACTTCTGCGAAAGGTAATACAGGAGCTTCGTCTCAGCGATGTACTTCCGGTCGATCAGGAAGCGGATATGGCTCTTCCCCTGTCGCCCCGCCTCCAACGCCTCGAGAAGGTGGGTCTGGGAAATGATCCGATCCTTGAGCAGGAGCTCAGCAAGCTGCTTGGACATACTACGGTACCCTCCCCTTCCTTGGGAAATCGACGTAACGTCAGGGCCTTACTCTAATGTTCCGGGGAGTAACAATTTTTGTCAAGCCGTCACGGGCGACTGGCGGAAGAAAGAACCACGCGCGCCTGCTGGATGTCGGCGGTGATCTGAGCTCGCAGCTCATTCGCGCCGGGGAAGCGGATCTCGCCGCGGATGCGCTGAACGAACCGGACCTCCAGCACATTGCCGTAAAGATCGGGATCGACGTCGAGCAGGTGCGTCTCCACGAGGAGCGGCAGCTCCTTTTCCCCAGCCCCGTGGAAGGTCGGCCGCACGCCGACGTTGGTGATACTGGGAAATTTCTTCCCACCCCAGAAAGCCACGGTCGCATAGACTCCGTTGGGAAGCAGGAGCTTCTCTTCGACCTTGATATTGGCGGTCGGGAAGCCCAGGGTTCTGCCCCTGCCGTCCCCTTTGCGAACGACCCCACGGTAAAAAAACTCACGGCCGAGCAGCTTGCTCGCGGTATCCACCTCTCCTGCCACCAAGTGCTGGCGGATCCGAGAGCTCGAGACCACCTCGCCGTCGATTCGAAAGGGGGGGACGACGACCAGTTCGATTCCTGCCGCCGCGCAGAGCTCGCCGAAGGTCGCCAGATCGCCCTTTCGCTCCCTTCCGAACGCGAAGTCATAACCCACGACCAAGACCTCGGCGCTCAAGCGCCGAAGCAGGGTATCGGTGAAAAACTCCTTGGGAGTCACCTCCGAGAACTCGCGACTGAAAGGCTCCTCCACGGTGACCGCGACGCCCATCGCCTCGAGCTGCTCGAGCTTCTCGTCATAGGTCGAAAGAAGCGGCAGCTGCCGCTCGGGATGCAACGCCATCTGGGGATGGGGGCGCAGGGTGAAAGCGACGCAGGTGCCGCCCCTCTGCCGGGCTTTTTCCTGGGCCAGCTCGATGATCCTGCGGTGACCCAGGTGCAGGCCATCGAAGTTTCCGATCGTGACCACCGGATGCGGCAGGGACCGGGCCAGGGACTGAATACCGCGAATCACTTCCATCACTCACTCCGCCGGGCCGGGGTTTCGCGATTTATTCCGCCTGGAACGCTCCCCGTTTTATCACCCATGCCCTGTTATAAGCCACAGGCGGGGAAGGCCCGTCAATCCCTGAAGTAGAGGTGTGCCGGAGCGCGGAACCTTCAAGAAAGAATATTGACCTTGCGCCACAAGGAGGACATGATCGGCCTGCTATGAAAAAGACACCCAAGGTCATTA
This sequence comes from Oligoflexia bacterium, assembly GCA_023700925.1. Taxonomy (GTDB): domain Bacteria; phylum Bdellovibrionota; class UBA1018; order UBA1018; family UBA1018; genus JAMPXJ01. The sequence continues at coordinate 7,841 of JAMPXZ010000001.1, read as the reverse complement.
CCATTGCGAACCAAAAGGGCGGCGTGGGCAAGACCACGGCTACCATGAATCTCGGCGTCGCGCTCCAGCGGCGCGGAAGCCGCGTGCTCCTGGTCGATGGGGATCCCCAGGCCAATTTGACGAGCTACCTCGGCGTCACGCCTGGCGAAGCGCCGTTCGAGACCGCGCGGACCTTGGACGAGATCTATCTTTCCAAGCGGCCGATCGACGGCGAGCTTCGCAAGCAGTTCATCGTGTCGACCGAATCAGGCGTGAGCCTGATCGCCTCGGACCGCGCGCTGGCAGGGGTCGAAAACTACCTGTTCGGCCGGCCGGACCGCGAGCAGGTGCTCGCGCGCTTCCTTCAAGGCGTCCGCGACGACTTCGACTACATCCTGATCGACACGCCGCCGAGCCTGAACCTTCTGACGATCAACGCCCTCTGCGCCAGCGACGGGGTTCTCGTGCCCGTGCAGCCCGAGTTCTTCAGCCTTGAAGGAATCGTCAAAATCCGCCAGTCCGTCGACGACATCCGCGCGCGCTGGAATCCGAATCTCTATATCCTGGGCGTGCTGCCCAGCCAGGTGACCCACCGTCGCCGGCTGACCCGAGAGGTCATCGAGACCTTGAAGGGGGAGCTGGGCGACACGCTTTTTGAATCCATGATCCACGATAACGCGGCCGTAGCTGAAAGCTCCGGCCACGCCGAATCCGTGCTGGACTACGACCGTACCTCCCGCGGCGCGCAGGACTTCACGATGGCGGCGGAAGAACTCATCCGGAGGACCTCTATTCATGTCGAACAATAATAAAATGGGCCGTAATCCTTTCGAAAAAAAGACCACGGGCAAACGCCACGCCCCCGAGCAGACCGCTCAGCCGCCGATGACGACGAAAGCTCCGGCGACCACCCTGACCCCGCCGTCCGAGACCGTGGTCGAAACGCCGAAAGCCGTCGAGACCGCGCAGGCCGCGATGACCATGACGGAGACCGCGCCCAAGGCCCCCACGGCCAAGGCTACCGTTACAGCGCCGACCAAGACCGCGGCTGCACCGATGTCTTCCGCCCCCGATCAGAAGCTCACCGCCGCGCGCGAAGCCCTGAACGAAGCCAAGGAAGAGCTCAAGAAGCTGGTCGAAGAGTCGATCGACCGCACGCCCTCCCGCGAAGCACCGGCCCCGCGCCGCACCCAGGCCTCCCCGATGCACACGCCGGAGCGACCGATGGTAGCCCTGGAGAGCCTCATTCCGCATTCCACGACCGAACTTCTCACCTATCCGATGACCTTCCCGATCCGGATGGCCATGATGATGGGACGCGCGGCCGTGTGGGCGTTGGTGGATCTGCCTTCGAGCACCTACATGACGGCGATCAAGACCGCCGCCATGACGATCAACCCGCTCTCGACCCTGAAGCGCGAAAAAAACTGAGAGAGTTCCCGGCCTCAGGCCAGGAACAGCATCTCCCGGTACTTCGGCATCGGCCAGTAATCGTCCGCCACGACGGCCTCGAGTTCGTCGCAGTGGGCGCGGATCTGCTCCATCGCGGCGGCGACCTCGCGTGAAAGGACGCGCGCCTTCTCTTCCTCGCTCCCCGCGGCCTCGACCCGGCTCATGAGGCTGTCCAACAAGCCCCGCTTGGTCTGCAGAGCTCCGATCAGGCGCGATAGGGCATTAAGCGGGTCGAGCTGCGGGGCCGCGACACCCGCGGCCTTGGCGGCGGCCACCGCGCCCGCAAGAGTTCCGTGATAGGCGAAGCAGGCGGGAAGGATGAGCGTGTCCACGATGGACCTCAGCGTATCCACCTCGATGAGCAGGTTCTTGACGTACCTTTCCGTCCGGACGTGAAAGCGCGATAGCACCTCAGCTTCCGTGAAGACCCCCGTGCGGGTCAGAAGGCTGATCGACTCCTTCTTGACCAGCTCCGCGAGCGCCTCCGGAGTCTTGCGCAGGTTGGGCAGGCCGCGCCGTTCGGCTTCCCTCACCCACTCCTCCGAATAGTTGTTTCCCTCAAAGCGGATGGCCCGCGTCTCGTGGATCGCCTCCCGGATGACCTCGAGGATGGCGTCCTCCGGGGATTTCGCGATTTTCCCTTTCGACTTCAAAGCCTCGATGACCTGGGTGAGACCGTCGGTCACCACCGCGTTCAGGATCGTCGTCGGAAAAGCCGTGGAAGCCGACGAGCCCACCGCGCGGAACTCGAACTTGTTGCCGGTGAAGGCGAACGGCGAGGTCCGGTTGCGATCGGTGTTGTCGCGCATGACCTCGGGCAACCGGCTCACCCCCAGCTCCAGCACCGCAGCCTCGGCGCCATGATTGACGCCGGCGCCTTTCTCGATCTCGTCGAGGATACGATTGAGCAGATCACCCAGAAAAACCGAGATGATCGCCGGTGGCGCCTCGTTCGCTCCGAGACGATGATCATTGCCGGCCGACGCGATGCTGGCGCGAAGCAGGCCCGCGTGCCGGTGCACGCCCTTGAGCACCCCCATCAGGAAGAGCAGGAACCGGAGGTTCTGCCGCGGCGTCTTGCCCGGATCGAGGAGATTGGCACCGTCCTTCTCCGGGTCATCTGAAACCATCATCAGTGACCAGTTGTTATGCTTGCCGCTGCCGTTGATCCCCGCGAACGGCTTCTCATGCATCAGCACCACGTAGTTATGGCGCGTGCCGACCTTTCGCAGCACCTCCATCGTCAGCTGGTTGTGGTCAGTAGAAATATTGGCTTCCTCGAAGATCGGAGCGGTCTCGAACTGGCCCGGCGCCACCTCGTTGTGACGCGTCTTGACCGGAACGCCGAGCTTGTAGAGCTCGTACTCCACTTCGGTCATGAACGCGAGCACCCGCGAGGGAATGCTGCCGAAATAATGGTCCTCGAGCTGCTGTCCTTTGGGCGGCTGGCCGCCGATGAGGCTTCGTCCGGTCATCACGAGATCGGGCCGAAGCGCGTGGAACGCCCGATCGATCAGGAAGTACTCCTGCTCCACGCCCAGCGTGGTCACGACGTCCTTGAGGTCCTTCTCTCCGAGAAGCGTGAGCAGCTCGCACGCCGTCTTCGAAAGCGCCGCCATGCTGCGCAGGAGCCCCGACTTCTCGTCGAGCGCGTCTCCGTGATAGCTGATGAAGACCGAGGGAATGCAGAGGGTCTTGCCGTTGGAGCTCTCGACGATGAACACGGGGCTCGAAGGGTCCCAGGCCGTGTAGCCGCGGGCCTCGAAGGTCGTGCGCATGCCCCCGGACGGGAAGCTCGAGGCATCCGGTTCGGACTGGATGAGCTGAGCGCCGCTGAACTTCTCGATGGCCCTGCCGTTGTCGTCGATCGAGATGAAGGCGTCATGCTTCTCCGCGGTCGCGCCGGTCTGCGGCTGAAACCAGTGGCAGAAATGCGTGACCCCACGCGCCATCGCCCAGTCCTTGATCGCGTGCGCGACGGAATTGGCGATTTCCTTGTCGAGCTTTTTGCCGGCTTCGATGGTGGAAACCAGCTTGCCGTAGACGTCCTTCGGGAGCTTTTCCTTCATCTTGTGCAGATCGAAGGTATTCATCCCGAAAAAGTCCGAGACCCTCATGCGCTTGCCATGCTCGTCCCGTGGCGGATCGAACTTGCGCGGCGTGCGCGTGGTCACATCACGAATAGCATCAAAACGGGCCTTGGCCCCGATTCCCATACCCATGTTCGCCCCTTCAGGTTTTCGAGCTCTTTTGACGTTCGATGAGCCGAACGATGGACTCGGCTTCCTTGACCCAATGCCCCAGCTGCTGGCGCGCGGTCTGCTCGGACACCGCGCCCAAGGAGCTCGCGAAACGCACGGTCTCGCCGAATTCAAGAACCCGGCCAATGCGTTCCCAAAGGGCTTCCGGAAAAGCCCGTTCCACCACCAGAAGCTCGCGGAGGTCGGTCCGCGACAACGAGCGCGCTCCGATCGGATAGGCCTGATCGATCGCATCCAGGACCCGGTAGCCGACGGTATCGTAAGCCTTTGAAACCTCCTGCCAGGAAGCGCTTTCCGCTCCGCGCGCCAGCTCGTGCAGCGGCTGCCAGGCCTTCGCCGAGCTCAGGCTTCCGGAATCGCTTCCGCGGCTCCGGCGGGTCTTCCAAGCGCGGCCCAAGGCGGTCATGCCGATCCAGCCGACCACGACGACCGAGCCGATGGCCGAAAGCAGGTAGAGCCAGCGCCAGAGACTCCCGCTCTGAACGACCTCCTCCGCGCCAGGCACCTTGAGGTAGCGGAGCTCCTCGATCTTCTCCGTTGCCGGGGAGGTCGCGCTGACCGTCGGGCGACCCGCAACCGGAGGCGGGGCTGAACCCGGCGCGCCCGGATGCACGGTGATCTCGACGGATTCCGTCGCACGCGTCACATAGCTCTTCTTGTGAGGATCGAAGAAGCCGAATTCAACGGGCGGAAGGATCAGCTTTCCTTCCTTGCGCGGGATCACGACGAACTCGAAGACCTTGGTGCCGACGCCGCCGGGCCCGGACTTCGCCTGCCCCTTGGAGTCATAGAACTCGACGTTCTCGGGCCATCGCACGAGGGGCTCGCCGATGGCGGCCACGTTGCCCTTGCCTTCGAGCTTCACCGTCAGGGTCAACGCCTCGTTGGCCCGGAGCTCATACTTGTCGACCGCGGCCGCGACATTGAAGTCGCCGACGCCGCCCGCGAAGTCCGCCGGCCGGCCTTCGCTGGGCAAGGGCTGGACCTCCACGGTCACCGGATCGCTCTTCACCGAGCCGGTCCTCGGCGCGAGCTGCTGGAAGTACTGGAGGAACAGGTCCTCGCCGTCATCCGGCGTCCCGGCGTAGTAGTTGTACTTCATGCCGAGCGGATCGATCCGCAGCTTGCCTTCCTGCAACGGATAGGCCGCATAACGCACGAGCAGCGACCGCTCGAACGCCGTTCCATCGAGAATCACCCGCTCCGAGGAAAGCCGTTGGCCGAGGATCGGCGACTCGAGCTCTTCCTTGAGGAAGCCCTTGAGCTCGGGGAGCTTGTCGATGTTGAAGTTGAACATCCGCACCTTGCGATAAAGGTAATAGCTGACGATGACCTGCTCGCCCTTGAAGACCTTATCCTTGTCGATCTCGGCGCGCAGAAGCACATCCGCGCCGCTGGCGCGTTTGCCCGCCCCCCGAAGCCCCACGCCGCTGCCGCCGTAGCCCGGCGGAGGAGGCGTCGCCTGCCCGGCCGGCACGACCTCGATCACCAGATCCGCGGCGGTGAGGGTCTTGCCATTGGCCGTGACCTGGATCCCCGAGATCGCGAGTCGCCCCGTCCTGAGCGGGCGCAACACCTTCGTGAGCTTGCGACTGTGGGTCATCCCGAAGCGGCCGGTGCTGCTGTCATAGAACGATTTGACGAAAGTGCTGTTGTACTCGTTGATCGCATCGAAGTCCGGGGCGCGAAAGCGGATCTCGCCCACGTCCACCGATCCCTCGGCGGTCACGGTGAAATGCACCGAAAGCGACTCGTCCTGGGTGAGCTGACGCCGATCGGGTTCGGCGGTGAACGTCGGCTCACTCGCGAAGGCGACGGGCGCCAGCGAGAACCCGGCCAGCACCGCCGCACACGAGAGGGACTTACCAATCTTTTTGAGCACTACTTTGAGGCCTGCCATTTTGTTTCTTGAGCCGTTGCTGCAGCTGACGTTCCCTGTTCTTCAATTCTGCCATAACCCGTTCGGCGTCCTCATCGGATAATTTGGCCGACCGGAATTTCTGCTTCTGGGTCTTTTCGTATTTTTCCTGATCTTTTTTGTCTTGTTGTTCCTGCTTCTGCTGTTGCTGCTGCTGTTCCTGCTCTTCCTTCTTTTTCTGTTCCTGCTGCTGTTGTTGCTGTTGCTGTTGTTTTTGCTGCTGCTTTTGCTGTTGCTGCTGCTGGAGCAGGAGCTCAATGTTCTTGCGCGCCTCCTGCTCGAGGGTAGGGTCCTTGGAACGCCGGGCGGCTTCGATCGCGCCGAGATACGCTTCGACCGCGCCCTTGAGATCCCCCTTTTTCGACAGAAGGGCCCCGAGATTGAAAAGCCCCTTGCCGGCGAGCGCCGCGTCGCCCTTGCGCAGGGCCTCGCGTGCGGTTCCGGAATAGCTTTGGATGGCGCTCTCGGCATCGCCTTCCTGCGCCTGAACCGCACCTTGATTGAAGCGAAGCTCGGGCGACTCAGGGTTCCTCGCCTGGGCTTCGCCGAACCGGCGCTTGGCTTCGTCGATCTTGCCTTCCTGAAAGGCTTGTACTCCTTTTTCGTTCTCAGTGTAATCCTGGAGCGAAGGCAGGCAACCCTGCAGCCCGCCGCCCGCGATCACCGCGAGAACAACGCTGCCCGCGGCGCGCGCCACCGGGCGCTTGAGCGCGAGGCTCAGCTCGAGCACGAGCAGGAGTACCGCGACGGCCAGCGGATACTGGTAGCGATCCTGGTAAACGACGATCCTTTTTTCCGCGTAGTCCGTACGGCTCAGCGCCCCCATATCGGCCAAAAGCTCGTCGACCTCCGTTTCATTCGCGGTGACGTTCCAGTACTTGCCACCGCCCGCGGCGGCGATCCCGAGAAGCGCCTCCGGCTTGAAGGAGCTGACCACGGGCTGCCCGCGCAGATCGCGCTTGAAGCCTTGCAGCGCGCCCGTTTCGTCCCGCAACGGCACGGGGCCGCCTTTTTCGGTTCCGACGCCAAGGACGTAGAGCTTGATCCCGGCCTTTCTGAACTCGTCGGCCGCCTGCAGAGCCGCCTCCTCGTGATCCTCCCCATCGGAAATCAGGATGACCGCCTGCGAGTCGACCTTCCGGTTGCCGTTTTCCCTCGTGTTCGCGGGCTCCTCGGCGCCGCGCTCGAGCGATTTTCTCGCCGTCTCCAGGCCCAGACCGATATCGGTCCCCTGGTTCAGGACCATCCGGGGCACGAGCAGGTCCACGGCCTCCACCGCGTACTCGGTGTCGGTCGTCAACGGAGAAGCCACGTACGAGCTGCCGGCAAAAGCCACGACGCCCACGCGATCGCCCTTGAGCTTGTCGACCAGAGTCCTGATCAGGTGTTTGGCCTTCTTCAGCCGGCTCGGCGGCACGTCTTCCACTTCCATGCTGTTGGAGACATCGAGCACCAGCATGATGTCGAGCCCGGAGACCTGAAGGGTTTCTTCATGTTTGCCCCACTGCGGGCGGGCCAGCGCCAGCAGCGCGAAGGCCACGGCGAGAAGCCAGATCCGCGCCTTGCGCATCCGAGCGCCGGGGTCGTGTTCCGGCAGGACCTGCTTCCACAGGATCGGATCGATGAAGGACGAAAGCTGACGCCGCCGGCGCGCCTCCTCCCAGCTCGCGAGGAGATAAAGAAACGGCAGCACCGCGAGGCCCCAGAGCCAATGAGCCACCAGGAATCTCATGGCAGCAACCTCCACCAGCCCCGAGCGAGCACCTGCTCCAGCAGCAGGAGCAGCAGGCCGAGCTTCAGAGGTTTCTGGAAGTTCTCCTCGTACCGCACCTTCTCGGTGGACTTGATCTCGCTCTTTTCGAGCCGGTCGATCTCGCGGAAGACGGACAGGAGCGCGTCTTCATCGGTGACCCGATAGAAGCGCCCGCCGGTCACCTTGGCGATCGCCTCGAGCAGCTCGGGGTTCAGGGCGTTATCGAACCATTGATAAGTCGTGATCGCGTTGCCGAAGGGGCCCTGCTGCCGGATGGGCATCCTCACCTTGCCCTCGCGGCCGATCGCGATGGTGTAGGTGCGGATACCGTAACCCGCGGCGAGCTCTCCCGCCGTCCCCGGATCCACCTGGCCCACGTTGTTGTCGCCGTCGGTGAGCAGGACGATCACGCGGCTCTTGGCCTTGGAGTTGCGCAGATGGCCCACGGCGAGCGAAAGGCCGTCGCCGATCGCCGTTC
>JAMPXZ010000128.1 GCA_023700925.1 Oligoflexia bacterium | reverse complement strand
CGCGAAAGCCGCGGAGGAGCGGGTCGCCGCATGAGACGCCGGCTCTTTCCCCTCGGCTTCGTGGCGGTGGCCTTTTTGCTGCAGCTGGACCTGCTCTTTGTCGGAAAAAGCGTCGAGATCTATCGCAACGAGGATGAGAACTGGTACGGCATCGTACTGGATCGGCTCGAGACGATGGGGTGCGAGACCGGAATTCCGGTCACCTTCGTGCACCAGGAACGACGCAACTTCCATAGCTGCGAGTTTTTCAAGGTCCTGAATGCACTGACGCCCACGACCGATCCGATCGCCAAGGCGCTCTGGCTCAAGGCCTGGGGGCGCGTTCTCGCCCTCGGTCTGTTCAGCCTGCTCTCGTGGATTCTGCTTCGCACGCCGTGGACCGGCCTTTTGATCGGCGCGTGGAATCTCGTCGATCCCGGGATCCGTAACTTCAAGCCCGCCGCGGTCCTTTTCGCCAATCTCGCCGAGGGCGTCACGGTCCCCTTCACCCAGGCGATGCGCTTCATCAGTCCGGCTCATTATTTTCTTCCCGGAGCGGGCGCCGCGCTTTGCCTGCTGGCCTGGGTCGCGGCCGATCGGAGAGGGGAACTCACCCGGCGGAAGCTGCTTCTGCTCGGAGCGCCGCTCGCGATCTGCCTCTTTCTTCTCGCGCTCACGCCGTTCTACACCTGGCTGCCGTTCTATTATCTTTACGGCTGCATCGCGCTTTACGCGCTTCAGTTCTCCCGCCCCGAGGTGAAAAAGGCGATCGCCTTTGCGTTGGCCGCGGGCCTGGCGCTCGCGTTGGCGTACGTCGGGTCCAAAACCGGCGTGCCTCACTCCGAGGAGGCGCTGGCGCGCTCGGGTTTCCTGAAAGGCTTTCGCGAGCCCGTGTTTCTCTTTCACAAAGGACTTTGGCTGGCGAGCGTGGTTACGGGCGTGATCAGCTACCTTGTCTTCGAGCGCCGCGTGCTGCCGGCCTTCGGGGTGGCGCTCGGTTTTTTCACCCTGCTGAACGTGAATCTCCTCACCGGGCTTGAGCTCCAGAACTTTCACTTCAAGGATTATCTCGGGGCGTTTTACCTCTCGGCGCTGGTGCTTTTCACGGCATGGCGCTGGCCCGCCTGGCGCCGAAGGGGCGCGGTCGCCGTCGTCGCCGTGATTGCGGCGGGGATGGTGCATCAGGCGCTTTCGCTCGCGCGGCATCCGAACGGACTGCGTGAGCCCGGGCGCCTCGCGGACCACGCCGAGGTGATCGCCTACGTGCGCTCGGAGCTCGCCGGCAAGCGCGGCTTCTGCGGGCCGTGGAACCTGCAGCTCCCCGTGCTCGCGCGCGCGTCGTGCTACTACCATCATCTGCTGATGACCTATCCCTTGAGCGATCTCGAGGTGCTGGAGATGACGATGATCCGGTTCCGTCTTCTGGGGCTCGCGCCCGAAGAGGTGAAAGAAACCCTCCTCGCCGCGCATGCCCGCGCGATCGTCGGCGACTGGAACTTCGGCGTGCGCCCCGAGTGGGTGAGTCAGCTTCCCCTGCACGCCAGGTACTGGCGCGAGGCGCCCCGGTTCATCCCCCGCTGGGTCGAGGAGTACCGCGCGTTTCCCGACGAGCGGCTCGAGCGGGCGGTCGAAGGGTTCGACTTTCTCATCCTGAAAAAGTCCCATCCGCTCGTCCGCTCCGGCGTCCTCCGGCCGCTTCGCGAGTTTGGCGAATTCGGCGTTTATCGCCCCGCGGTCACGGCACGAATTCAGCATCCTTGAGGCTGAATGCAACGTCCCCTGCCTGTCGTGGTCTATGACGGCGAGTGCGGATTCTGCTCGCGCTGGGTGCGGCGCTGGCAGAGCCGGGTTGCCGGCAAAGTGGTTTTCGTCCCGTTTCAGATGCGAGGCGTGCTGGAGCGGCTGGGTATCGCGAGGGAGGACGCGGCGCGAGCGCTGCAGTGGATCGGCTCCGGAGGCGAGCGGGCCGAAGGAAGCGAGGCGGTGCTGCGCGCCCTCGGTGAGGATCCGGGCCTTCGATGGCTCGTCGCGCTGGGGCGGCTTCCGCCGCTGTCACTCGCGGCTTCGGCGGTCTATCGCCTGGTGGCCCGCAATCGCGGACTCGCCGCGCGCGTGGACTGGCTTCTTTTCGGCGACTCCCAGGAGCCTCCCAGCTATCGCCGCGTTCACGCGCTGTACCTGCGCGCGCTCGGAGCGGTGTACCTCGTCGCCTTCACCTCGTTGCGCTCGCAGCTGCTCGGGCTGTACGGAAGCCGGGGCATCCGCCCGATCCAGCGCTTTCTCGAAGGGGCCAAAGGAGCGCTCGGGAAGGATGCGTTCACCGCTTTTCCCACGGTGTTCTGGCTGGGCGCCTCGGACCGCGCGCTTCGGCGCGTCTGCTTCGCGGGACAGCTCGCCTCGGTCGCCCTGATGGCCGGCAGAGCGCCCAAGCTGTGCTCCGCGATCCTCTGGAGCGGCTATCAGTCGTTCGTGGCGCCGGGCCGGGAGTTTCTCTCCTACCAGTGGGACGCGCTGCTGCTGGAGTCGGGTTTCAACTCCATTTTGCTCGCACCCGTGCGCGGAATCCGCGACGGCAAGGTCCCTGAGGTGCCGGGGTACGGCGTTCTGCTCATGCGGCTGCTGAACTTCCGCCTGCAGTTCGGCTCGGGTCTGTCCAAGCTCCAGTCGGGCGATCCCGCCTGGCGCGGGCTCACCGCGTGTGACACCCATTTCGAGACGCAGCCGTTGCCCTCACGCCTCGCGCGCCGGATCCATCTGGCGCCTCCGCTCGTGCGCAAGCTCATGACCGCGGGGACGCTCGCGCTGGAATGCGGGGCGCCGCCGCTCATGTTCGCCCCGCGGCGCGCGCGGCACGCCTCGTTCGCCGCGAGCACCGCGCTGCAGGGCCTGATCTCCAGTACGGGAAATTTCGGCTTCTTCAATCTCCTGACGGCCGTCCTGGGTCTTTGGCTGCTGGATGATGAGGCGTTGAATCGCGTCCTGCCCCGCCGGGTGGCGGGGTTTGAAGAAGAGGCGCCACCCTCGCGCCTCCGCCGCGACCTGGGGCGGGCGCGGCGCCTCGGGCAGCTCGCGGTCGTTCTGCCTTTGCTCGCGCTTTCGGTTCTCGAGATCACCGGACGCGTCTGGCGGCGCGGCCGACTTCCGGCGCCGCTGCGCTGGCTGGACGAAAAAACGGTGACCTTCCGCCTGATCAACTCCTACGGCCTTTTTTCGGTGATGACCACGTCCCGGCCCGAGATCCAGCTCGAGGGCTCCGACGACGGGCGCAGCTGGCGCGAGTACCGGTTCAAGTTCAAGCCCGGGGACCCCAAGGGCCCGCCCCGCTGGGTGGCGCCCCACCAGCCGCGGCTGGACTGGCAGCTGTGGTTCGCGGCCATGGGGGGCGCGCCCCAGTGGTTCGAGACCCTGATGGCCCGCCTGCTCGAAGGTTCGCCCGAGGTGCTGGCGCTTCTGGCGCAAAATCCCTTCCCGAAGGCCCCTCCGCGGTACGTCCGGGCCGTGCTTTACGACTACCGCTTCGAGCGCGACGGTCGCGGCGGCGCGTACTGGAAGCGGCGCCTGGTCGGGCCGTACTTTCCGACCGCGCGGCTGGCGGCTACGGACGAGTCGGGGCGGCGGACGGCGGTCTGAGCCCGTGTCCGATAGGACACAGGCGTCCTGCCTTCGCCTCAAGCCGATCCTCGAAAGTTTCGATAAGCCGGTATGGGGATTCAAAGGGGTGAGAAGGGCTTTACGCTGATCGAGGTTTTAATCGCGGGCGGGCTGCTGCTCACCCTTGCCATGGCGGGGACCTCGATCATCGTGCGTCAGACCGCGAACATCACGTATCTCGAGGATCGGATGTCCAAGGCGGATCTCGAGCGGGAGATCCTCTATCTTCTCGACAGTCCGCAGGCGTGTGTCAACAGTCTGGCCGGGCGCCACATTCTGCTGGGCGCGAAGGGCGTGGAGCTGAAGGATCAGAGCGGCACGGTACGCTTTTCGGCCTCGGGAACCACGGCAAGATACGATTTTCTCAAGATCACCGCCCTCGAGGTGAGAAACAAGAGTATCGCGGCCGCGAGCCAGTCGGGCGTCGCGGAGGTCGCGGTCACCTTCGAGCGTCTTCGAAAGGGTGGAGGTCCGGCGGGGCCGTTCCATCTCGCGGTGCCGGTTCTGGCGACCCTCGATGTCGCCGGCAAGATCGATACCTGCCAGCAGGCGGGAGCGGCTCCGGTGCCGACTCCGACCTCGAGTCCCACGCCGACGGGTACGCCCTCGCCGACACCGACGCCAACCGGCGTGATCGCGGATCTTTGCACCTGTAACGGCGGGCCTCTGGTGGGGTGCGGCTGCTGCGCGCCGGGCAAGACCTGGGAGCTCGTCGGCAGCATGGACCAGGACGAAAAGTGGGGTCAGAACCGCGCCTGCATGGACTCGGTCCTCTGCCCGCCGCAGAAGAACAAGTCCGACTGGATGATCTTCATCTGCGCGGCGAGAAACTAGCTAGGGCTCGTCCGGTAATCGGTTTGGGTTTGGGGTTTCAGTTTGAGGTTTCGGTACGGTCACGGCTGTCGGGAGCGCGACACAAGGTAAACAGGATTGCACCAAGACGGTCATGATGGCTTCGCATTCGTGAAGGCTTCCAAGCGCGATACTGTAGAAGCGGCGTTGTCACGAAGCGCGCTGGACCCCGGACTTTCGCACCCTGTTCGACTTCGAAGTGATGTTGGGGGATGGCGGTTTGTCGGAGATCACTACGGTGGTACTGAGGGCCGCGCAGGGTCACGGTTTAACGGCCCAAGAGGCGCGAATTCCCTATCCCCGGATCCCGGAAATCAAAGTGGGTACAGTTCGCCGTGACCGTACCGAAACCTCAAACTGAAACCCCAAACCCAAACCCCAAACCGATTACCGGACAAGCCCTAGCTAGTGCCTCGTCAGAGGCGGAAGCCCGCGGCCTCGGAGTCCTTCTTGAAAACTTTGACCGTGTCCAGGCACACGTCCATCACCGGACGGTTGAACGACGGCACTTTGCGGATCATGTCCGCCGGGGCCGTGATGATGCGGCAGCCGGTCTGCTCGGCCTGAACGATGTTGTACGCCTCGCGCGTGCTGGCCCAGAGAAGCTCGATTGCGGTATCCGTCGAGTCGCAAAGCTCAGCCGCCGCCTGCATCAGCGGCACGGGATCGCGGCCGGTGTCGGCGATGCGGCCCGCGAAGACCGAGAGGATCGAAGCCGCGCCGCCTTTGAGCGCCTGGGCGACTTCCCAGACCTGTGGCAGCGTGTAGACCGCCGTGACGTTGAGCTTGACGCCCTGGTGGCTCAGCTCGCGGATGAGCGGGATCGCCGACTCGCCCAGCGTATTGATGACGGGAATCTTGACGTAGATCGGAGCCGCGCCCTTCTTTTCCCAGGTGCGGATCTCCAGGGCCTGCGTGCGCATCGTCGGGAAGTCGTCCGCGAACACTTCGAAAGAAACCGGCTTGCCGCCGAGCTGATGGATGATCTCCTGGCAATAGCCGCGGTAATCGGTCACGCCGGCCTTGCGCATGAGGCTCGGGTTCGTGGTGAAGCCTTGAACGACGGGGTTCGTGGCCATCTCCATCATCGTGGCGCGGTCCGCGCCATCCAGGAAGATCTTGATCCGGCCGGAATACGGGGACTTGCTCGGTGCTGCGCTCATGGGGCGATCTCCTTTTCGGGTGTTCCCCACTAAAGCACGAAGGGGAGCTGAAATCAACGGGCGGCGCCGGCGTCCGCGCACGCGTCAGGGGCCGCAGCGCCGTTCGCCGGGGTGAGGCGCGCGATCATGCCGGCGGCAAGCTTGGGCCAGGCGAAGAGCTCCTCGAAGCGGGCGCGGGCCGCGCGGCCCAGCGCCTCCGCCCGCACCGGATCGGAGAGCACCTCGCCGGCGAGACGCGCGAAGCCGGGCGCGTCCCCCGCGGGGGCGAGCGCGGCGATCCGTTCCCAGCCCACGGTCGGATCGGTGTGAATGCCGTGGGTGGTGATCAGGGGTTTTCCGTGCGAAAGAGCGACCATGACGCTCGAGCGCCGCGCCGAGATGCCGTCGACGAACGGGGCGAGCACGGCGTCGGCTCTCTCCATCCAGGCCGAGGTCTCCCGCGCGCTCAGGTAGCCGAGACCCCGCACGAGCGGCGCGAGCTCCTGCAGGCCCTTTTCAGCGATCTTCGCCTGCACGGTGGCGTCATCGAGGCCGACGAAGGCGAGGACCGCCTCTTCGCCTCGGCCGAGCAGGGCGCGTCGCGATTCGCGAAGCGCGAGGAAGGAATGATCGAACGGGCGCGACGGATGCGCGCTGCCGAACTGCAGCAGGACGCGTTTGCCCTGGCTCCATTCGTCGCGAAGGGCGGGAACGCTTCCCGCAGGGCCGGGCTCGATCGCGCTGCCGACGGGGAACCAGCTGAACCGCTCCGCCGCCCAGGGAAAGAGCCTGCGGTAACGCAAGAGCGGCACCTCGTAGGTGAACCAGATCTGCTCGGCGAAATGCGCGAGCGCGAGAAACTGCAGAAGCTGCGAAGTCCCGATGAGCAGGCGATCCGCCGAGAGCCCGAGCGGGTAGTGAAGCTCGTGAGCCAGCAGGGCCACCCGACCGCCGAGCCGGCGGCCGAGGCCGGGCATCCAGAGGCTGAGCGCGGGATGGAGCCCCCAGCGGCGAGGGCCGTAGAGGTAAGGCGTGTACTGGAGGATCGTGGACTGCGCGCCGCTTTCGCGGATTTCCCGCTCGATTTCGCGGTAGGTGGCCAGGTTCCAGCCGGAGACGGGATCGGCCTTCTTCACGCGGAACTCGACGCCCGCGATGGGCGCGACGCCGGGTTCGGCGGTCCAGGCGATGACCTCGTGGCCTTGCCTGGCAAATTCGCCACAGAGCCGTCCGACATAATCGCTCACGCCTCCCGGCTGCGGAGGAAAGTGCGGGCAGATCACCGCGAGCTTGAGCTTAGCGGGCCGGGCGAGAGAGTGCATAGCCGGCGAGGATGATCCCAAGGATGCTGCCGAGGAAGGAAACCGTCGACATCGTATTGTTGCTGACGGTGGGCTGGTCGCGCGGAACGATGATGATGTCGTTGGCCTCCAGGACCGGGCTGCGCACGCCCGGCTCATCGAGGATGTCCTCGGCGTCCACGCGGAGGATCTGCTCCTGGCTGCCGCTACGGCGCTTGATGGAGATGCGATCGAGGCGCGCTTCGCCCGTCGGCCCGCCGGCCAGCGAGAGCAGCGTCACCAGATCGGTCTGCGTGGGGACGTGATGGATTCCGGGCTTGATCACCGCGCCCCAGAGATTCACGGGCATGAGGATCGCGCCGGGATAGTTTCCCGAGACGAATTCGCTGCCGGTCGAACCTGAAGCTTCGCCGGGAAGGAGCAGGCCTCCGGTCGGGCCCGCGGCGAGAGCCGGGGCGATCCGGAACGGTCCGAGCTGGACCAGCAGGCTGACGAGGGTGAGCAGGGCGGTGAGCTTCTTCAAGCGGCCTCCTTCATGGCGACGATGCGCGCGGGATCGAGGCCCTCCAGCCGGAGATCTTCTTCGACCATCAGGCGGACGAGCTCGGGGAATCGGGTCTTGGGTCGCCAGCCGAGGCGCTCGCGCGCCTTGGTGGCATCGCCCACGAGATTGTTGACCTCGGTCGGGCGGAAGAACTTGCGATCGGTTTTGACGTGCGCCCGCCAGTCGAGCCCGACGATCCCGAAGGCCTCGGCGAGGAACTCGCGGATCGAGTGCAGCTCTCCCGTGGCGATCACGTAGTCGTCAGGCTCGGGCGCCTGGAGCATGAGCCACATCGCCTCGACGTAGTCGCGGGCGAAGCCCCAGTCGCGGGAGACGTCGAGGTTCCCGAGCAGGAGGAACTCCTGCTTGCCGCCCACGATGCGGGCCAGCGTGCGCGTGATCTTGCGGGTGACGAAGGCCTCGCCGCGCCGGGGCGACTCATGGTTGTAGGCGATGCCGTTGCTCGCATGCACGCCGTAGGCCTGCCGATAATTCGAGACCAGCCAGAAGGAGTAGGCCTTCGAGCAGGCGTAAGGGTTGCCGGGGGCGAAGGGGGTGGTCTCGCTCTGCGGGCAGCTGCGGGCGTTGCCGAAGAGCTCCGAACTCGAGGCCTGATAATAGCGGGTCTTGGGGCTGTGCTTGACGATCGCGTCGAGGAGCCGGATCGTGCCGGCGCCGTTGACGTTGAGCGTGTGCTCGGGAATGTCGAAGCTCAGGCGCACGTGGCTCTGGGCCGCGAGATTATAGACCTCATCGGGGGCGAGGTCGCGCACGAGGCTCTGGATCGCCGTCGAATCGGCGAGGTCGCCGTTATGGAGAAAGAGTGTCCGCTCATGGATGCGCTCGTCGCGGACGAGCTGATCGATGTTCGACGTGCCGTGCGAGGCCGAGCCGCGCAGCAACCCGTGCACCTCGTAGCCCTTCTCCAGAAGGAGCTCGGCGAGGTAAGAGCCGTCCTGACCGGTGATGCCGGTGATCAGGGCTCTTTTCATCAGGACGCCTTTCTATCCCTGAGGAGCTGCTGGAAGCGGCCCAGCTCCGATTTGGAGTCCACGCCGTTGGCGAGCGCGTTCTCGTGGAAGGTCGAAGGCGCCGCGATGGGGCCCAGTCCCGCATCATCCTCGATGCCGTTGAGCAGCCCGTAGACGTGCTTGTTGCTCACCTGCAGGATCCGGCGCAGGGCCAGCAGCACGTTCTGCTTGCGCGTCTTGCGGAAACCGGTCACCAGCAGCACGTGGTCCGAAAGGCTCGCCAGGATCGAGGCGTCCACCAGCAGCAGCGCGGGCGGCGCGTCCATCAGGATGTAGTCGTAGGAGTCCTTGAAGTGCTCAAGCAGCAGGCGGAACTTGTCGTTGCTCAGGAGCTCGGTCGGATTGGGCTGCGCCCAGCCCGCCGGCAGGATGTCGAGGTTGGGCAGGCGCTCCTTGAGCAGGACCTCGTCGAGCGAGGCGCGCAAGGTGAGCACCGAGGTGAGCCCGTGGCCGTCGCGATAGCCGAAGTACCAGGGCACCGACGGGTTGCGGAAGTCGGTGTCGATGAGCAGCACGCGTTTGTCGAGCTGCGAAAGGCTCACGGCGAGGTTCGCCGCCACGAGGGTCTTGCCGTCGCCCCGTTCGGGGCTCGTGACGGTGATGATCTTGGCCGAGCCGCCGTCGGCGGCTCTCATCCGCGTGATCTGCGTGCGGATGTACTTGAAGGCGATGGACTCGACCGACTCGGGCTGCTCCTTGCAGATCAGGAGGTCCGGACGGTAGGAGCGGGCGCCCAGGGTCTTGCGGATCTCGGAGGTCTCGATGCGGGGCACGCTGCCCAGGGTGACGACCTCGAGGCGCTCGAGATCCCCGAGATGCTTGATCGTCGGATCGATGGCTTCGAGGAGGAATGCCACCGTGCTCCCGAAGAAGCAGCTCACGAGCAGCGCGAACAGGAGCTTCGCGATGAACGCCGTGCGGGGAGCCGGCATGCCCATCCCGGAGCGCTCGTTGATCGCGACGCGGCTCTGCAGGGCGACCTGCTGGATCTCCACTTCCTGGAGCTTTTTCTTGAGCATGGAATAAAGCTCGAACTGCAGATCGAGATCCTTGGTCAGGTTGAGCAGGACCTGCTCGTCGCGAGGGAGGGACCCCAGGCTCTTGAGCAGGGCCGCGCGGGAGCTTTCCAGGGTGGAGATCTTGGCGTCGTAGGAGCGGTTCTCGGACTGCAGCGCGCTCATCTTGGTGCGTGCGGTCTCGAAGTTGACGAGCAGGTCGTCGTTCGCGCCCGAAGAGGGATCGCCGTTGACGAGCTGCTCCTTGAGCGACTTGGCGAGCTTGTCGATCTCGCGGTTCACCTCGGACATCTGCCAGGAGTTCTCGGCATGGCCCTGCGCCTGAAGCAGCGCCTTGCGGTACTGCAGGCCGTCCATCTGCTGGCGCGTGCGCGCGATCAGCTCGGCCTGCGCCAGCTTGCTCGTTCCGGTGGAGGGGCCGTTCAGGAGCTGGCTCTCACGTTTGCTGAGTGCCCGCTCGTAGAACCCGATGAGCTTGACGTTCTCCTCGCGGCGGATCCGCGTGGTCTCGAGCTCGTTCTCGATCGAGGTGAGTTTGGCGGAGAAGGAGCTGTGCTCGGCGTCGATGGAGATGATGTTGTTGTGGCGCTTGAAGTCGACGAGGGAACTTTCGCTTCGCTTGAGGCGCTCCGTGGTGGAATCGAGCTGCTGCTCGATGAACTTCTTCACCTCGGTGACCTCGTTGTAATCGCGTTCGCTGGTTTTCTTGACGAAGACCTCGGTCACCGTGTTGGCGAGCACCATCGAGGTGAAAGGGTCGAGCGTGGTGACGCGGACCTTGATGGAATCGGTTCCGTTGATTTCCGCGTAGGTGACCGTACGCAGCAGCGAGGAGAGCTGTTCGACCGGAACGAGCACCGGCTCGGGCGCGTTGGCGAGCGGGCGGCCGCGGTTGCCGAAGTTGTTCGCGAGGAACTCGACCCAGAACTTCTTGCGCGTCAGCGAGAGCTCCCACGGCGGCGTCAGATTCAGCTTCTGATAGCCGTCCTTGAACTTGAGGTTCTCGGCCACGGCGACGAAAAACTCGTCCGACTGCAGGTAGTCGACGTATTTCTTGAGGCGATCGGAGGTGTCCAGGGGCATCTGGCCGATGTTGGCCAGCGCCATTTGCATGGGGCTGTTTTCGATCTTCTGGATGGTGAGGGTGGTCTGAGCATTGTAGAGCGGCACGTACAGAATTTGCTTCGCCACGACGCCAAGGACGGCCATGGCGGTAAAGGCGTACAGGATTTTTCGCCGCAGCTTGAGGATCTGCAGCAGATCGGTGAAATTGAGGCCATCAGTGCTCGCTGTCGGTGGGGGCTTTTTTTCCATGGGATCTCAGAACCCTCTGAAAGACGGATCGGTGAATTATTG
>JAMPXZ010000127.1 GCA_023700925.1 Oligoflexia bacterium | reverse complement strand
TTCCCTGACCTGCGAAAGCTGCGGCGAGCCGGTCTGCAAGGCGTGCGTGTTCTTTTTGGAACCCGATACGTTTTCTTTCCTGCGGCAGCTTCCTGCGGAACTCAAGCATAGCCGGTATTGCCCATCCTGCCAGGCGGCGCATATCGCCCCCGCGCTCGAGGCGTACGAGGAGAAGCTCGAGCGGGCGCGCGAGGTCTACTTCTTCTTCGTCACCCAGCGTAAGGCGATTCCACTTCTTCGGCGATCGAAGGAGAAGCTGAGTGTCGAGGACTGCGGCGATCGTGACGAGACGATCCTGCGCCTCGCGTTCCAGGCGGTCGAGCTCGGCTGCAATGCGGTGATCGAAGCCGAGGTGCTCTCCGAAAAGGTGAGGAACGCCGGCTACCAGACTTCGCGCTGGCACGGGACCGGTTTTCCGGCTGAGGTCGATGTCGCGCGGATGGAGCGGCTCTAGACGGATTGTCCGGCGGCCCAGCCCGAGGCCCAGGCCCATTGGAAGTTATAGCCCCCGAGCCAGCCGGTCACGTCGACGACCTCGCCGACAAAGTAAAGTCCCGGCACCTTTCGCGCTTCGAGAGTCTTCGACGAAAGTTCAGCCGTATCGACGCCGCCACGGGTGACTTCGGCCTTGGAGTATCCGACGGTACCGCTTGGGGCGAGGCTCCACGCATGGAGCTGGAGCGCCAGGTCCTCGAGCGCCTTGTCGGAGATCTGGGCGAGCGGAAGCTGCGAGGGGAAGTGCCGCTCACAGAAACGTTCGGCGAAGCGCGCGGGGAGGCGCTCACTGAGAAGATTCCGAACCAGGGTGCGGCTCCCCTCCTTTTTTCGCGAGAGCAACCACCCGCGCACGTCCTGGTCCGGCAAAAGATCGATCGTCAAAGGATCGCCTGGGTTCCAATGCAGCGAGCACTGCAGGGCCGCGGGGCCGCTGAGGCCCGTGTGGGTGAAAAGAATGTTTTCGTGGAAGGCTTTGCCGTTGCAGCTCATCACGCAGTCGATCGAAAGCCCCGCGAGCTCGCCGAGCTCGGGGATGACAAAGCCATCGAGCGCGGGGGCCGGGGCGACGACGTTGAGGCCGAACTGGCGCGCGAGCTCATGCCCTAGCGCGGTCGCGCCGAGCTTGGGCAGGGAAAGTCCTCCTGTCGCCACCACCAGGGACTCGCAGTGCAGCTCTCCCGAGCTGGTTTCGAGGCGAAAGCGGTCCGCCGCGGATACTTGACCGATTTGGCACTGAAGGCGGAAGCTCACTCCCGCCGACTCGCAGAGCGACTCCAGCATCGTGACGATATCTTGAGCCGATCGGTCGCAGAAAAGCTGACCGAGCTTCTTTTCATGAAACGGAATGCCGTGCTCCCGCACCAGCTCGATGAAGCGTTCTGAAGGGAAGCGTGAAAGAGCGGATTTGCAGAAGTGGGGATTCCGGGAAACGTACTGCGCGGCCGTGGCACCGGTATTCGTGAAGTTGCAGCGCCCGCCTCCTGAGACGAGGATCTTGCTTCCCGCTTTGCTCGCGTGATCCACGACGAGGACCTGGCGGCCCCGTTTTCCCGCCTCCTGGGCGCACATCATGCCGGCTGCCCCGGCTCCGAGAACGATGACATCGAAACGCATGTTCTTCGAATGGTATCACCCCCGGGACGAGCGGGGAATAGGGGGAAGAACCGCTTGGAAATGCACGCCAGGTGACCTAAAGTATTTGCACATGCTTCTGTCTCAACAGCTCGCCACGGCCGCCCAAAAAGCGGCCATGCAGCCCGCTATCCATTACCTCGGCAAGGATCTGCGCTTCAGGGAATTTACGCGCAAGGTTTCGCAGCTCAGCTACCTGTACCAGAAGGAGCTCGGCCAGTTCTCGCGCGTGGCCTTGCTGGCCAGCAACTGTCCCGCCGCGGTGGCCAGCTTTTTCGCGCTCAGTAATGCGCGTTCGATGCTGATTCCGCTCGATCCGAGCCTTGGGTTCGAGGAGCTCGGCAAGCTGCTGAAGGCCACCGAGGCCACGCATCTGGCGATCAGCTCGGATAAGGCCTCTTTCGTGCGCGAGCTGATCCGCGCCGAACGGTTGCAGCTCCCGGTAATCGAAATAGAGAAGAAGATGGGCGGCGAGTACGACGCCTCGTTCACGCCCATGCCCGAGTCACCGCCAAAGGACACCGACATCGTGCTGATGCTCCGGACCGGTGGGGTTTCGGAGTCGTCGCGTCTGGTCGCGTTCGATCACAACCGCCTGCAGGCGGCGGTTCAGGCCCTGCGTGGGCCTTACCGCACCGTGAGCGGCGACCGTTTCCTTTCCACGGCCAACTGGTTTCATCCGTTTTCGTTTTTTCACGGTCTGCTTTTCCCGATTCTCAACGGCAATACCTGCGTGATCGAGCACGGGGTGGAAAAGAAGGACTTCTCGAAGTTCCTCTGGGAATCCAAGGTCACGCGGCTGATCACCACGGCCGAGTCGGCGCGGGAGATCCTGCATTACGGACGCGAGGCGGGAGGTCGGCTCGGGCCCTTGCGTTCCATGGTCGTGGGCGTGGGCAGCGTAACGCCCGAGCTCGAGGAGCTCGCCACGGCGACGGAGACCCCGCTGCTTCGGTGCTACGGTCAGACCGAGAATGGCTGGACGATCGCGATGGAGGACCACTCGGAGATCGGCCAGAGTCCCCGGCCCGGCCCGCGCGCGCTTTCGGGCCTGCGCTACAAGGTCATGGACGCCAACGGTGACGAGATCGAAGGCAAACAGGAGCGCACCGGCGCGCTCGCCGTGATGGGCGGAACGGTCATGGTCGGCTATCGCGGACCTGACAAGAAGGAATACGAAAAAGCCACGAAGATGAAGATCCGTGGCACCTGGCTCTACACCGGGGACGTGGCGACGCTTCACGAGGACAAGGAAGGCATCCTTCGAGTGCAGCTTCGCGGGCGACGGGAGCAGCTCCTGGAAAACCACGGCAAATTCATCGCGCCGGACGCGATTGACCACGCCATCCGCAAGATTCCCGGAGTTCTTGACGGCGCGGGCTTCATCACGCACGACATGCAGGAGAATCCCGTGCTCGCCTGCGCGTTCGTTCGCGAGGAAAGCCGGCTTCTGCGGCCGCAGGATGTGCTCGTGCAGCTCCGGCTGCTCTTGCAGGCGGATGAGGTTCCCGTCGCGGTGGCGCTCGCGGACTCGATTCCCCGGACCCTGGCGGGCATCAATCGCTGCCGCCTGGCGCGGCAGTTCTCCGGGATCGCGCCCACCGAGGTGACCGGCCCTCCCGAGGAGGCGCCGACGATAGAGGCCGCGCAGGCTGTGACTCTGGTTTCGGCGGCGGCCACGGACGCACCACCGGCGGCGGCCACGGATGCACCACCGGCGGCGGCCACGGATGCACCACTGGGCCCGGCAATGACCGCGGCCACGCCTTCGTCCGAGGCCGAACCCCGGTCAGCACCCGTCGCTCCGCCCGCTCCGGCGGCGAACGCGCAGACGACCGTCGCGATTCACAATGCAAAGGCCGCGGCAATCGCCGCGAGCAAGCAGCCTCAGGTCCATTTCCTGACCTTCGATCTGGACGATATCGTGCCGGGTGAGGCGCTTCCGGCGAGTCTCTATCTTTATCTCGAGTTCCGGTTCGTTGTTTACCTGGCCAAAGGCGTGGCCATGAGCCGCGCGGCTTATGACCGTCTTCAGTTCAACCGGATCCGCCAGCTCTTCGTTCAGGAGCAGGACATTCCGGTTCTTCGCGCCTGGTCCGAGCAGCTCCGCCGAGGGACTCTTCCGATCCAGGGCACCGATGCGGCGTCGGAGGCTCCGGCCCGGTTCCGTCAGAAGATCCGCGATCATACTCTCGAGCTCTTTCAGTCTCCCAAGGCGGACGAGCGCCTGGCCAAGACGCTGGAGGTCAGCCGCAAGCTGCTGGACGAGGTGACGAGCACGCCTTACGCGACCCGGCCCTTGGCGCAGCTCCAGTCGCTGGCGGCGGGCACGGTCGATCACTCGATCAACGTCAGCATGCTTTCAGTGTATCTGGCTCTTCAGATGGGCTACTCGCACCAGCTCATCCTGCAGCACGTGGGCGCGGGCGCGCTCCTGCATGACTTCGGCAAGAGCCTCGTGACGCCCAAAGAGGGCGAGACCTCCGAGCAGGCGATGCTCAAGATGCGCGAGCATCCCGCGCTCGGCGCGCAGGCGCTCGAGGCCGAGGGCAACGCTCCCAAAGAGGTCGTCATGATCGTGGGCCAGCACCATGAGCGCTACGATGGCGCGGGATTTCCCAAGCGGCTCCGGGGCAATGCCATCTATGACCTCACGCGGATCGTTTCGATCGCCAATGAGTTCGACAACCTCGTCGGCCAGGGCAAGGGCGATCTGAAGACCCGTCAGCTCCAGGCGCTGCGGCAGCTGGAGCAGGAGCATCGAGCGAAATTCGATCCGCAGAAGTTCGCGAAGGCGATTCGTATTCTCGACCTCGCGCTGAAGTAGCCCGACCGGGCCAGATCTTTTAGGGGAGGCGTGAATGAGCACCTGGGTATCGTTTTCCGAGCTGACAGCGACCGTCTGTTTCGCGCTGGCGATTCTGCATACCTTCACGGTGAAACAGTTCCATCGGCTCGGCGGGCGCTTTCGTCCGGGCTCCGCGGCGGAGAACTTCTTTCATCTGCTCGGCGAAGTGGAAATCGTCTTCGGGCTTTGGGCGGCGATCTACCTCGTCATCGGCGCTTCTTCCACCGGAGTGAGCGAGAGCATCCACCACCTGCAAAGTCAGAACTTCACCGAGCCCGCTTTCGTTTTCGTCATTCTCACGGTGTGCTCGACCCGGCCGATCCTCGAGGTCTCGCGGGGGCTCGTGAGCGGCGTCTCGCGGCTGCTGCCGCTTTCAAGGCCGGTGGCGTTCTATCTCGTCGCGCTCGTGGTGGGGCCGCTCCTCGGAAGCTTCATCACCGAACCCGCGGCGATGACCGTGACCGCGATGCTCCTGCTGGACCGGTTCTACTCGCGGAAGCTGAGCCCGAAGCTCATGTACGCGACGCTCGGGCTGCTTTTCGTCAACGTGTCGATCGGCGGGGTGCTGACGCCCTTCGCGGCGCCCCCGGTGCTGATGGTGGCGGGCAAATGGCAATGGGACCTCTCCTTCATGCTGACGCATTTCGGTTGGAAGGCCGCCATCGCGATTCTCGTCTCGACGAGCGCGGCGACCTTCCTGTTCCGCAAGGAGCTCGGGGCGCTAGCCTGGGAAAATACGGACCGATCGGGCCAGGCCCGCCGGATGCCGGCCTGGGTGTACGTGATCCATCTGCTCTTCCTCGCCATGATCGTCGCGACCTCCCACTATCTCGCGGTGTTCATGGGGCTCTTCCTGTTCTTTCTCGGGCTGGCGGCCGTCACGCGCGAATATCAGAATGAGCTGAAACTTCGCGAAGGACTGCTCGTTGGGTTTTTCCTGGCGGGGCTTGTCGTGCTCGGGGGGCCCCAGCGCTGGTGGCTCGAGCCGCTGCTGGCGAGGCTCGATGCGCTGTGGTTATACCTCGGGGCCGCGACCTTAACGGCTTTCACCGACAACGCGGCGCTGACCTACCTGGGCTCGCAGGTCCCGACTTTGACGGAGGCTTCCAGGTACTTCCTGGTCGCCGGAGCCGTCGTGGGGGGCGGCCTGACGGTGATCGCCAATGCGCCCAATCCGGCGGGTTACGGGATTCTCAATCCTTCCTTCGGGGTAGATGGGATCAGCCCGATCCGCCTCTTTCTTTTCGCGTTTCCGCCGACGGTGGTGGCGGTGGCCGCGTTCTGGTTCCTTTAGGAGAGACGAAATGAGAGTCGTCCGCGTGGCAGCCCTGATGATCCTGCTCAGCGGTCCTGCCGGCGAATCGCTCGCCGGGGAGAGCTTGTCATGGCAGGCTTGTCGCGAAGAAACCGCGCGGAGCAACGCCGAGCTTCAGGCGGCGCGCGAAACGCTTCGCGCCTCCCGCGCCTCGGAGAGGGGCGCCTACAGCGGGTTTTTCCCCCAGTTCAGCGGGAGCCTGGGCTACAGCTACGGCAGCGCCAGCGGGGGAGTGCCTTCGCTCCCGGGTGATTCCGAGGCCAGCGGCAGCTATTCCGCCGGGCTTTCGGGAACCCTCCCCCTTTTTTCCGGAGGAAAGGATCGCGCCGCGGTCGCCCAGGCGGCGGCCGGTCGCGGGATCTCCGAGGCGTCGCTCGAGGCAACGCGGGCGAAGGTGAGTGGCGACCTCAAGGTGGCGTATGCGGGGCTGCTCTACGCGCAAAGCTCGGTGAAGCTGCAGCAGGAAATCGCGCGGCGCCGCGCCGAGAACCTGAGGCTCGTCGAGCTTCGCTTCGAGAGTGGGCGCGAGAACAAGGGGTCGGTCCTGCTTTCGAAGGCCTATTTGAATCAGGCCCGGTATGAGACGCTGCAGGCGCGCAACGGAGTCGGGGTTTATCGCGCGCAGCTGGCGCGGGTGCTGGGCCGGGACAGCGAAGCCGCGGAGGCGGCGGAGCTGACGGTCACTGACGAGGTCCCGCTTGAAACCCTGGTTGCCTCGCCGGCGTTCGCAACTCTCGCGCTTCAGACGCCGGCTCATCGCGAGGCTTTGGGACGGGAGCAGGCGGCGGAGGCCGCGGTCACGCTGGCGCGCGCGGGTTTCTTTCCGACGTTGGGGCTGACGGCGAGCACGACGCGAAACGGCGACGGGTGGTTCCCGGGAAACCCTCGCTGGTCGCTCGGCGCCACGTTATCGTGGCCGTTCTTCAGCGGGGGTAAGGACTATTACGCGACTGGCAGCGCTCTCGCCACCCGCGCGGCAGCCGCGGCCACGCGCGGGGATGTCGATCGGCAGACGCTCGCGCGGCTCCGCCAGGCGCACGCCGCTTACGGCGAAGCCAGCGAAAAGCTCAAGGTCGACGAGAGCTTCCGGGAGGCCGCGCTGAAGCGTGCCGAGATCGCGCGCGGGAAGTATAATAACGGTCTGATGTCGTTCGAGGACTGGGATCTGATCGAGAATGATCTGATTCTGCGCGAGCGGGCCGTTCTCCAGAGCCGCCGCGACCGCGTCGCGGCCGAAGCCGCCTGGCTTCAAGTCCAGGGGAAAGGGATTCTTCCATGACCACGAGCAGAAAGCGCAAGGTGCTGGGTTTCGCGGCGCTCGCCGTAGCGGTGGGGACCGTGTCCGTCCTGGCTTACCGGCGACAGGGCAAGCTGGAGATCGCCTATCGCGAGGAGGTGGTCCGGCGAGGAGCCCTGGAGATCACGCTGCAGGGGACCGGTACGGTCCAGCCGGAAAACCGGGTCGAGATCAAGCCACCCGTGGCGGGGCGGATCGAGCAGGTGCTCGTGCGAGAGGGCGAGGTGGTGAAGCGCGGACAGGTGCTCGCGTGGATGAGCTCGACCGAGCGGGCCGCGTTGCTCGATGCCGCGCGCTCCCAGGGCCCTGAGGAGCTGAAGAAGTGGGAAGACAGCTATCGCCCGACGCCCATCCTGGCGCCGATTCGGGGCACGGTGATCTCGCGGAACGTGGAAAGCGGTCAGACCTTCACGAATGCCGACCCTGTCTTCGTCATGTCGGATCGGCTGACGGTCAAGGCTCAGGTCGACGAGACCGATATCGCGCAGATCCGGGTGAAGCAGAACGCCAGGATCGTGCTGGATGCTTACTCGGGAGAGGTGATTCCCGGGCGCGTGGACCGAATCGCGTTCGAGGCCAAGACGGTCAATAACGTCACGACCTACGTCGTGGACGTCCTCCCGGAGCGGACGCCCGAGTTCATGCGAAGCGGGATGACGGCGAACGTGACCTTCCTGGTCGCCTCGCACGTTGACGCGCTTCTGGTTCCGAACGAGGCGCTGCGGGTCATGGACAACAGGTATTCGGTGCTGGTGCGTTTTGCCGGGAAGCGTGAAACCGTGGAAAAGCCCGTCGAGATCGGCCTGACGGACGGCAAGTCCACCGAGGTGATGCAGGGGCTGAGTGAGGGCGAGAAAGTATTAATCGCCGAGATCCAATCCGGGAAAGGCGACCGGTCCAAGTCCGCCAACCCGCTTACACCGTTTGCTCCGCGGCGAGGAGGTCGTTAATCCGATGCTGGCTCTGCGAGGGATTCACAAGCGGTACCGGATGGGCAACGAGGTCATCCGGGCGCTGCACGATGTTTCGCTCACGATCGAGGACGGGGATTTCGTCGCGATCATGGGTCCTTCCGGCTCCGGCAAGTCCACTTTGATGCACGTCATGGGATTGCTGGACGTGCCGGACGACGGTTCCTTCCGCATTGACGGGCGCGAGGTGTCGCGCCTCAGTGAGGATGAGCTGGCTGTCCTGCGCCGCAAGGCGATCGGGTTCATCTTCCAGCAGTTCAATCTTCTTCCGCGCACCTCCGCGCTCGAAAACGTTTCCATGCCCTTGATCTATTCGGAGGGAAAGCTCGACCTCGAACGTGCCCGGGGGCTTCTGGAGCGGGTCGGGCTGGGTGATCGCCAGCGCCATCAGAGCAACGAGATGTCGGGAGGCCAGCAGCAGCGCGTGGCGATCGCGCGCGCTTTGGTCAATCGCCCACGGTTGATCCTGGCCGATGAGCCGACGGGGAATCTCGACTCCTCGAGTGAGAGGGAGATTCTGGGGATACTCAAGGAGCTCAACGCCGCGGGCATCACGATCGTGATCGTCACCCATGAGCCGGAGATCGCCCAGCAGGCGCGGCGGATCATCCGCATGCGCGACGGCGCCATTGTTTCGGACGAGAGGCTGCAGCCGCTCCCGCGCGGCGGGGCTGGCAGGCCGACGGAGGGATGGACGGGCGCCGCCAAGCCGACGGCGGCCTGGAAAAATCTGGTTCAGCACTTTCAGCAGGGCATCCGCACTCTTGCCGCCAACAAGGTCAGGACCGGGCTTTCGATCCTCGGTATCCTGATCGGGGTGGCGGCGGTCGTGGCGATGATGGCGCTCGGGCGCGGCGCGCAGAAGGCGATCGAGGATCAGCTCGCCTCGCTCGGCTCGAATCTTCTGATCGTCCGGGCGGGGGCTCATCGCGGGGCCGGAGGCGTCGTAGGGGAGGCGGGCGCGTTGGCTACGCTCTCGATCGACGATGCCCGTGTCATCCGCGAACGGATCCCCGGAGTCAGGGAGACCTCGGCCGCGGTGCGGGGGCGCGGGCAGGTCGCCTATCTGAACCGCAACCGCGCGACCACAGTCCTCGGCGCCTCGGCGGTTTATGCCCGCATGCATGCGGATCTGCCGACCGTCGGGCGGTTTTTTGCCGACGAGGAGGACCGTAGGCGGGCCCGGGTCGCGGTCGTGGGCGCGACCCTCGTGCGTGAGGTATTGGGCGGGCGCAATCCCATCGGCGAGACGATCAAGATCAACAAGATCGGCTTCCAGGTGATCGGTGTTCTTCCCGAGAAGGGCGCCAACGCCTTTCATGATCAGGACGATCGCGTGATCATTCCCGTTCAGACGGCGATGAGGCGGGTCTTCGGCAAGGACAACGTGGATTTCATCGAGGTCGAGGTGAGCTCGCCTGATCAGACTTCCGAAGTGGAAACCCGGACCCGGGAGCTGCTCCTGAGCAGTCACAAGGTGCCGCCGTCCCAGCGGGAGACGGCCTTCGACATCCGGAACATGGCCGAGATCCAGGCCGCACTGACCGCCAGTACCCGGGTCATGACGCTGCTCCTGTCGATCATCGCGGCGATCTCGCTTCTCGTGGGCGGCATCGGGATCATGAATATCATGCTCGTGTCGGTCACGGAGCGGACGCGCGAGATCGGTCTGCGCAAGGCGGTGGGCGCGCGCAGACGGGACATCCTTTCGCAGTTTCTGGTCGAGGCCGTGGTGATCAGCCTCATCGGCGGCGTGTGCGGGATCGCGCTGGCCTGGGTGATCTCGATGGCGCTCTCGTTCTTCGCGGGGTGGACCACGTCGATCTCGCCCGGCTCCGTGCTGGTCGCTTTCTTCTTTTCCGCCGGGATCGGCGTCGCCTTCGGACTTTATCCGGCACGCCAGGCCTCGCGTCTTCCGCCAATCGACGCGCTCAGATACGAGTAGCCGCCGGCTGAGCGCTGCTGGCCGGCACGGACTGTGCGTGAGCTTCGGGCATGGCAAACCTGGCTAGAGTCACCCCGCCGCGTCTTCCGCCGCAGAGGCGGACGACGCTCGTCATGTTCCTGGGATTTCTCGCCGTGGCGAGCGTGCTCACGCTCTGGATGGTGCTTCCTTACCTGCTCGCCGTGACGATGGGCGCGATTCTGGCCTTGCTTGCTTCGCCGGTTTATCGTTGGCTGCTGGAGCATCGCTGGAAGCGCAGAAGCGCCTCGCTGCTGGTCACGCTCGGAATCGTCTTCGTGATCATCGTTCCGCTCTCGTTCTTCGTGACCAAGGCCGTTCAGCAGGCGATCGCCATGGGGCAGGAGCTGGCCGAGGGGGGCTTGTCCTTTCAGGTCCTCGTGGATCGTCTCGGCGACTGGAAGCCCGTTCAGGCGATCATGGGAAGCCCGCAGGATTTTGAAAGATCGCTCCGGAGCGGCATGCAATCGGCCGGAACGAAGTTGTCGACCGCGATAATCGCGCTCGCCGCGCAGCTGCCGGGAATCGTGCTTCAGCTCGCGCTCGCCTCCTTGGCGTGCTTCTTCTTCCTCGTGGACGGGCCGCGTTTCCTCGGCTGGATGCGCGAGAAGATCCCCATGGATGCCGATGTGCGGCTGAGGCTGGCGAAGTCCTTCACGGATACTTCGGTCTCGGTGATCTGGGCGACGCTCGCCGCGGCGCTGGCGCAAAGCACGGTAATGCTGTTTGCTTACCTGGTGCTCGGGGTGCCGGCCGTCTTTTTGGCCGCGGGCGCCACTTTCGTCTTCGCGTGGATACCGATCCTGGGGAGTACACCGGTCTGGCTGGCGGGGACGATTTATCTCTACGCGGATGGAGCC
>JAMPXZ010000126.1 GCA_023700925.1 Oligoflexia bacterium | reverse complement strand
CATGGTCCGCGAAGACATCTCGGCCCAGCAGTGGAACGACTACTTCGAGCGCCGGGTGTTCGTCTCCGACGCGGAAGCCCGCTCCGAGTTCCTGGCCTCGCAGGAGAAGCGCAAGGTGAAGTATGTCCTCCTGTCCTCGGAAGCGGCCAAGAAATCCCTCGCCGTGGCCGCCGCGGAGGTTCAAAAGCTCCTGAGTGACCCCGCCAAGGCGGCGGTCCTCAAGTCCCGGTTCGAGGCCCAGAAAGAGACGGCTTACAAGGGCAAGACGTTCGAGCAGGTCAAGGACGCGCTTGCACGCGATATGCTGGCCAGCGAGCGCTTCAGCGACGCGCAGAAGAAGAGCGAGACCGTCGCCGAGCAGATCAAGGGCTTGCTCGCCGCTGAGAAAGGTTCGGACGCCAAGGTCAATGCCGCGCTCAAGGCTGGCGGCTTCGAAGGCGTCGAGGTGAAAACCTCCGAGTGGTTCACCCGCGAGAGTCCGTTTGTCCCGGGCGTAGGGGAAGCCAACCAGCTCGTGCGTGACGCTTTTGCCAAAACCTCGCCTCTTGCGGCAGGTCAGGGCGGCAAGGCCGCGAAGTACCTGACTGCCGGCGGAACCGTCGTCGCCGTCCTCGCGGACGCGCAGAAGGCGGACCCGTCCAAGTTCGATGCGGAACGCGACCAGCTTATCCGCCGGATCGCCACCCGCAAGCAGAACGAGCTGTTCCAGGGCTGGATGGAAGGTCTGGTGAAGAAGGCCAGCGTCGA
The DNA here is from genome assembly GCA_023700925.1 of Oligoflexia bacterium. Classification (GTDB taxonomy): domain Bacteria; phylum Bdellovibrionota; class UBA1018; order UBA1018; family UBA1018; genus JAMPXJ01. The sequence continues at coordinate 10,154 of JAMPXZ010000126.1, read as the reverse complement.
TCCTAATCCGGCGGTCGTCGGCGAAGACAGCTGAAGCGGCGGCGCTTCAAGGCTTGCGATCCACGAAGTCGGCCACGCGGCTGACGAACTCGGCCCTCTTGTCGAAGGGCAGGCCGTGGCCCGTTCCGGCGACCTCCTCGAAGGTCACGGACTTGAGGTCAGAGAAACGCTCTTTTTCGGCTTCGAAGTCCGCCTTGGACCAGACCTCGCTCAACGAACCTCGCAGCGCGAGGACGGGCATGCCGCGCTCGGCGACCTGTCGGATCCAGGGCCGTACCGAGCTCTCTCTCGCGGCTTCGATGGTTTGAATCAGCGCCTGCGGGTCGAAAGGGAAGGTGACCCGTCCGTCGGGCGCGGTCTGCGCGACCGCCATGAGGTATTGCCCCATCGAAGGATCGGGAGCCTGCGCACGCATGAAGGCGCGAGCGTCCGCCCGCGAGGCAAAGGTGGAAGGCAGCTTTTCGAGGAAGGCCGCGAGTCGGTCCCCGAGGCCTCCTCCGGCCGCACCGGAAAAGCCTAAATCGATCAGGATGAGCCCGCGCACCCACTCAGGGCGCAGCAGGGCGGCAGCGCATGCGGTCCGGACTCCCATGGAGTGGCCGATCAACCAGGCCGGGTGGAAGCCGGTGTGGTCCAGCGTTTCGACGAGATCACGACCGAAGTCCAGGGGAAGAAATGAGCTTTGCCTCTCGCGGCTCTTGCCGTGTCCGCGCTGGTCCGGGGCCATGATCCGATAGCGGTTTTCGAGGGAAGCGGCGATCGGACGCCAGAGCGCTCCGGTCCCTCCCATTCCGTGCAGGAGGACCAGGTTGGCGCTTGCCGCTCCAGGCTTGGGTTCCCAGAGATAAAATGAAAGTTCCATGTTGACTCCTGGCCGCTCTCGATTAGCATACGACCGGCTCGAACGCACCTTATGGCGAAGCGGAAAACCATTAACAAGAAATCCCCGACTCCGGCTGTCCCGCGCAAACGCGCAGGTGCATCCGCGCGCGCGACCGAAGAGAAGGGCAGCGCCGGCAAGGCGCGTTCGGCCATTCAGGGCTGGCTGCAGCTCGGTTTGATCCGCTCCGAAAAATGTGAGCTCCGCGAGGCGCGCGTCGCCTACACCATGGCCCAGCAGCAGGCGAAACGCCAAGGCGACTCACGGGGCATGATGGAAGCTTTGGCCGGCCTGCTTCGTCTTGCGGGCGAGGCCGTCGATCGCGCCGAGATGGCCCGCCTGGAGGCCGAGCTCGATCAGCTCATGATGGACCACCATCGTGAGGTTCCCGCTCTGGCCTGGTACTGCAAGGGCGCGATCGCGCGCGAGCGCAATGAGGTTTTGCAGGCGCAGCGGTACTTCCACCGTTACCTGCGCGCGGTCCGGCAGGGTGGCGAAAAGGGCGCGGGCTTTCACCTCATGAGCTATGAGGAAGCCGAGGCGCGCGGCTGGCTGATGCTGGCGGTGACGCTTTCGCAGCGCCAACGCGTGGGGCGCGCCACCTGGCTCGCCCAGGAGCTGCTCCGTCGCTACGAAGGCAAACCCTTGCGCGGGGTCCAGGGCATGCTCGAGCTCCTGATCGGCAATATTCTCGAGCGGCAGAACAAGCTGGACGAGTCGCTGCGCTGGTACCAGAAGGCCCATGGCAGCTTCCTGGCCGAGCACAACTGGTACTACCATCTCTACGTCCTTTACGGTTATGCGCGGCTGGCTCGCAAGCAGCAGAATTACGCGCAGGCTTACTGGCACCTCGACCTGATCGACAAGGCGGCAGCGGCACCCGAGTTCGGCCTGCTCAAGCGGGAGATCGCCGCCGAGCGCGACCGGTTGGAACGCGATGCCGTGGACCTGCTGATCGACAGTCGGCAGTGCGTGATCCGCACGCGCGAGGGCGGCTCGGTTTCGCTCCGCAAGCAGTATGTGCTGCTTCACATCCTCGAGGCGCTTTCGCAGGCGCATGAACGTCTGGGGCATGATCGCGAACGCGGTCTCTCCAAGGCTGAGATCATCGAGTACGTCTGGGCCGAGGCCTATCGGCCCGAGGCGCACGACAACAAGCTCTATTACAACATCAATCGGCTCCGTAAGTTGATCGAGCCGGACATCAAGAAGCCGCAATACCTGTTGAACTGGAAGGAAGGCTATCGCCTGGCCCCGGGGTTGCGGATTCAGTTCATCGGCACCCGCCGGAGTGCGGGCGTCGCAGGGGGTTTGGAGAGTTTAGGGGGCGGCGCGTGAGGCGCCGTTGGGAAGGGGAGATGAGATGACGGGTCAACGGAAGGTTTTTGGAAGTATCGTTGCATCTGCGCTGCTGCTGGCAGGACTGCTGGGGGGAATGGCTGCCCACGCCACGGCGGTGGACCTGGCGCATGACTGCAGGCCGGGAACGGTTTGTCACTCAGCCGGCGGCGGGAGCGGAGAGGTCCCGACGCCGTTCGATGCGGTCAACCAGAAGGTCGAACTGGCCGATGGCGAAGCGTACATGCTGTTCGGCTCGGTCGCCCTGGTTCCCTTCGATGATGGTTTCGGCGAGCGTTGGAAGGCTTACTTCGAGGTCGACCTCAAGGAGCATCCCTGGCTCGGCGGAGAAAAGAGAGCGAAGAACCCCTTCTACCCGCTGGAAGGCCCGATCAACTACTGGAAGCAGTTCCGCGGCATGCGGATCCGGCTCGCCTGTGACGCCAAAGGCGTCATCATCACGAATGAAGGGGCCGCGCCGGAGTACATCATTCAGCTGAGGCGCTCCAAGCCCGGCTCAGTGGTGCCGCTGGGGATGGCGTCGCCGCCCTTCCGCGCCGAGCTTCCTTCGTTGAAGCGCTGAGGCGGCTCCGCCGCTTTTCAGCTTCGCGGTCCGAGCTGGTAGCCCTGTTTCCGAAGCATCGCTCCGGTCACTGATCGATCGTCCGAGATCAGCCGGTCTGGCGATGCGGCGGCCATGAGCTCGCCCCCGTTGAGGCCTCCTGACGGCCCGAGGTCGATGACCCAGTCAGCCTGCGCGATCACGTCGAGCTGGTGCTCGATCATCAGCACGCTGTGGCCGGCGTCGACGAGGTCCTGGATGACCGCGAGAAGTTTCTTGATGTCGTCCAGGTGCAGGCCCGTCGTGGGCTCATCAAATACGTAAAGCAGGTGTTCGGCCTCGCGATCGTCCAGGACGGCCGCGATCTTGAGTCGCTGGGACTCGCCGCCGGAGAGGGTTGTGGCGGATTGGCCGAGCTGCAGGTAGCCGAGCCCTACGTCGCGGAGCAGTCCCAGCTTGCGCGCGAGGATCGTGTTGTCACGGAAGAGCTCGAACGCCTCGTCGATGGTGGTGTGCAGGAGCTGGTTCACGTCCTTGCCGCGGTAGGTGACGTCCAGGACGGTCTTCTTGAAACGCTTGCCCTCGCACTCCTCGCAGGGCAGGCGAAGCTCCGCCATGAAATGCATGTCGAGGGTGATCTCGCCCTCGCCCTTGCAGACGGGGCAGCGCCCGCCGTCCACGTTGAAGGAGAAGTGCTGCGCGGTGTAGCCGCGGCGGAGCGAGATGACCTGGTTGGCGAGCACGCGACGGATCTCGTCCCAGGCTTTGAGGTAGGTCGCGGGATTGGAACGGGAGTTCTTGCCGATCGGGGACTGGTCGAGCAGCACGACGCCACCGAGCTGCTCGGCCCCATAGAGCCGGTCAAAGCGTCCCACCGGGTCCGTCGTGCGGAGGAAGAGGCGAGACAGCGCGTTGTGGATCGTCTTGTGGACGAGGGTGCTCTTGCCTGAGCCGGAGACACCGGAGACCACCACGAACCGCTCGAGCGGGATCTCGACATCGATGTTCTTGAGATTGTGCTCGGAGCAGCCGGTGATTTTGAGCACCTTGCGGGCCAGGGGACGGGGCGCGCGCTCGCGCTCGACCCCGAACGCCCCCGAGAGGTACTTGCCGGTCAGCGAGCCGGGCACGGAGATGAGCGTCTCAGCGGGGCCTTGGCCGATGAGCTCGCCCCCGCGGCGGCCGGCGCCGGGACCGAGCTCCACCAGCCAGTCGGCGGCGCGCATGACCTCCAGATCGTGCTCGACGACGACGACCGTGTTGCCCTGGTCGCGCAGTCGCTTGAGCACCGTGATGAGGCGGTCGGTATCCGCGGCATGGAGCCCGATCGAAGGCTCGTCCAGGACGTAGAGCGTGCCGCAGAGGCCGTTGCCGAGCTGAGTCGCGAGATTGATGCGCTGGAACTCGCCGCCCGAGAGCGTCTTCGCGAGGCGCGAGAGGGTGAGGTAGCCCACGCCGACCTCATTGAGGAAGGAGAGTCGCCGCTGTACCTGCGAGAGCACCTCGTGCGCGATCTTGTGCTCGGCGGCCGTAAGGGCGAGGCCCTTGAACCACTCGAGGGTGTCGGAGATCGGGGTATTGAGGACGTCGGCGATGGACTGGCCGCCGATCTTTACCGCGAGCGCCTCGGGCCGGAGCCGCGCGCCCTGGCAGTCCGGGCAGAGCGACTGGGTCTGGTAGCGCCGGATGAAGACGCGGATATGCAGCTTGTACTTCCAGCGTTTGAGCTCCTCGAAGCAGGCGATGACTCCAGGGAAAGTCTTGTCGCTCTCGGAGCCCTCCCAGATGAGCTTGCGCTGCGCGGGCGTCAGCTCGCGGTAGCGCTTGCCGATGGAGATCCCCTGCCGTTCGCAGAAGCGGAACAGATCCCTCTGCCAGTCCGACAGCGAGGGCTTCGAAAAAGGATCCACCGCGCCGTTCTTGAGCGTCTTGGAGGGATCCGGCACGACGAGCGCTTCGTCGAGTTCCAGATTGTAGCCGAAGCCGCTGCACCGGGCGCAGGCCCCGAGCGGGCTGTTGAAGGAGAAGGTGTTGGGCTCGGGAATCCGGTGTTCGAGGCCGCAGCTGACGCACGAGAAGAGGCTTTCGAAAGCCTTCCAGTCGTCACCGGCCGAGTCGGGAGCGGCGTCCATATCGAAAAATCCGACGCGTCCCTTGCCGATGGCGAGAGCCTGGTCGATGGAGTCGCGGAGCCGTCCGCGGGTGTCCGCGTCGGCGCGTTCGGTCAGCCGTAGCCGGTCCACGACCACGTAGAGCTCGCCCGTGAGCAGGTCCGCGGCGCGGGCCTCCTCAAGATCGATGACCTCCGGCTTGGCTCCAGTGCGGGACGGGTTGCGGTGGAGCAGGCGCTGAAAGCCCTGCTCGCGCAGCACCTGAAAAAGCGACTCCAGGCTGGCCGACTGCGGCGCCGCGGCCTTGCCCGCGGGCTTCTTCGCGGCTTTGCTTCCTTTGCGCGCTTTCACGCCTTTCTTCTTCCGGGGCGGCTCGGCGGCGGGGGCGACGCCGATCGGCGCGACGATCAGCGCCTTGCGCGAGGGAAGCCAGTCGATCGCCCAGTCGAGGATCGACTGGGCATCGAGTTTGCGGACGTCGCCGCCGCAGCGGACGCAGAAGGTGCGACCGATCTTGGCGAAGAGCACGCGCAGGTAGTCCACGATTTCGGTCTGGGTGCCGACCGTGCTTCGGGAGTTCACCACGTGGTTTTTCTGCTCGAGGGCGATGGCCGGGGGGATGTTCTCGATGGAGTCGAGGTCCGGCTTGGGCATCTTCTCGAGGAACTGGCGGGTATAGGTCGAAAGACTCTCGACGTAGCGTCGTTGCCCTTCGGCGTAGAGCGTGTCGAAGGCCAGCGAGCTCTTGCCGCTTCCCGAGAGGCCGGTCACCACGGTGATCTTTCGGGAGGGCAGCTCCACGGTGATGTTCTTGAGGTTGTTTTGCCTCACCCCCACGAGCCGAATCGGGCGCGACTTGTCACCACGTTGGAGGGGTGAATAATCCTTGGACAGGGGAGGTAAAGACATTCGGCACCCCATCTTAGTGCTCTCTCCAGGAAAATCAAGCACTTATGAAAACCGGCGGCCGGTCGGCCCTCTGGCACCCCGCTTGCTCATAGGCGGTCGCGAACAAGGCCCCCGTGGGGCCGCGGCAGAAGCAGCAGTGGTAGCGGTTGTTGCGGAAGCGGAAGTTGCGTGAAGAAACGGAGTAAAAAATGAAAACCCGGAAGTCCAACCAGTTGCAGAGAGCGTGGTATTTCAGCTGCGGGCTGATTGCCGGTCTGACCACCCTTTCCCTCTCGTTCGGTTCAGTGCCCAGCCGCGTGACCGACGATACGGTTCTCTATCAGAAACTCTCGGAGATCCGTGTAGCCAGGGAAGCTCAGCCCGAGTTCGATCGGGACCTGAATCGTCTGGCCGCGGTCGAAGGCCGTTATGCGGAGAATCTCCCCCCGCTCGGTGCCCAGACGCGGATCAGCGGCCCGGCCAAGCGGATCAGCCAGCAGAAATATCGCTATACCGGCACGCGCTCCAGCTCCGCCCGTCGTTGAACGACCGGCACGCGCAAGAGAGCGTACGTTTCAAACCGGCCCGAGCTCGGCTTCGGGATTGGCGAAAATCTTTTTGACCGTCTTCGACATATGCGAGGCGTGGATCCCGTCGATCAGACGGTGATCGAACGTCACGCAGATCTTGGAGACCGGGGCCACGGCGAGCTGGCCGTCACGCACCACGGGCGTGTCGCGCACGGCGCCCACGGCCAGCAGGCACGGCACGCGCGAGTAGGGCACCAGCGGCGCGAAGGCCATGTCGAGGTCAAGGGAGCCGATATTGGTGACCATCAGGCTTCCGAAGGCGTCGCGCGGGATGCCGAAAAGCGGCGACCAGATATTCAGGGTGTACTGCAGGAAAGCCGAAAAATCGATCATCCAGGCGCTGAGGAAGCCCGGAAGGCCTTTCATCGTCTTTTTCATCTTCTTGTACGCCGGATCACCCTGGGTGCGGATCGCGCTCACGCTCTCCTGCATCTCGCGGGCGATGTCGGCGATCGCCTTGCGGTCGGCGTGACGGATCGTCGTGCCTGAAAGGTCCGAGCCCTTGGTGTCGCTCGCGACCTGGAAGAAGATATCCACGCTCTGCCGCGGGTAGAGCTGGCCGAACCGCAGGATGCAGTTGAGCTCAGGGTGGCGCCGGATCGTCTCGGCCGCCGCCTTGCCGGTGAAATGGGTGAGGGTGACCTTGGTGCCGGTTTTGGCCTGAATCCTTTGGAGGTAGTTGAGCGCGGGGCCGACGTCGAGTTCCAGGATCGAGTAGACGCTGGGGTCGTGGGCCGTGCGCCAGGTGCCGATGGCGACCTTGCGGAACGCGGAGAGTTTGAGAGGCTTGCCGAGTTGCAGATTCTTCTGGAAGAGCGCCATGACGGAAGTGTAACGCCGGCTGATCACCCGCGCAAGAACGCTTGCCCCGGAAAACCGGCCGGTTTAAGACCTCGCAATGACCTTTTCACTCCCTCAAGGTGAGGCGCTCGGCGAGTACGTTCGGGAGAGAACCGCCGGCGGTGACCCGAGCCATGATTTTTCGCACGTGCTTCGCGTCCTCGCCAATGCCCAAAGGCTCGGCGAGGCGGTGGGGGCGAGGATGGAAATCCTGCTCCCCGCGGCGCTGCTTCACGATCTCATCCAGGTGCCCAAGAATCACCCTGACCGGGCGCAGGCCAGCGTGAGGGCCGCCGACGAGGCCCGGACGCTGCTCCGCGAGCGGTTCGCCTATTCGGCGAAGGCCGCCGACGAGATCGCCACGGCGATCCTCGAGCACAGCTTTTCCTCCGGGCGCGCCCCGAGCACCCTGGAGTCCGCGGTGCTTCAGGATGCCGATCGTCTCGACGCGCTTGGCGCTATCGGGGCCGTGCGGGCGTTTTCCTGTGGCACGGTGATGGGCTCGGCGCTGTACGCCTCGGATGACCCGTGGGCGCGGGACAGGGACCTGGATGACAAGCGCTTTGCGCTCGACCATTTCTTCGTGAAGCTCTTCAAGCTCGCGGAAAAGATGAATACGGAAGCCGGCAAGCGCGAGGCCGCGCGACGCACGGAGTTTCTCCGCGGATTCGTCGAGCAGCTCCGCTCGGAGATCGAGCCACGGTAGCTTAGGGGTTGTCCGGTAATCCGTGTGAGTTTGAGGTTTCCGTTTCAGTTTCCGTACGGTTCAAGATGCCCGTAACCGGTTTTCCGGAGCGCGACCCCGGCGTGAACAGGATTGCGTCAAGGCGGTCCCATTGAAACCCCAAAACCAGCCACTCGGCAGAACCCTTCGGGGCAATGCTGATCCGACCAATATGGATTCAACAAGCCGAACCCGAGAAGCGTCTCTGGAATGCGAAGAGCCGCGAAAGGACATGGCCTTGACCGCTGAGTCATGCCGGCTGGCGACAACCTAATGCCAGCGATTCAAAGATCACGGCGCCATCAAAGTGGAAAACCGGTCGGTTACGGGCATCTTGAACCGTACGGAAACTGAAACTGAAACCCCAAACCCAAACCGATTACAGGACGCGGTACTAGCTTACTCGCCCACGAGGGCTTTGCGGGTGCCGAAATAAAGCATCGTGAAGGCGCCCTTCTCGTAGACCCGGATCATGAGGGGGCTGAAGACGATTCGGATCGCGGCGGCCGAGGGGCCGCCTTTGCGGCACGATTCGTAGAGGCGTCCGGGGAGCTGGTTGAGCATGAAGTCGTCCATCACCTGGTGGGAGACCGTGCGGAAAAGCCCATACCCGGCATTGAAAGCCATTCTCTTCGTCGACTGGTCGTCCGATTCGTCGCTCGTGACCATCTGGCTGTAGACCCCGGCATAAACGCCTGACATCGCCAGACCCATCGAGTAACGGCTCGCGAAGGAAGCGAGAGCGCCTCTTTCGCTGAGCACCAGGTGCTTGCCGAACTGAGCGCTCAGGAGGGTCGTGATGTTGTTTCCGACCACGTCGGCCGTCACGATTTCACGCCCGCGAGGATTGTCCAGGCGATGGGCGTCCAGGAACGCATCCGAAAACAGCACCGCGCCCGTGAAGACGGCGTTTTCGACCAGAAGCTTGTCCCAGACGAAGCTCTTGCCCGCGGTCTGGCGCTCGAGGATGTCCAGGCAGCTGAAAACGTTGGCGCGAGCGGTGGCCTGCGTCGTCTTGCTGCGCGCCGCCCGCTCGAGGCCGAGTCCCGGGTGACGGCTCTTGAGCTTGTTCATCGTGGCGGCGCCTTCGTCGACGGATGAATCCATCTCATAGCCCGCATGGAACCGAAGCATGCGACCGCCGCGGTCATAGCGGAGTTCTCCCGCCTCTTTGACGAGCAGCGTCCGGCTTTGCGGTTTACCCGCGCCCTTCGCTTCGCGCGCGGAGATCGCCCAAAGCGCGTCATCAGGAGGCGTGAAAGAACCGGGGACGACGTGGAGCTGATCGTCGGTGTCGATCACATAGAAGTACTTGCGGCCATCCGGCTTCTTGAGCTCGTTCAGAACCGTGCGGTCGAGCTCGCCGAGCTGGAGCTCCTGATGGAAGATCTGGCTGGGCGGCTCTCCCCCCTGGAAGGCCCGGACCCAGTTGCCCAAGGGGCCTTGGCGGCGAAGCTGCGCGATCTCCGTCTCGCTGAAGCCGGCTTTCCTGAGGATCTTGTTCTGCTTGGCGACTTCCGCGGCGCTATAGGAATCTTTGCGACCGATCTTGAGCGCCTTCACGAGGGCCTTGGATTCGCGTGGGTCGAGCTCGCGCCCGAGCGCCGATCCGGCCTGGTCATTGATCGCGAGGCCGGCGTACCAATGATCGCAGCCCGAAGCATCCGCGGGTTCGGACCGGAGCGGGTGATGTGAAAGGAGGGCCGCCAAGACGGGAAGCACGATCAAGGCTGTGCCGACTCCTTTTCGGAAGACGGTCTTCATCAAGTAACTATTCGGAAATTTGACTTGAATAGCTGAGAGTTTTTGACACCGGCGGATCGATCGTCTATATCGGTGGGATACTTTGGGTCCCGGGGGGGTTCGGGCAAAGGGGGGGAAATGCTAAAGAAATTCGCTTTCTGGTCGACGCTTGCTTTGGCGGTGATCCTGGCTGTGACGGCAGGTGCCGCCTTTGCCGATACGCAGACTCGCGTGGTCAAGGTGTCCACGGATGCCTATCCCGGCGCGTCCTACCTGGACGTGGTCCGGGGCGATGATGGCGCGCTCAACGGGATGGTCTACTTTGGCAGCGATGGCAAGGTGATCCGGCTCTCTCTGGCGCAGCTCCGAACCGGCCCCCAGCTCCTCAAGGAGATGGACGGGCACCCCGTCATCTACCTCGGCCTTGAGGACGATTTCAGCGAAACTCGCGGCGGCCATGTGACCGTGCGGTTTCTCT
>JAMPXZ010000125.1 GCA_023700925.1 Oligoflexia bacterium | reverse complement strand
CGGGCGTCGCGACTCGAAAAGGGTATGAGTCCCTGAAGAAAGCTGTGGTAAAGATTCCGCCTGCCTCCTTGGTCCTCGAAACGGATTCGCCGGATCAGCCGCCCGCGTGCTGGCCGGGCTTGAACGAGCCCGCGACGCTCCTGCGTGTGGCCGAAACCGTGGCGGCGTTACGCAAGGAAAGCCCCGAAGCGTTGCTCCTCAGGAGCGCCGAAAATCTGAGACGAGTTTTCAAGATATGAGTGAAGTAAAAACCGATACCCAGCCCGAGCCGCTTCCCCAATCGCTTCCCCAGGCGCCTCCCCAATCGCCTCCAATGACAGAAGCGGAGCTCGCCAGTTACACCCTTCATCGGCGCTTCGATCGGATGGGGCGCCTCGTGGGAGACCCGGCGATGAACAAGCTCATCGGCTCCCACGTCATGGTGGTGGGCCTCGGCGGCGTCGGCAGCTGGGCGGCCGAGTCCATCGCGCGTTCGGGAGTCGGAGAGGTGACGCTCGTGGATTTCGACGAGATCTGCGTGACGAACTTCAATCGCCAGCTTCACGCCCTGCAGGGGATGGTCGGGCAGCAGAAGGCCGAGGTCATGGGCGAGCGTCTTCGTAAGATCAATCCTCAGGCGCGGATCAACGTGATCACCCAGTTCTACAATGCCGAGCAGGGCCCCGGGATCTTCGAGCGCCGGCCGGACTTCGTGATCGACACTATCGATAACATCACGGCCAAGTGCCACCTGCTGGCCTACTGCCGGGACGAGAAGATCCCGGTCGTGTGCTCGACCGGCTCGGGGGGAAGGCTCGATCCCACCCGCATCCGCACGGGGGATCTCGGCCAGACCGAGGTCGATCCGCTCGCGCGCTCCGTGCGCCGGATCCTTCGCGAAAAATATGGTTTTCCCCAGCAGGAGGGCGCCGCCTTCGGTATCCCGGCTGTCTACTCGGTCGAGCCTTACACGGCCCCCGAGGAGCTCAAGTACGACAACGGCAAAGGCTTCCGCTGCATGTGCATGACGGCGGAGAACCCCTATTTCAACTGCGACAGCCGCAACCTCATTCTTGGGAACGCGAGCTTCGTGACGGGGACCTTCGGCTTATTCTGCGCTTCTGTCGCGGTCCGGGCTCTCGTCGGGCGTTAGGGCCGGAACGGGAGATTTCGCGGCATTTTCGAGAAGCGGTGCTACCCGGCGCATTCCGTCGAAGAGCGGGATGAAGTCGTGGCCGAGCGGGGTCAGCGCGTATTCCACGGTAACCGGAGAGGTGGGCAGGACGGTTCGGGTGATTACCCCGTGAGCCTCCATCTCGCGCAGGCGTTCGGTGAGAACTTTGGAAGAGACGGTACCCAGGGTGCGGCGAAGCTCACCGAATCGGCGAGGTCCGATGCGCAGATTGCAGATGATCTTGTGTGTCCAGGCCCCAGAGAGGAACTTCAAGCATAGATCCAAGGGGCAGGCGCCCGTGCAGGGCGTAAAGGGTTTTTCCTCGGTAGAAATCTCGGCTTCTGCCTCGGTCACGGTGTTCGGCATGGGTAAACCTGCTTTCGATGTAATACCTAGGGGCTATTTAACGGCAAACTGTGCGATTTGCCAAGCGAGATCCGGAGGGTTGAGAAGGGCTGGTGCAGGCGGCTAGGTCAGGAGCGCGAGGAGATCGTCGCGGGTGATCGAGAGCGCGGCGCCCGAACCTTCGAGGACCGCGGAGGCCAGCTCGAGCTTGCGCTTCTGGAGGAGGAGAATCCGGTCCTCGACCGTGCCTTCGGCGACTAAGCGGTGGATGAGAACGGGGTTTTCCTGTCCGATCCGGTGAGCGCGGTCGGCGGCCTGGTCCTCGGCCGCGGGATTCCACCAGGGATCCATGAGGTACACGTGATCGGCGGCGGTCAGGGTGATGCCCACGCCCCCTGCTTTGAGGGACAAGAGCATGACCGGAGGCCCGTCCGGGGATTGAAATTCGCGGACCACGCCTTCACGGTCGCGGGTGGCGCCGTCCAGCCGGCAGTAGGTGATCCCGCTTCGAGTGAGCTCCTCTCCGATGAGATCGAGGAACGAGGTCCACTGTGAAAACACGAGCGCCCGGTGGCCGAGCGCGAGCGAGCTCTCGAGGGACTGGAGCAGAAGCTGGACTTTGGAGGAGCTCTCCGCGCTGCCAGGGGTATTTTCGGTAAGGGATCCGGGAACGAGGGCCGGGTGGCAGCAGGCCTGGCGAAGTCTCAGCAGTGCCTCGAGTGCCGCAAAGACGCCGCCGCCTTCCTGCAGCCGGGCAAGGACCTCTTTGCGCGTTGCAGCCAGGACGGAGTCATAGAGCTCCCGCTCGGCGGGCGAAAGCTCGCAGCGCAGGACCGTCTCCGTGCGGGGCGGCAGCTCGGGCGCCACCTCGCGCTTGAGTCGGCGAAGGATGAACGGCCGGATCCGTCGGCGTAGCTCCTGCGCGGCCTCGAGGTCCCCGCGCGCGATCGGCCCGGAGTAGCGCTCCTCGAAGCTTTCGCGGGTGCCCAGCAGCCCGGGGTTCAGGAAGCGGAACTGGCTCCACAGATCATCGAGGCGGTTCTCCACGGGGGTGCCGCTCAGGGCGATGCGAAGGGGAGCGTCGAGGCGATGGGCGGCGCGGGCGATCTGGCTCTCCGGATTACGGATCATCTGCGCCTCATCGAGGATCACGGTGTCCCAGCTCTCCTGGGCGAGGCGGTCCTGGTCGAGACGGAGGATCCCGTAAGTCGTCAGGATGAGCTCGGGTCCCGTGAGTAGCTCGCGCGCGGCCCCGTGATAAACGGCGTGGCGCAGGCCGGGCCGGAAGCGTTCGACCTGCTCCACCCACGTCTGCAGCACGCTCGTCGGGCAGACCACGAGCGTGCGCCCTCGCATCGACGCCAGCGCCTGGAGCGTCTTGCCGAGGCCCATGTCGTCGGCGAGCATCGCGCCCATTCCGGCGTTGGCGACGAAGTGGAGCCAGTCGACGCCTTTTTTCTGGTAACCGCGGAGTTCCGCCCGAAGATCCGCCGGCAGGGGCGCCTCGGGAATCCCTTCGAACTGCTCCAGGGTCTCGCGCAGCCGCTGAAGGCTTCTCGGGCACGGCGCGTCCAGCTCCTCGCAGAGGCGCGCGAGGTCAGGCTGAAGTTCCGGCGCGATTCGCGCCCGGCTGGCGCCATTTTCGCGGCTTTCCAGCAGCGCCTGCACGCGGGCACCGTAGCGCTCGAGCCAGCCCTGAGGCAGCGGCGCCCAGCCCCCGTCCAGCAGCGGAACAAAGCTCTGGCCTTCGCTCCAGGCGCGCAGGACCCGGTTCGCGTCGGCGGCCGGCGCGCCCGTGCCGGCGTCCTGGAAAAGTAGCTCGAACTCGAGTGTCCCGTCGCGTTCGGACACTCGCAAAGAAGGCTTGAGCTTCGTTTTTACGCCAAAAGCCCGCAGCCCCGGACCCGTGGCGTCCCAGTCCCCGCATCGGGCCACGAATCGCACCGCCGCTTCCCCCGAAAGGCGTACCCGGTGACTGGGCTGGAGGTTCAGCTCGGCCTGCAGCCGCCGCGTGAGCTCGCGCTCCCGCGCCGGATCGCGCAGGGGAATCAGCTCCGGCCTCAGCGGATGAACCTGGTCCTGGTGGATCTCCGCGATCGCCGGAGCGCCGTAAACGAGCACCGGAAAGACGGACAGCGTCCCGGGCGCTTCCTCTTCCATCCGGAGCTCGATCCGCGGCGGCTCCTCGCAGAGCCGGGGCAGCCGCCGGGTTTCGATTTCGACCCGCAGCTTGCGCTCGAGGTCGGGCAGGAGCTCGGTGACAAGCGTCGCGCCGTCAGAGAGCGGGATGAACTTTCCCGTACGGCTCACGCATTCGCGTTCCAGGGGCGAAAGCAGGGGAACGGGAAAAGGATGCAGGGTGCTTCCGCACAGGGCCGCGCCGTTCCGGAAGGTCTCGGTCACGCCGGCGTCGCGTTCCCCCTGGATTCGAAAACCCGCGCCTTCATCGCGCACGCGGGCCCAGACGGTCACGGGTCGCCCCGAAACCTGGATGGCGACCCCGTCGAGGAGCACCTGCGCCGACTCGCGCAGGGCCTTGAGAAGCTGGGCCAGCGCCGCGGGCGAAAGCGGCGTGCGGGAAGGGGGGCCCACCGCCTGATCGATCGCGAAGTCCTCCTGCGTGGCCGCGGGCGTTGCCGCCGCGATCCGGCCCGAACGAATGCCTCCGATCAGGGCGACTAGGCTCTGGGTGAGAAGCTCTTTCTTGCCGCCGCGCTCGATCCAGCGTTCGAGCGCCAGGCCCCCATCGACGCGGACGAGCGCGTAGAGGATCCGATCCGAGCCAGGCGCCACCGCGCCTTCGGCCGGGGCATCGGCCGCGAGCGCCCAGTCGTTGCGGAGCGCGGCCACCGCGGCGGCGACGTGCATGCAGGGATCGGCGCGATCGCCACAGTCGCAGAACCAGTCCTCGTCGCCCGGCCAGAGGCTGACCTTCGCGCTCACGGCTCCGCCCCGGTTCTTGACCCTGAGACTGAGCTGCTCGTCGGTTGCCTGGTCGCGCAGCACGGCCTTGTCCCGCGCGAGCGCGACGCCCTTGGACCAGACGCCCGGAAGGCAGGCTTTTTGAACAGTCAGGAAGAAAGCTTCGTAGCGAGACTCAGGCGCCATGGAATGAGCGCGACCGTATCACGAACGGAGCAGGATCACGACGGCAGGGTTTCCCAGTCGGTCATCCAGTGGGTGATCCGCGGCCAGAGGTCTCTCTGGGCCTTCTTGCCGACGACTGCCGCGATATGGCCGCCGTCGATGGTCCAGCTGGTCAGGTGCCGCCGGCTCATCTCCGAAAGATTTTCCTCGCTGAGCGTCGCTTCGGGCGGGACGATATGGTCGCCCACCGAGGAGATGTTCAGGACGGGGAAGGAGAGCTGATCGAGGCGGACCTTGCGGCCGGCGACCTTCACGTTGCCCTGAATGAGGGCGTTGTCGCGATAGAAGCTTTGGATCAGCGTCTGATAACAGGTACCCGGAAAGGACATGTTGTCGGCGCCCCAGGCCTCGAGCGCGAGGAAGTTGCGCATGAAGGTGGCATCGGTGATCTTGTTCCACACGCGCAGGTACTTCGTCACGCCCGCCGCGGGCCGGAGCATGTGGAAGGACGTCTGCATCAGCGGCCAGGGGACGTTGCCGTAGGCCTGGATCAGCGCATCGAGGTTAAGGCCGGGATGGCGCGCCCAGGAGGCGAGCTGACCGCCGGTCTCGAAGTTCATGGGGCTCGTGACCAGCGTGAGGCTGATCACGCGTTCCGGGTAGCGGAGCGAGTAGATCGTGGCCAAGGTCCCGCCGATGCAGTGACCGAAGAGGTGGAACTGATCGGCGCCGCTGTGCTCGAGCACGCGGTTGATCGCGCGGCGCAGACGTCCCGAGATCAGGCGGTCCAGCGTCAGCCAGCGGTCCTCGTCCTCCGGCGCGCCCCATTCGATGACGTAGACCGGGAACTCCTGGTCGAGCAGGAACTCGATGAGGCTCTTCTTGGGAAGGATATCCAGAACGTAATGGCGGTTGATCAGCGAGGGGATGATGATGATCGGCGGATGGGAGGTCGTCTCCGTGCGCGGCGTGTACTTGAGGACCTGCACGGAGTTCTCGCGAAAAATCCGCTTGGCCGGACTTACGCCGATTTCGAGGAACTGGCTGGCGTCAACGCCGACGTTTTTTGAGAGCTTCGAAAGCCATGACAGGCCTTCCTTCAGCTTCAGGCCCTGAGGAACAAGATCCAGGTCAAACACGAGTCATCCCTTCCGCTGCTTATTGTACCGCCAGGGCTTCCCGGGCGGTTTCGACGGCTTCCGCTTTCGCGCGGCGCTGCACGCGACGGATCGGTGCGGGACGTTCGCGCTCCGCGTCGGCTTCGGCGGTGAGGTGATCGATCTCTTCTTTCAACGTATCGATGCGGTGGTTCAGCTCGTGAATCAGGTGGAGCGTGCGCTCCTGGTCGCGCTTGTTCGGCAGCTGCAGGCTCTTCCAGATCTGGGTCAGCGCGAAGTTCACGAGGATCTTGCGATAGGAGTTGGCGTTCAGCATCATGCTGATGGATTGCAGGAACGCGGGATTCGCGAATAGCTTCTCGAGATTCTTGTCGATCGTTTTCTCGATGGCATCGAGCTTCTTCGGATTGCTTAAAAGACCTACCATGATCACCCCACACACACGAATTACGCTAAAACGTCATACCATCTTCCTTAAGACCTGGGGCAAACTCAACCCCGAATTCTTGAGAGTATGCAAAATAGTTGTTCCGGCGAGTCCGACACGTCGTGTAACTTCAGGGCTGCGGGCATTCCGCACGGTGAGCGGTCCTGCGGAACGCGTCAGCCTTGGGGACTAAGGGGGCGTTTTTCGGCGGTTTTTTTGCAGCGTGCCTCGAAATTGTTATCGGAATATCGTTCCGAGGGAGTGTTTTCGTATGATCAAAGACCCTGGCAAAGAGTTCAGCTCCGGTAGCGAAACGCCCGATGAGGCCGTCCAGATCAAGAAATACGGCAACCGACGCCTGTATTCCTCCTCTGAAGCCCGCTTCGTGACCATGGAGGAGATTGGCGCTTTGGTTCGAAGTGGCCGAAAGATCAGGGTAACTGACGCCAATACCGAAAAAGACATCACCGCCGAAATTTTGACACAGATTCTCCTTGAGGGGGGGAGGGCGCAGCACTTCCCGGTGGAACTTCTCGAGCAGATGATCCGTCTCAACGAGGAGACGCTCAAGGGGTTCTGGGAGAACTACCTGCATCAGAGCCTCAATATGTTCCTGGGCGTGCAAAAAGAGATGGAGCAGTTCTATAAGTCGCTGAAAAACCCCTTCTTGGCGGCTTGGAAAAATTCTTCCGAGCCTGGGGACCGGGATCGGGAACGGAATAAGGAAGAAAGTACCAAGAGTGCGCCGCCTTCTTCCAAGTCCAAGAAGAAATAGGACTTTTGCCAGCGCAAAATAATTGTTCGCCAGCTCAAGGATATCCGGGTCTGGGCCGATGAAGTTTTTGCAACTGCAAAAATCTTTATTGACAGGCGCACGGTGTCTGTCAGAAACTGGCTGCAGAACTGAAGTAGTAAAACCTTTTGGTAGCCAACTACCGACAACTTACAGGAGTCAAACATGACGAACGAAAACATGAAGAAGACGAACACGAACGAACAGACCTTCTACTCGGGCCTCCAGAACGGCGTCACCGAGTCCCTGCGCGACCTCATGGGCATTCAGATGCGCAGCGCTCAGGCCATGATGGACAAGTCCATCGGCCTCGGCCAGACCTACACGGACTTCGTTCAGACCCAGATGCACGAAGGCCTGAAGCTTTCGCAGGAAGCCGTGAAGTACGGCTGGACCCTCGCTGAGACCGTGAAGAAGACCGCCTACGACTTCACGGATCGCACGATGCGCAATCCGATGGCCTGATCAGGTCAGCTAAACTCCCCGATTGTCTCCTGGCAGGGGATTCCCCGGCTGGGAACTCAAGAGAGTGGCTTCTAGGAGCCACTCTCTTTTTTTATGCTCGTTCTCTCTTTGTAATGCTCGCTCTCCGCTCGGCCTGACGGCCTCGCTTGACTCGCTCGCACCCCAGAGGGGCCCCGAAAACCAAGAGGCCTGAGCTGTGCACCAGCGGTTCGTCGTGGGCAGATTCATCCAATGGGTGCTGCGTTATCGCTATGGGGTGGTGGGGCTTGCCCTGCTTCTTTCGCTCCTGGCCGGTGCCTACGCGGTCAGACTCTACGGCACCCTGAAGACCGATCTCGAAGAGCTTCTCCCGACGGACTCACGCAGCGTTCAGGACCTCCAGGAGGTGCGTCAGCGGCTGCGCGGCATCGACAGCCTGAACGTGCTGATCTTCGCGGAGAATGGCGATGCCGGTAAGCGCTTCGTCGATGAGCTCGTGGCGCGGCTCCGTCAGGGAGTCGAGCGCGGCGAGGACCAGGGCCTGGTGGCCCGCATCGAGTACCGGATCGACCGGGAGCTGCGTTTTTTTCAGCGCCGGCGCGCACTGTATCTGGAGGTCGAGGATCTTCAGCGCGTACGTGATTATCTCGAGCAGCGCATATTTTACGAGCGAGAGCTTCGCAATCCGCTGAACATCTTCAACGATGAGGAGATCGCCGAGCCGCGCATGGACTTCAACGCGCTGGAAAGGCGTTACTCCGGGCGCGTCGAGGCTTACACGCGCTTTCCCGAGGGGTATTACGCGACGCCGGACGGAAAACGGCGCGTCGTCCTGATCTTCATGGAGGATCGGCCCGACAAGTCCCGCGCGCTCAAGGCCTTCAAGTCCTTCGTGGAGCGTGCGCTCTCCGACCTGAATCCCGCGAGGTACGATTCGGGGCTTGAGATTCGCTACACGGGCAACGTGCAGAATCTCATCGAAGAGCAGGACGCCATCCTGGCCGACCTGGTGCTCTCGTTCGTCGTGGTCGCCCTGCTGGTCACGGCCGCGCTCGTCGCGTATTTCCGCTCGACCCGCGGCACGCTCGCGACGCTGACCGGCCTGACGATGGGGACCCTGTGGACGATGGGGCTGAGCTACTTTTTCGTCGGCGATCTGAACGCCAACTCCGCGTTCCTCGGCAGTATCATCTTCGGTAACGGGATCAACTTCGGCATCATCTTCACGGCGCGCTACCTGGAGGAGCGGCGCAAAGGCGGACTCCGGGATCCGACGCTGATCCTGGCCGCCCGGGCCACGTATTCGGCGACGTGGACGGCGGCGCTCGCGGCGGGCCTGTCGTACGGGTCGCTGGCGCTCACGGGCTTTCGCGGGTTTCGGCAGTTCGGCGTGATCGGGCTCGTCGGGATGGTCCTGTGCTGGATCGCCTCGTTCACGGTTCTGCCCGCGCTTCTCGGGGTCATGGAGCGGGAAAGGCCGGGAAAACCGCCCGCTGCCGCGGTCCCGGTCCCTCCGATAATCCGTTTTGGGTGGGTCTCGGGCTTCATCGCCCGGCGCGCCCGCACGATCCTCGCGGCGACACTCGTAGCGACCGCGATCGCCACCCTGCTGCTTTTTCGGCTGAGCCCCGAGGTGCTCGAGGCGGATCTCACGCGCATTCGGAGCCGAAAAAGCCTGGAGAGCGGCTCGGCGTACTATTCCCGTCATGTCGATGAGATCTTTCAGCGCTACCTGAGCCCGGTGATCATTCTGGCGGACGGGCGAGTGAGCGCCTCGCTGATCGCGGAGCGCCTCAAGCGCCGAAGCGAAGCCGAAGGAGCGGCCTCGCTTCTGGCCTCGGTGCAGACGATTCGCGACTTTCTGCCGCGCGATCAGGCAAGAAAGCGTGTGCTACTTCGTGAGATCCGCCAGCTCCTGCCGCGCAGGATCGTCAGGCAGCTCGCGCCCGCCGAGCGCAAGCGGGTCGAGGATTTCCTGACGCCCGAGTCGCTGCGGCCGGTCCTGGTGCGGGATCTGCCGCCGGTGATTCTCGAGCGGTTCACTGAGCGGGACGGAAGTGTCGGCAGGATGGTTCTCGTGGAGCCGCCGCTCGGGCCGCGGATCAAGGAGCGGGAGAACCTCTTTCGTTTCGTCCGGGAGCTTCGGGAGGAGGCAGACAGCGTACGCAGGGGATTTCCAGTTGCCGGAACGATGCCGGTTACCGCGGATATGCTCCGTTCCATCGCCGAAGACGGGCCGCGGGCGACGCTTTTCGCGTTCCTCGCGGTCGTGACGCTCGTGACCGCGCTGTTCCGCAAGCTGAAGGTGGTGGGCTCGGTGCTGGCGTCGCTATTCCTCGGGGTCAGCTGGCTCATGGGGCTCATCCTCGCGCTGGGGATCAAGATCAACTTCCTGAACTTCATCGCGCTTCCGATCACCTTCGGTATTGGCGTGGATTACGGCGTGAACATCCTCCAGCGGTACCGCCAGGAGGGCAGGGGAAGCATCCTGCGCGTGGTGCGGGAGACGGGCGGCGCCGTCGCTCTGTGCAGTGTCACGACGATCATCGGCTACGGCTCACTGCTCTTTGCAAGTAATCTCGCGTTTTTCAGCTTCGGGCTCATCGCGGTTTTCGGCGAGTTCACCTGTATCGGCGCGGCGCTCCTGTCGATTCCGGCGGCGATCTATCTTCGCGATCGTGGTCTGCTCCGCAAGAGCGGGGGCGACGAGCGCTCGCATGGCGACGCGAAGGTCGCTCAGCTCCCGTCGACGACCACGGCGGCCTCGCAGCCGGACCGGTACTTGGCGAGATGCGAGGGAGTCTTGAGATAGATGAGGGTCTCAAGGCTCGCCACTTCGCAAGTTTCGTAGCCGGCGCTCTGGCAACGCCGGGTGGCGGTGAGTACCGCGTTTTTCACGCCTTTCTCGCAGACGTCTTCGCTCACGATCAGCTCCTCGGTCAGCTCATCGCAGCGGAGGGACGCCCGTGAAGTCATCGGGCACAGATCGCCGGGCTCGAACCACCAGCCCATCAGCTCGGTGTACGCGAAATGCCGGGCGCGAATCGGCTCGTCCGCCACGCGCTCGAAGACAGTCGGGGCTCCGCTGTAACGGGCCGTGGCGTACCGGGTGGGGGCGCTCTGAACGAGCGTCAGGCCGCTTGAGCGATCCAGGAAGTCCCATTGCCCGTCCTTCGTCAGAGCGAGCTCATAGCGTGAGATCTTTCCGGCCTGCGGGCAGGCAAAGGCGCTCTGGTGATGGGTGACGGGCGTGACCAGGATGGCGTTGCCGCCCGCGGAGGGGCGAACCAGGAAGCTGCAAGCCTTGGGGTCTTCGTTCATCACGGCGTGATAAACGCCGGGCTCCAGGGTGATAGGGGGGCGGGCCGGGGCGTCTTGGGAGGGGGCCTTTCCCATGGCAAAGCTGGTGGTGGAGGTGAGTAGGGCGACGAGAACAAAGAGCGTCTTCATGGGGCCCTTATAACGGCTATGCCGCACTGCGGCAAGGGGCTTTTCGCGAGCCAAAATACAAAGAGCCCGGCGGATCTCGCCAGGCCCTTTGCGCTTATTCTTTCATGCGACCACAGAGGGCCGCCGTATTTCGCGTCCGCCACGGCCGGGCCGGGTCGGGACGCTTCAGGAAAACTTATTTAATTTT
>JAMPXZ010000124.1 GCA_023700925.1 Oligoflexia bacterium | reverse complement strand
GCGGGTCCTGCGCAGCTGCGCGAGATAGCCGAGCCCGGCCTCGCGAACCTCGAAGCGTCCCTCAGGAGGCTGCCCGTGCAGCACCTCGGGCTCTTCCGGCACCCCATGCTCGGGTCGGAGCAGCGCCACGACCGACTCGGCCCCGCGCTGGCGAAGAAAGTCGACCATCTGCCCGGGAATCCGGCCGGCCTGTCCCTTTTCCCACTGGGTGATCCAGTAATGCGAGCCGAACCGCTCGATCGCGAAATTCGCGAGCGCGCCACTCCCCTCGCCGGGGCCGTGAAATATCCGCACCGCCTGGCTTTCCTCGAAAACTCCGCGTTCCTGGCGCCAACGCCAGGCCTGCTCGAGCTCAGCTTCCACCGGTCGCACGAACGCCTCCTTCGCGCAAACGCTCGACCCAGCCCTTGAAGTCTTCGGGCCAGTAGGCCTCGAACGCCTCCCCGGTCGGAAGCTCGAGCTTTGCGGCATGGAGCGCAACCCGCTCGATTCCAAGCTGGCGTCCGCCGAGCCGCACCTGCGTCGGCCCCTGGTAGCGCGTGTCACCCCAGAGCGGATAGCCCTCGCCGGCGAGATGGATCCGGATCTGGTGCCTTCGTCCCGTATGGAGTCGCACCCGGGCGAGAAAACCTTCCTGATAGGACTCCCGCACCTCGATCTGGGTCACCGAGGGAGCGCCCTCGATGGGCCGCGCGATCCGGAACACCGGGGCCGCGGGGACCCCGGTGGCGAGGCAGTCATAGGTCTTGCGCACCTGATGCTTCTGAAACCATTCGTTCGCCTGGCGATGACTTTCCGCCTCGCGCGCGAAAAGGACGAGGCCACTCGTGTCGCGATCGATCCGGTGAACGACCCAGATCCGGCCGTAACGTTCCTCGGCCCATTTCGAAAGCACACCCGTGGGGGGCGCGGCTCCGGCCACGGACCCTCCCGGCCTGCCCGGGATGGTGAGCCAGCCGGCGGGTTTGTAGGCGACGACCCACCTCTCCGTCAAGCCGATCACCGCGGGAGTGTCATCCGCCAGTAACGCCATATCAAGCCGTCTGTCGCCAGTCCGCCGGCTCCGGCGCGGAGCCCTGCTCAGGCTCGCTCACTTCGGGTTTCGCCCAGTCACTCACCTTGCGCCAGCCCAGGACGGTGCTCCTCTCGCAAAGGTGCGCGTTCTCCGTGATCGCGCCCCGGACGAGCGCGGCCTTGAGAAACGCCGCGGTCATGGGCCCATGAATCGCGCCCTCGTCGTAGAGCCAGAGCTCCGCGCCGTCGACCGCGGTGCCGCTGAAAATTCCTGCCTTGCCGAGCTGCGAAGGCTCTCCCGTACCGTCGACCCAGCATTCGCTGTCAAAGTCGAGCTCCTGCGCGAAGAGCTGCCCCGCGATCTCCTTCGCATCGAGCGGACCGATGATCTGGGAGCCGTTATTGACGAGCCACCGTCTTTCGGCCGCGGGAGTGGCCTGCACCTCGGGATCGACCAAGCCCGGCGCCACGGGCACCGGAGCACCCTTCCACGACGAAGGGACCAGCTTCTCCACGCCGCTCGGGTCACGGGTGCCATCGATGCGGAACAGGGTTTGAAAACCGCTTTCGGCGCTGAGCTTGCCCTCGCCCGCGCGCTGGCCGACCGCCCGCTCCCGAACCGCGTTCCACGCCTCCTCCGAGAGCAGCAGGTCCGTTCCAAGCGTCGTGCTGAGCTGATCGAGTTTGCGCGCGCGAGAGAGCACGTCACCCACGATCGAGAACTTGCTCTCAGCCGCCGGCCCGATCTTGCCGGCGATGGCCACGCCCGTATCGAGGCCCATGCCGAGCGCCAGCGGCCTTTCGCCGTCGGTCTTGCGAAGCTCGTTGAAGCGGATGAAATCCTGGCGCAGCTCGAGCGCACAGCGCAGAGCAGGCAGGTTCTCGTTCTCCTCTCCCTCACGCCGGCTCCAGATGGCGACAAAGGTGGAGCCGCTGTTTCGTTCGAACTCGCCGCCGAAACCTTTGACCGTTCCCGCCGCGGCGGTCAGAAACTCGTTAAGGGCGTTGACCGCCACCTCGGGGCCCAGCGCGCTCGCGAGCTCCTCGACCTGGAACACGGAGCCGCAAAGGACACTCACCACGCGCTCTTTGGAAACCTGAAGGGTTCCCCGCGAAAGGCCGAGGCTCGGCTCCTCGTCCCGGTTCAGCGGCGCCCTGGCCTCGATCAAGACCGGAAGACGAAGCCCCGGAAGCCCGAGTCCGGCGATGAAAGCCAGCAGCAGCAGCGCCACCGAGAAGATCGCCTCACCCGTGCCGCCGGCCGCCGCGGGCGTCGGCGACGCCTGCGTGATGACGGCTACGCGGGCCGGAGCGAGAACGCGATAGGCGCCGAACTGCCGCTCACCGCGATGATCGAGATACTGAAGCGTACCGGCGCCGACGAGCCCCTTTTCGCGCCGGAGCGGCTCGACGAGCGGATGCGACGCGAGGTCTTCCGAATGCGCGAGCAGCTCCCCTTCGGAGGTCACGAGAAAGGCTCTCACGGAAGTGGTGGCGCGGAACGCACGCTGGAACAGCGAGAGCCGTACGTGCGCGACGAGGAGCTCGGTCGGTTCAACGCCGTTTCCGAGAGGAAACGCGATGGCGGCGGCCGTGCCGGAATCCGGAAGCCGCGCCAGGCTGATCACGGTTTTGCCGGCCAAGGCGGGCGCCCCGAGCTCGGCCTCGGCCCTTTCGCCAGCTTGAGATTCGAGCCAGGTGCTCTGGGCCGGAGTGACATGACTGGAGTTGAGCGCGACGGCGACCCGCTTGAGTGCTCCGCCTTCGGCGCCGCGCTTCCACAACGATACCGACAGAACGTCGCGGTCCAGCTCCGCCGCGAACGAGTCGGCCTCCCCGGCGGCGACGCGCGGCTTGAGACGGGTCTCCGCCAGCTCCGTGAGATCACGAAGCAGAAGGTCGAGTTCGGATCTCACCTGGGCGGCAAGCGCCTGATTAGTCTCGGTAACGGCGTTTTCGAGATGCTGCCTACGCTCCTGCCGGATGACCCGCAGGGTGTTGCCGCTCGCCAGAATCGCCAGGACGGCAACCGCGCCCAGCATCCAGCGATAGGATTTCCAGATTTCCAAGGCTCGCGCTCGAAATTGCAAAGTTGGCTCCTGAAGTCTTTTCGGAACGGCCGGAAAAAACTTAAGGAATTCGCCCTCGTGATGGTTTTCACCTCCCTGGCTTCATGTTAACTTTTAGACAAATGAAACAAGCTTCCTACGACGCCAGGCCGGCCTTCACGCCCCAGTTCGTCGCTGACGCGCTGGGCATCGCGCTCCCTCCGATCCCCGCCCGACAAAAGGGCGGGAGTACGGAGCCTTTCACCTTCGTGACAAGCGATTCCCGAAAGGTGCAGCCGGGCTGCCTCTTTGTCGCCATTCCCGGCGAGAAATTTGACGGTCACACCTTCATCCAGACCGCGATCTCGGCGGGCGCGCGCGCCGTGGTCTGCAAGCGGGGTTATCCGACAGCTCCCACCGCTTCAGCGCTTTACTTCATGGTGGACGATACGCTGGCGGCGTACCGGCGGCTCGCCGCGGCGTGGCGCAAGGAATACTCGCTCCCCGTGGTCGCGGTGGCGGGAAGCGTGGGCAAGACGACAACCAAGGACCTGCTCGCGGCCCTGCTGCGCGGAAGATGGCCACATGTCCTGAAAACCGAAGGCAGCCAGAACGGCTTCGTCGGAATCCCGCTGACACTCCTCGAGCTTCGCCCGGAACACGGCGCGGCAGTGGTCGAGGTCGGCATCGACGAGATCGGGGCCATGCAGCAGCACATGGAAATCGTCGGCGCGACGGTTTCGGTCCTGACGGCGATCGGTCCGGAGCACCTGGAGAAGCTGCGGGACATCCCGACCGTGGCGCGCGAGGAGGGCATCGCGCTTTCGGCGGTGGCGCAGTCGGGGGGCGCGGTCGTGATCAATCTTGACGATCCGTGGATCCGTCCCTTTTCGCTGACGCTGCGAACGGCGAAAAAGCAGGTTTTCAGCCTTCCCAACGACCTTCCGGCGGATGCAATCCGCAGGCTTCCCATCGAAGGCGTGATCGGCCGCGCGAACGCGGCGGGAACGGCGATCGAAATCCTCGGTGGCGGGATGACGGGCGAAGTTTTCACGCTCCCCCTCCCCGGCCCGCACAATGCGCGCAACTTCCTCGCGGCAGTCGCGGTGGCGCGCCTGCTCGGCCTGACAACGGCCGAAATCCGCAAGGGCCTGGCGACCTTCAAGGGCGCCGAGGGGCGCTCGGAGATTCGCGAACTTCCCGAGAAGACGTTCGTGATCTGCGATTACTATAACGCCTCACCGGTCTCGATGACGGCGGGTCTGGAGCTCCTGACGCAGATCTCGCACCGGGCGGCGCCCTCGGTCCCGCGCTGGGCCTGCCTGGCCGATATGCTGGAGCTCGGCTCCGAGGAGGAGCGCTTCCATCGTGAGCTCGCCGAGCGGATCATCCGGCTCGGCATCGAGCACGTGCTGCTTTTCGGTCCCCGCATGGCGGCCCTTCATGACGAGCTCCGCGCGCGCGGCTTCGCCGGCGAAGCGCTGCACTTCGCCGGTCAGCGGGAACTCGCGGCACACCTGATCGGCGGGATCGCCCCGGGCGATGCGATTCTGATCAAGGGCTCGCGCGGCATGAAGATGGAAGAGATCTGGAAGATCATCGACAAGACCGCGCAAGGCTATGCCAAGGCCGAAGCCAAAGCGGCGGCAAAATCGGAATGAGCGAAGCGATCACCGCGAAAATCCTGCTTCCCGTCCCGGCCAATATCGCGCTCGTGGCCGAGGCGCTCCGGCAAGGCGAGGTGATCGGGATGCCGACCGAAACGGTGTACGGACTGGCGGGCGCGGCTTTCAACGCTTCGGCGCTGGCCCGCATCTTCAATGCGAAGGAGCGGCCGACGTTCGATCCGCTCATCGTGCACGTGGCGGCGCCGGTGCCCGACCTGCGCCGACTGGAAGAGCTGCGGCTGGTCTCCCTCGAGAAGCTAAACGCGAAAGCGCAGAAACGGGCGAATCTCCTGATCGCCGCTTTCTGGCCCGGGCCGCTCACGCTCGTTCTGCCCAAGCAGCCGGAGGTGCCCGATCTGGCGACGAGCGGGCTTTCGACCGTGGGAATTCGCGTGCCCTCGCACCCGGTGGCGCAGGCGCTGCTCACGGCGGCGGGGACGCCCCTGGCGGCCCCGAGCGCGAACCGTTTCGGCAGGATCAGCCCGACGAGCGCCGCTCACGTCGCCGCCGAGCTCGGCGATCGCATTGAGTGGATCCTCGACGGCGGCCCGTGCGAGGTGGGTTTGGAGTCGACGGTCATCGCCGTGGCCCCGGACGGCGAACTTTCGCTTCTGCGCCCGGGCGGAATCCCCCGCAGCGAAATCGAGCGGGTGGCCGGTGCGAAGCTCCGCGAGCCGGCGACTCAGCCGGCGCCGCGGACCGGCGACTCAGCCGGCGACTCAGCGGGTGCGACCGCAGCGCTTTCGGCCCCAGGAAATCTTGAAAGTCACTATGCCCCGGGCAAGCCCCTCATTCTATTGCCCGAGCCAATTTCCTCGCTCGGAGCTGCTGACCTTGAACCGCTTCTGGCGTCTTTTCCCACCGCCCGCAAGATCGGTCTGCTCCTGCTCTCCGGACCCGCACTCGAGAGCGCATCGCGGTTTTCGGCGCTCGCGGCGGGCAAGGAGATCATGGTGCGGGTTCTCAGCGAAAACGGCGCGCTTCCCGAGATTGCGCGCAACCTCTTCGCCGAAATGCGGGCATTGGACGAGGGTGAGGCCGAGGTGATTTTCGCCGAACCTTGCCCGGGCGACCAGGGACTTGGGTACGCGATTGCGGATCGGCTCAAGCGCGCGAGTGCTAAGCGCGGTCCTGCCGTGGGGCCTCCGCCGCCTTTCCAGTTGTAGGATCGTGTAGCCTGTCGTTCCTAGCGTGGGGACTCCGCCCCCTTTCCAATTGTCGGATCGTGTAGCCTTCCATTCCTAGCGTGAGGCCTCCCCCGCCTTTCCAATTGTCTGATCGTGTAGTGCAGCCCCTTGCCATAACTCGGCACGGGAGTTGCCTCTCGCCCGCGCATGCAAGACACCGAAAAAGAAGCTCAAATGACAATCCAGATCCCGCCCTACAGGCTCATCCTTGGAGTCAAAGGAGGAAGCTCATCGCTCGCCAGAAGAGAGATCCTCAAACTGGCGTACGCGCAGCTCACTCAGCAATTTCCAAATGTTGCACATGCGTGGGTTGAGCACCTCCACCACTCTGGCCTCACGAGGGTACGCGACTGGATGCGAGGTATGACTTCACGCCAGATCCCCATTCGCGGAACTCCACAGCAGAACCTCGGATACAAGATCCGGCTGGAACGTCTGAGAAAAGGTCTTACCCAAACGGAGCTTTCGAAGCGGATCGGTATCGCGCGCAATCACCTCAGCGATCTCGAGCACGGTTACCATTTTCCAAACCTGTTAACGCTGGAGAAACTAGGAAAAGAATTCGGCGTTGACCTTCTTAAGGGACTCGAAAGGAAACCGGATGAGGCCGCTGTCTGAACACTCGGCTGCATGATCCGACAATTGGAAAGAGAGGCAACCCAGTCTAGAAAAACGCAAGCGACATGATCCGACAATTGGAGAGAGCGCGCCGCGCCCCTAAATTCCAAGCTTCAAGATCTTCAACGCCTTCTCAAGCTTCTGGGGGTCGAACTTCTTGAAAAGGTTCTGATCGAGCTCCAAAACAGCGCGGCGCTGACGCTCAATGAGGGTGCCTTTTCCGTCGGCAACGAGCTCGTCAAAAGTATTGGCAATGGCGACGATGCGGGCCAGATCATATATGTTCTGGCCACGGAGTTTCTTGGGATAACCCGTCCCGTCGTGGCACTCGTGATGCTGCTCGATGATCTTCTTTACCTCGATGGGGACCCCTTGCTGACCCTCGAGCAGTTTGACGCCCAAGGCGGGATGCTCCTGCATCTTAACAGCGACCTCGTCCGGACTGTCCTGATCATCGATCTGAATGCGCGTCTTGCCGATATCATGCAGCAGTCCGCCCATTCCGACATGCTGAAGAATCAACGTATGGGAGTAGCCCATCTGCATCGCCAGATAAACACCGAGGACACTGACGTTCACCGAATGATCCACCGTGCCGCGGGAGAACGTCTGGAGCTGAGCCAACGTCTGGACCGCGAACGGGAACTTCATGACTTCAGTGACGAGCTTCTTGCTCGCGGTGAGCGTCTGGGTGACGATCCGGTCAGGGTGGCTCGACTGAAAGATATCCATCGTCTTGCGGTGAGCGTCGGCACGAGCCTTGGCGAACGCCTTGTTTTCCTCGGGCAGCGGCGGAGGCGGCTGCGCTTCCACGGTAACCCGGGACCACTCGCCGAAAGGCTTGCGGTCCTTTTCGAGAATGAAAAGATTTCGGACGCGCTTGAGTTCCAGCCGTTCCAGGGCTGCCCGGTCGATCACGTCTCCCGCCGCCCGGAACGTGATGAATCGGAAGTCGACGTAAAGATAGAGGGACACCGGCAGGGGTTCGCCGACCAGTATCTCCTCAAGTCCGCAGCTGACAAATTGCTCGCTCACTCCCCAAGTCTAGGTCGGGCTACGCCGGCTGTCCATGGGGGATTAGCCCCCTGGCAAAAAGGCGTAAAGTCTGGTTTACTGCCCGCAAAATGACTCACAATCACGACGCTGGTCACGGCCACGATGATCATGGCAACGGCGAACACGGGCACGAACACGAACATGAGCACGACCACGATAATGACCACGGTCATGGCCACGGTCACAGTCACGCCCACGGCAAGGCACCTCGCGCGATCGTGCGAGCCATGGTGGTCACGCTCATCTTCATGGGCATTGAGGTCGCCGGCGGCCTGATTTCCAACAGCTTGGCGCTGCTTTCGGATGCGGGCCACATGCTGACCGATGTGGGGGCCATGCTCCTGAGCCTCTTTGCCATCTGGGTGGCTCGGCGCCCTTCGACCGCTTCAATGACCTTTGGGTATCACCGCGCCGAAATCCTTGGCGCCCTCATCAGCGGCCTGCTGATCTGGCTGATCGCGGGCGTGCTCGTCTTCGAGGCGATCGGGCGTCTTCAGGCCCCCCCCGAGGTCAACGGCCGAGTCCTTCTCGGCGTCGCGGCCATCGGGCTTCTGGCAAATCTGGCGAGCCTCGGAATGCTCCACTCCGCCAAGAAAGAAAACATCAACGTCCGCGCCGCTTATCTGCATATCGTCGCGGACTCGCTCGGCAGCGTCGGCGCCATCCTGGCGGGCGTTATTCTGATGCTGACCGGCTGGCGGCCGATCGACCCGATCGTCACCATCGTTTTCGCGGGCCTCATGCTGTACAGCTCCTGGCATCTCATCAAGGAGGCGCTGGCCGTCCTCATGGAAAGCGCTCCGAGCGGAATGGACCCGCAGCAGGTCCGCGCCGAGCTCCAGGCGGTTCCGGGCGTTCTCGAGGTGCATGATCTGCATATCTGGTCGGTTTCGAGCGGGCGCCTCGCGCTCAGCGTGCACCTCGTGGCCCGGGATTCCGAGCAGCAGATCCTGCACGAAGCCAATGGACTGCTCGAAAAACGGTTTCGCATCGTCCACACGACGATCCAGGTGGAGCATCCCGACCGTTTCAGCTCCAAGCGTTGTTATGAATGCTGAAGCGCCACGCTACGAGTGCTGAGGCTCTTTGAGCGTTTGCAGGAGCTCGCGGATCCACGCATTCGCGCAATCAGCGGTGCAGCGGTCAAGGTCATCGACATGCAGACAGTGTCCTTCGCACTCAGGGGTGTTGTTTTTTGCCTGACTGCTTGAGGAGCGGCGTTTTTCCCGATGCAGGTCCTTGAAAGCCAGAACCCGGATCCCCATCGTCGTCTTGCACCCTTGCCTCAGGTGAGTGAAGAGGAAGATCCCCCGCTCGATGTCGTCCAAGCGGGCCTGGTATCCAACGAGCTCGACCATGGAGTCTGCGAGGAACACCGCCCGGGTGGCCCAGTTTTGACCGCAGCCAGTGCATTTCTTGAAAAGTTCGCTTGTAGGGTCCGCCATTTCCACATGATCCCTCCGCTCGGCGCGACCGACAAGGGTGGAGACCGTTCTTTTCTTGAGCCTTCAACTCAAAGATGTTAACAATTCCAACGAAGTCCGCCTTCTTTGCGCGCCCGTAGCTCAGATGGATAGAGTAGCTGGCTTCGAACCAGTTGGTCGGGAGTTCGAATCTCTCCGGGCGCGCCATCTTTCTTCCGCCTCGCTTGGCCCCACGAGTCAAATTTTGCCTTTCCATTTTTGCGAGGCCCTGTTAAACACCGGACTTATCTGATTCACGGCTTCTTTAGAGTTAGCGGGCATGGTGCTCGAGGTCTCTGAAAGTGGCTACTCCCAGCCGATTTTAGGAGGCTTAATGGGTAAGAAACTGTATGTGGGCAACCTGCCCTTCTCCGCGACCGATCAATCCCTCTCTGACATTTTCGCTCAGTGCGGGACCGTCGAGTCCGCCAAGGTCATCACCGACCGCGACACCGGCCGCAGCAAGGGCTTCGGCTTCGTCGAAATGTCGAACGATGCGGAAGCGCAGGCCGCCATCAGCAAGTTCAACGGCGCGGACTTCGAAGGCCGCCCGATGACCGTCAATGAAGCGCGCCCGATGGCTCCCCGCGAGAGCCGCGGCGGTGGCTTCGGTGGTGGCGGCGGCGGCTTCGGCGGCGGCGGCGGACGCGGCGGCGAGCGCGGCGGCCGTGGCGGCTTCGGCGGCGGCGGCGGCGGACGCGGCAACCGTTACTGATCCGCGCTCACGCGATCGTGCTTAAAAAGGGGGCAGGTCCCGGCTGGGATCTGCCCCTTTTGTTTTCGTGGCTGGCTTTCCGCTCGGGCTACGGCCTCGCCGGACAACTCGCCGTTACTTGATCACGCCGTGCTTGCGTCCCACCTTCACGAAAGCCTCTAGCGCTCGTTCGAGCTGCGGCTGATCGAGCGCGGCCGAAAGCTGCGTGCGGATACGGGCCTCGCCCTTCGGGACGACCGGATAGAAGAAGCCCACGGCGAACACGCCCTCTTGGTAAAGATCACGGCTGAACTGCTGCGCGAGCTTCGCGTCGTAAAGCATCACGGGCACGATCGGGGTGTCGCCGGGCTTGAGATCGAAGCCGGCGCCCGTGAGGGACTTGCGCCAGAACGTGGTGAGCGTCTCGAGCTTGTCGCGACGCTCGGTAGACTGCATCAAAAGTTCGAACGCCTTGAGTGACGCGTAAACCACCGCGGGCATCAAAGCATTGCTGAACAGATAGGGGCGCCCGCGCTGTTTGAGCAGCTCGATCAGCTCCTTGCGGCCGGAGACGCACCCGCCGGTCGCGCCGCCGAGCGCCTTGCCGAACGTCGTCGTGATGATGTCCACGCGGCTCATCACGTTGAAATGCTCGTGAGTCCCGCGCCCGGTTTTTCCGATGAAGCCGGTCGCGTGCGAGTCATCGACCGCGAGCAGGCACTCGTATTTTTCGGCCAGGTCCGCCAGCACGTCGAGCTTGGCCATGTCCCCGTCCATCGAGAACACGCCGTCAGTGATGATCAGCCTGATCCGGCCGGTCTTGGTTTTCAGAAGCTCCTCGAGCTGCTCGAGATTCGAGTGATCGTAAACGTGGCGCTGCGCCTTGCACAGGCGCATCCCGTCGATGAGCGAGGCATGAACGAGCTTGTCCGAGAAAATCACGTCCTCGGCGCCAAGCAGACCCTCGAACAGCGCGCCGTTGGCGTCGAAGCACGAGGAGAACAGGATCGTGTCCTCGGTACCGAGGAAGGCGCTGACCTTGCGCTCGAGCTCGCGGTGCACGTCCTGCGTTCCGCAGATGAAACGCACGGAGGACATGCCGAAGCCCCGCTTTTCGAGCCCGTCATGCGCGGCCTTCATGATCTCCGGGTGGCTCGAGAGCCCCAGGTAGTTGTTCGCGCAGAGATTGATCATCCGCTTTTCAGGGGCGCTCTCGGGGAACCTCACCGAGACCTCACCGGCCTGGGGCGAGCAGATGATGCGCTCGTCCTTGTACAGCCCGTCGGCG
>JAMPXZ010000123.1 GCA_023700925.1 Oligoflexia bacterium | reverse complement strand
GCGGGCTCGATATGTACTCGCTCTTCGAGTCGATCGAGTCGGTGATTCGATATCTCGAAGAGGTGAGTCCTCTCATGGCCCGAAGGGCGAAGAAACGCTATGCCTGCTTCGATCAGTTTTCCGGAGATGAAATGCTTTATGCACGGTCGACCCTGAAGCTTCCCGAGGGCTGCGCCGAGGAGGTGACCCATAACCTCGAGGATCTTCTGAAGCTCAGCTTGGCAAGTGACGTTCGGGGGGCGAAGGTGGACGATCTGATCGACGCGCAGCAGAGCGCGAGGGTGGTGCAGAGTGCGGCGCGCTATTACCGCGCGATGATCCGCGGCGACAACGAGTCGTGGAACATCCGCGACCGGCACATGATGGAGACGTTGAGCTGGCTTCTCGCGGCGGAAGGCCGCGAGCACAAGGCGGTGGTCTGGGCCCACAATACCCATGTCGGCGACTACCGCGCGACCGACATGACGAAGGACGGGCTCGTCAATCTGGGCGGACTCGCCCGGGAACGGCTCGGCGAACACGAGGTGGCCATCGTGGGCTTCGGTAGCTATGATGGTCGCATGGTCGCCGCCCGCGCCTGGGACGGTCCGCTGCAGGAAATGGCCATGCCTCCCGCCAAGAAGGACAGCCTCGATGCGGTCTATCATTCGATCGCGCGCGAATGGCGGTCCGATCGCATCGTCACGCTGTTCGGCGAAGCGGCTCCCACGCCGCCGCTGCGGACCCCTTTGGACCAGCGGGCGATCGGAGTGGTGTTTGACCCGGACCATGAGCGGGGCAACTACACCTCGACCGTCGTTTCCAGCCGCTATGACGCCTATTTTCACATCGATCGAACGACCGCCCTCACCCCGCTCGTGCTGTCCCACGAGCGCGAGAAGATCCCGGCGACGTGGCCATTGGGGCGTTAGCTCGCCGCTTTCGCCGCGCCGATGTCTCGAAGGTAGGCGACGAGGTCTGACTCGTTCACGTTGTACAGGTCCTGCTCGATCGTTCCCACCACTCGGGCGACCACCTTCGGCGTCAGCTTCTTTCGGAGGATGTCGAGCAAACGGGGTTCAGCGCAGATCACGAGGCCGTCGAACTGGTGATCCTTGCGGGCGGCGTCGAGCTCCCGGGCAAGAAAAGCCGAGTAGCTCTCCGCGCTCCTGCGCTCCAGCTGATCTCTGGCGGAGTCGGCCAGCACTTCCGGCAGATCCTCGTCGTTGTCAAAGTGGGCCTCTCGCAGCTGAACGTCCGGCCGCCGGAGCTCACGCAGGAACTTGACGGTGTCGTTCGAGGCATCCAGCTCAAAGAGGCGGGCGCCTCGGAGATTCGGGCAAAGAACCCAGATGAGAGCCATATGGCCGCGAGTTCTGCAATTCGTCTGCCGTGGGCGGACGGTCGCGGCCTTTGCCTTGCAACGCCTGCACCCGTAGTCATTTTCGTGACTGCTAACCCCAAGACTTGGGCGTTGCGTCGACGCAATGCCGGGAAGGAATTTCAGATGAAGAGTTCAAGGACGCTATTGTTTGCCGTGATCGGAAGTCTGACGTTGGGCCTCCAGGCCTTCGGAGAAGAGACGACTCCGAATAAAGCCGCCAATGAGCAGATGAGGCAAACGCACATCGAGAAGCACGAGAAGATGGCCAAGGTCCACGAGGACGCCGCCAAATGTCTGAAGGACGAAAACAAGTCGCTCTCCGAGTGTCGTGCCAAGATGATGGAGAGCTGCCGCTCGAGCGGCATGAACCGCGGTGAATGCATGGCGATGGGAAAAATGGGCCGCATGAAAGGCATGCACGGGGGCATGCAGGGCGGGATGATGGGTGAAGAAAAATCCGATAGCAAGAAGTCGGAAAGCAAGTCCAGCTACTAGCTTGGAGTAACCAAAGGAGGCGGGGTGAGGCGGCCCCGCTCCTCCTTTGGCTTGGACTCCGATTCGGATCAGGGTTAGGCTGGGGGACAGGAAAAGAACCATGTCGCCCAAGCTTCCCCGTGTGTTGATCCTGTATACGGGCGGGACGTTCGGAATGGACGAGTTCCCGCTGGACCTCCCCAAGTTGTCGCCGCGCCTGCTCGGTCAGCGGCTGCGAAGCCGGGTTCCCGAGCTCGGCAAGCTCGCCCATTGCGATATCGAGATCGTTCTCAACTGCGATAGCGCCCACGTCGGCCCCGACGAGTGGCTCATGGTCGCCGAGCGAATCCGCGGCAAGTGGACCGACTACGACGGAATCGTCGTGCTTCATGGAACTGATACCCTTTCGTACACGGCCAGCGCGCTTTCCCTGCTCCTTCGACCGTGTCTCAAGCCGGTGGTCCTCACCGGCGCCCAGCGTCCGCTGGCCGCCCTGCGGACCGACGCCCGGCGTAACCTTATCTCGGCTGTCGAGATCGCGGCCCGCGGCCCTCGGACCGTCGTCGGTCAGGTGAGCGTCTTTTTCGATAACCGCCTCTTGCAGGGCAATCGGACGAGAAAGCGCAGCGCCTCTGAGTTCGACGCGTTCGAGAGTCCCAAGGCGCCGCCCCTTGCGCTCGTCGGCACCGAGATCCGTTATGATCATTCAGCCGCGCAGTGGCTCAGGAAGCGATCGCCTCGCACACCCCTTAAGCCGCGCTTCAGCCGTAGGGTCGCGGTTCTTGAAGTGACCCCCGGCTTTCCCGCTCAGGCGGTAACCGAAGGACTTCTGCCGGGACTCGAAGGATTAGTGCTCGTGGTCTTTCCGTCCGGGACAGCGCCTACCCAGGATGAGGCCTTTATGCGCCTGCTCTCGGAGGCGCGAAAGCGTGATCTCCCCGTCGTCGTCGTCAACCAAAGCGCGGGCGACGGAGCGATGCACGGGTCGCCTCTCAAGGCGCCCGCCTATTCGGCCGGCAAAGAAGTCCTGGCCGCCGGTGCTTACTGGGGCGGCTGCATGACGGTGGAATGCGCGTACGTCAAGACAGCGCTGCTTCTCGGCCAGCCGGAGGCTGCCCGCAACTTCAAGCGGCTTTGGAATTGCGACCTGGCCGCCGAAGGAATCTAGGAGCGCGGTCGGGCGGAACGGCCCTTGCTGCCTTTTACAGCGAGGTGTGTCCGTATGCCGAGCATCCAAGCCCACGTCTGGTTGCTGGTTTTTCTCTTTGCGATCCCCGCGGGCGCGCAGGCGCCACGCATCCCGTTGCCGAGCAATGTCCCTGGCGGGGGGCCCGTGATTTACGGCAGTGACGGCATCATCGTCGCCGCGCCCGACGGCGTGTACCTGATCCGTCCGACCCAGCCCATGGCACCGGCGGTTACACCCAGCCCCACGCAGACCGAGGGCTTGCCCATCGACTTGCCGGTGGGGACTCAAGCAGCTGGCCGGGCAGCGCAGGTGACTCCGGACCAATCAGCCGGTGTCACCTGCGTCTGCCAGTGTCCCCCTTGTGAAACCAATGCTCAAAGCGGTGCCCGCGCGCGTTCAGGTTCGGCCCGTTCAGGCTCGACACCCGAACCCTTTCCGGACGTTGAGGTCCTGGAACGACAGGACACGACGCCACCGGAAGAACAGGAAACCGTTCCGGAGCCTTCAGTCCCGCAGTCCGACCTCTAAGCCGGATTACTCGGCGAGAACGTAGGTATATTGCTGAATCCCTTTGCGCAGTCCATCCGATCCGCTGCTCATGAAAGCGTAGGTGAGATGGAAGTCGGCGCCCCGCGCCTGGAGCTCATAGGACTCCTCGAAGACGAGCTCGTCATTGCGGACCGTCTGCTTGTTACGCACTAGCGTGTCGCTGGACTCGTCGTAAGTGACCTGGACCGTTTCGACTTCGGCAATCCGTTTCTTGTAGCCGATGCAGCGTTTCGGGAACGGGAAGTCGCCCACTTCGCGGCCGACGCAGACTTTCCATTCGCGGCGCGAGGTTTCGCTCCAGCCGCGGCAGAAGTTCAGGGGATCGGCGTGTTCGAACGTCACCTGATATCCAAAGCCACCGCACGGCTGCGAGTCGAGCTTCATGGACAAAAGGTAACTGGGCGTCCCGGTCGTGGGGTTGCTGTTGCGATAGGTTTTGGCGGAAGAATCCGCAAGCGCGACCTGGCCGAAGACGAGTGCACCAACAAGGGCGGTGAGGCTGAAAAAGGATTTCATCGTTTCCCCCTCCTGTTCAATGGGGTGAAGATTGGATACCACGGGCGGGAACAGTGAGCAGAAACTATCTATCGGAATGGACGCGGAGCGTCAAGAGGTCATATGGCAGAATAAACAGTCTGAGTCCAATAGCTTATCCCGTAATTCGGCATAACCAGTAATTCGTCCCCTCGACGGGATGGGTCTGAATTGAAAGCCCGGCCTCGACCTTTGTGGCGGACCCGGCTAGCGCGTTGACGAGCTGTTCGCGGACCTCGTGGCCGTTTTTCTGGCTGAGTACTTTGAGGCCTCCTGAGTTCGCCGTGAGCAGCGCGCCCTTTTCGGAAATGAGAAAGGAGGGTTCGTTGAAGCTCTCGAGAAGTCCGATGAGCAGCAGCCGATCTTCCTTGCAGGAGTCGGCGCCTTCGGTCCGGCTCCTTCGCTCGAGCATCCTCAGGTCCCCGGCCTCATCGAGGAGCGCGTTCAGCGACGCGCCGATATGTTCGATCTCGCGCGCCGCCGAGCGAAGGTGGTAGCGGCGGTGGCGATTCCCTTCCTTCCATGCTGTCATGACCTCGGCGATATCCTGCACGGGTTCCCAGATGCGGTTGCTGAAACGGTCCAGGATCAGGAGCCCGAGGACGAAGGTGATGAAGCCCAGGATTGCCATCGCCCAGCCTCCGGTGGTTCCGAGTTTCCGGAGGCGGCTATCGGCCTTCCTGATGACCTTGCGGTTGATAAGTCCCAGCTCGTTCAGATCGGTGACCACGGCGTTGACGGCGGCCGGATCGCCCCGCAGCGCCGGCTCGGCCAGGCGCTCAATGCGCGCGATAGGGGTCATCTCTTCCTTCTCGTTGATGTTCGCGCGCGCCAGGGCGAGCGAGGAGAGGAAGCGATCACGCTTCTCGGTCAGCGCGGCGTTCGGAAGCGTCAGCGACGAGAGCATTCCTTCGATCGCCTCGGTCGAGGAGACGTTCTCCTTCAGCAGGGTGCCGACCGTAGGCTTCATCCGCTCGAGAAGGGAGATCGACGAAAGCGCCACCAGGATATTGAGGCCCAGCAGCAGCGAGTGCCCGACTTTCATTTCCCGCGAGAGGTACATGATCGACTCCTAGACTCGCGCCATCAGGTGCGCGACCGCGCCGGCCTTGGAGACGACGACGAGAATGTCGCCGCTCTCGAGGGTATTGGTCGGATCGGGTAGCTGAACATTGCCCTTTTCACCTCGGCGCACGGCGACCACGATCATCTCGAACCGCTGCCGCAGGTCGAGCTGCACGAGGGTTTTGCCTACGAAGAGCTCCGGAACGTGGAATTCCGTGATCACCAGATCCGATCCGAGGGACATCTCCTCGAGCACCATCTTGTAGACGATGCGATTGGAGAAACGCTCTCCGAACGCCCACTCCGGGTTGACGATCTCGTCCGCTCCGACGACCTGGAGGATCCGTTTGTGCAGATCATCGTTGGCGCGGGAGATGATGCGTTTGGCGCCGAGCTGCTTGAGGAGCGCGGTGCAGATGATGGCGGCTTCCTTGGACTGGTCACCGGTCGCGCAGACGCAGACGTCGCGCTTGGCCGGCTCAAGCCGCGCAAGTGCCTCCTGGTCGGTGGCGTCCATGCGGATGGCTTCGGTCGCGAACGCCGCGGCGGTTTGTACCTTAGCTTCGTCCACGTCCACCGCGATCACCTCGGCGCCTCTCAGGGAGAGGGATTTGGTGAGCGCCATTCCGAACTGACCCAGACCGATGACAATGACCTGGCTCCTCATGATGAGTCTCCTATCCTATCCGACCGTAACGTCTTCTTTGGGCAGCCATGCCGCTCTATCGGGTCGAACCGAAGCGAGCGACAGCAGTACCGTGAGTGGTCCGACGCGCCCGAAGAGCATGCAGACCATGATGATGAGCTTGCCGATCGAGTCCAGCCGTACCGTTGCGCCCTGGCTGAGCCCGACCGTTCCCAGCGCGGAGATCACCTCGAAGAGAAGGATCCCGGGCCGGATTTCCTGCGTCAAGAAAAGGAAGAACAGCGTCAGCCCGCCCGCGGAGAGGCTGGTCACCAGGACCGCGATCGAGCGGTAGACGCTCACGTGCGAGACGTGCCTTCCGAAAAGATGGATGCGCGGCGAGCCGCGGAAGATTCCCACTGTCGCCATGAGCAGCAGCGCGAAGGTGGTCACCTTGATGCCGCCCGCGGTGCCACCGGGACTCCCGCCGATGAACATCAGGATCATCATGAGGACTGATCCGGTCGGCGTGAGCGCGGCTATGTCCACGGAGTTGAAGCCGGCGGTTCTCGCCGTGACGGATTGGAACCAGGCGTTCGAGAGCTTGTCCCCGAAGGAGAGACCCTCCAGCGTGTTTGCCCATTCAAAGGCGGCGAAGCCGAAGGTGCCGGCGATGAGCAAAAAGAGCGTGGTCCAGACGATGAGACGGGTTTGCAGGGGGATCGGCTTCTTCTTGAAAACATCGGGGAGGGTTACCACCGCCATCGGGGACAGACCACCAGCGATGATCAGAAGTGAAACGGTCAGGAGGATGGGAATGTTCGACTGGAAGGGGATGAGGCTATCGGTTTTCAGCGCGAAGCCGGCATTACAGAAGGCGGAGATCGCGGTGAAAACGCCTTGCCAGAGGGCATCACGAGGGGTTTCTCCGGCTTGTGCGAAGAGAGCCGTAAGGGCGAGTGCGCCGAAGACTTCCGTCACGAAGGTGACCTTGAGCATCGTCTTGAGCGCCTTGAGGACCTCTCCGCGCCGCTCCTCGCCCACCACCTGGAGCATCGCGCGCTCATGCCGGATGCTGAATCGCCGGCGGAAAAGCGCGAACGCCGCCGTGTAAAACGTCATGATCCCGAGTCCGCCGACCTGTATCAGCAGCAGGATAGAGAATTGGCCGAAGCCGCTGAAGGCTCGCGGTGTGTCCAAGACCGTGAGTCCGGTCACACAGACGGCGCTGACGGCCGTGAAAGCTGCGTCGATGTACGTTATGGTCCCGGTCCCTGTCGCGACAGCGGGCAGCGAAAGCAGGAAGGAGCCACCGATACACAGGCCGAAGAACGTCAGCAGCAGCAGACGGGCAGGATGCTCGAGGAGCATCTCGCCGAGGCTTCCCGCGATGTCCTCGTGCTCCTCCTTTGCCAGGATCAGCACGGAAGCGGGAAAGAGCAGCCAGGTTGTGGCCAGGAAGCGTGGGTTTTGCTTCAGGGCGAGGGCGCTTCCGATCATAAGAAACAAGGAAAGCGAGAGCCAGGCGATGTTTACGAGCTGGTTGCGCCGTTCGGAGAGTAGCCAGCGCAGGCTGAACAGCAGGCAAAAGCCGGTGGAGATCAGAGAGGCAAGCCAGAGCTTGTCGCCGTAAAGATGTCCGACGCTCGTGACGGTCGCTGAGAACCAGGTGACGAAAGAAAGCCAGGCCAGGATGCGGAACGAGCTCAGCACGGGAAGACTCTTGCCCGCGCGCGAAAGCACGAGCGTCTTGACGCTGGAGACGTCGAAGAGGATCCCGAGCAGGATCACCGTGATGATCATCCAGAGCAAAGCGAGCGTCGGAGACTCGGTGATGTGGGGAAACAGGATCCCGAGCAGAGCCGCGGTTCCCAGCACGCCCATGGTCCGTGAAAGTCGGGGAATGAGCTCGAGCAGGAAACCCGACAAGCTGATCGCAAGACAGGCGAAGGCGGATGCCCAGGCGAACTGGGTCCAGCTTTGGGCGATCTCCGCGAAGGCAAAGACCAGCAGAAGCGGTCCCAGCCCGATCAGAGTGCCTGATAGTCCGTTTGAAATACTTGCCTTCATCATGGTGCTACAAGCGGGTTTTGTAGCACCAAGTCCTTGAAATCAAAAGGCCCAAAGGGCACGCCGGTTTGCAGGGCGCGGCCGCGCTGTGGAACGGCTGCTTGCGGATTCGGCGCCTTGCCGCTATGGTGCCGTTCCGACGGGGATGCTTCCATGAAGACTGCTCTATCCTTTCTGCTGTGCCTGCTAGCAATGCCGGGACTCGCTATCGCGAGCGAGCCGAGTGGAAATCCGGATTTCAGCGGACGTTATAAGGTCGTCTCCTGCAGCCCGGAGTGCTCGAAGATCCTGCTCGATCTTGGCGGGGGTTACTTGCGCAGCTTCGGGCCGGTGAAGATCCTGAGTATTTCGGTGATCGATCAGTTCCCCGAGAACCCGTCCACCTGCGACGGCGAGAAGCCATTCGTGTTCAATATCACGCTGCTGACTCCGGATCGCGAGCG
This sequence comes from Oligoflexia bacterium, assembly GCA_023700925.1. Classification (GTDB taxonomy): domain Bacteria; phylum Bdellovibrionota; class UBA1018; order UBA1018; family UBA1018; genus JAMPXJ01. Next base: position 2,736 of record JAMPXZ010000123.1, on the reverse strand, counting down.
CGACCTTCCCGTCAGGGTCAATAACCTCGAAAACGATCCCGCCAACTGGCGCAAGATTTGCGATGGCTCCTTTGCCACCACGCCCGAGAAAGCGATGCTTCACTCGGGTCGCGCCCGGATCACGCTTTTGCGCTGGGGCCTGGATCGGTACTCCCTTTCATGGGAGGACTCCCGTTACCAGCTGGCCGGAACGTTCGAGCTCCGGAAGGTCAGTGACCGGCCTTAGTCCGTTCTTGCGTGTTCCCTGTGAGGCAGCGAAAAGCCAAAAACGCTTCCACGTCCCGGTTCGCTATCGACGAAGAGCTCGCCGCCCTGCCGATCCACGAAATCGCGGCAGATGATCAAGCCCAGTCCGGAGGGACCGGCCGGTGCGGTCGCTCCGCATAGGATTCGGCTCAGGCGGTCCTTACTGATTCCGATGCCGGTATCCCGAACCGTAAATACGACGGAGTCCTCCTTGCGAGTGACCCGGATAGTGATGCTGCCGCCGGCGGGCGTGAACTTAATCGAATTGGCCGTAAGATTCCGGAGGATCGATCCCGTCATTTCGTAGTCAGCCTTGATCACGAGGTCATTCGGCGTCTCGCAGTCGAGGCTGACGCCCTTCATTTTCGCCACGGGCAGCTCAAAGCGAAGGACGTCGTCCAGCAGCTCTTTGGCCGGGAAGGCTCTGTGCTTCACTTCGATCAGGTACTGATGGCTCCCCAGCCATACGAGCATCTTCTCGAGGAACTCATAGATCGTGTCCGAGGTCTCCGCGATCATCTGGATCAGGCGGCGGGATTCGCTGTCCCTTTCGTCTTCGCGCTCCCTGAGCATGGAGGAGAGAAGGCGCAGGTTCGCGATATTACCGGCGAGATCATGGCCGATCAGCGACAGGAGCTTGGACCGAGTCTGATTGCGCGATTCCAGTTCCAGCTCCGCCTGCCTCCGCGCTGAGATGTCAAACAGGTAGAGGATCAGGCGAGGCCCCTTGCGATCCGGCTCGACCAGGTGCCCTGAAGAAACCTGAAAAATCCTCCGATCCTGGCTTTCGGACCACTGCCACTCGACGGGTCGTGACGGCTCCTGCCGCAAGGAGCTGATGGCGGTGATGAACGACGCAGCGCCCGGGAGCAGAGCGCTCAGCGGCTCGCCGATACGATCCTCGGTGCCCCAGCCGAAAAGCTCGGTTGCGGCCCGATTGCTCGCCAGGAGCAGGTCCGCATCGTCAATGACCAGGATCGGAACCTGGATGTGCTCGAAAACAAATTCGCGGACCACCGGCGCGAGCGTGAACGACTTATATTTGAAAATCGCAAGCGCGAAGAGCGGCCCCGCCACCATGAAAGTGAGCGGTACCAGTTGGAGTCTTCTCACCGGAAAAGAGCCGAAAATCCCAAGGAACACCGCTCCCGTCACGGTTAGCAACCCGATGAGGGAAAGCAGGGCGCGCCAGCGGTAGACCTTGTTCGTGGCATCGAAGACCAGGGCCAGAAACATCACCGCGCTCACGATGAGCAGGGCGATCGAATAGAGTTGCGATACCCGGAAGCCGGGCCCCAGCTCAAAGTCCAGGATCGTCAGACCGTTCCAAGTTCGCTCCGAAAACCCATGGATATGCAGGTCATGCCAGGAGGAGGTGAAGCTCAGGACTCCGGACATGACCGGAATGGCAAACAACGCCCAGGGTTGAAGCCTGATGGGCCTCTTTCCCGTCAGGCCTTCGGCGAACAGGAGGACCATCGGACTGACGAAAGGAACGGTCACGAAGATGAACTTGATCGCCAGGATCTTCAGCTCGATATCCTTCAGAAACAGGTAGAGAAAGGCCGCTAGCGACCATCCCGCCGAAATGATCATGATCAGGCTGAAAAATTTGGCGCTTCGGATCCTTCGGAGCCTGAACGAGTGGAAAGCCAGGAGCACGGTCACGCAAAACGCCAGAAGCTGAGCGGAGAGAAGTACCTGTTGAATCGCCATGTTCTATTTATAGGGGGAGGTTGGCCGACATTCAAGGCAAGCACCCTGATGACCTTGATTGTATCCCGCTATCGTACCCCGGCACTTCTTTCCGGCTTCCACCGGACGGCCCTTCCTGCGAGACTCAAGAGGAGAGGTGACCATTCCCCTGCACAGAGGTGCTATGCCCACGATTCAACGTAGTCTTATGATCCGCTTCCTGATGATGTCAGTGGTGACGCTATCCTTCGTTGCTCCCGCCCCAGTCGCTTTCGGCCGAACTTCCGGCGGTCGCGGAGTCATCGAGGGTTGTTGGGAGTTTTTCTCCTCCCTGGCTGGCCGAGTGGAGAGCCGCCGGCTAGTCCGCCTCTCGAGCGGGCGCGAACTGTTCATGTCCCACACCCCGGCGAATACGGATAAGCCCACCTTCGTCCTGATCCATGGGCTGGGCGATAGCATGGAGGACCTCGACGCGATCGCCAAGCGGATCACGGCCGAAGGCTTCGGCGTGCTGCGCGTGGATCTGCACGGCCACGGCATGACGCTCGAGAATTTCCTCAAGCGTCACGAACTCCCCAAGGCCATCGACTACATCGACCAGCTCGACGACCTGGAGGAGCTGATCGTGAAGCAACTCCGGCTTCGGAATATCGCGCTCGTCGGACACTCCTATGGCGGCGGCATCTCCTTGGGGCTCGCGGCTCGCCTCGAAAACCAGCTCAATGTCCTGAGCGTCACGCAGATGTCGCCTTACGTGGTGCGGCTGGACTCCCACGCAAAGGACCCGTACTTTTC
>JAMPXZ010000122.1 GCA_023700925.1 Oligoflexia bacterium | reverse complement strand
TCGCCGGTGTCTGCGGCGCCTCAAAAAACTGCAGCGCATCCCCGCGGATTACGCCGACGACTCCATCGCTGGTCATGGCCTTGTAGTGGCCGTCTTTGGCCTGATCGGAGGTGTGAAGCGCGGTCCCTGCGGCGAGTACTCGCAGAACCTCGGGTGGGTCTCCCACTTTTTTCAGAAGAGGAGTGGGAACCCTGACACGAGCCTTGCGCACCGCCTGTGCGTCCGGCGCTGAACCCAGCGCGGCGAGAAGAAGCAGAATCAGGAGTGACCCGAAGCGATGGCCCATCTTAATTTGGTAGCGTCAGGTCCTTCAAAACACAAGCTGAGTGTTGCCTTCTTCTTGCAATCCCTTGGGGGAATGATCCGCCGACCGCCCTGGGCGCTTCTCGTGCTGACCGCGCTGGCCTGCTCCTCGCTCGCTTTCGTGCTGCAGGGGCTCCTGCGGCAGCAGGGCGGAGAGAGCCGTTTCGTCCTTTTTTTTCCCGCCGTGTTCGCCAGTGCGCTCCTCGGCGGTTTCTGGGCGGGTGTGGTGTCCGCGGCTTCTCTTGTGCTGGCTTCACTGCTTCTGCTTCCGGCCCTCGGGATCCCCGTGGAATACGCGATATTCCTTGTCGCGGCTCTGATCATGAGTCACCTGACGGAGAGGCTGTCCATCGGGCAGCAGCTCAAGATTCAGGACCTCGAGGCCAGGCTCCCGACGCCCGCGGCGTTCGGGCCGCAGATGGTTTTCACCGCGCTTCCGAGCGGGGGGTTCGAGTTCGCCAATCGCGTGTGGTTCAGCTACACCGGACTGGGTCCGGAGGAGACCGCGGCCGGCGGCTGGCTCCGCATTGTCCATCCCGAGGATACGCAGGCCATGGTGAATCGCTGGCGGATGGCGCAGCAGACGGGCTCGTTCGAGATCGAGAGCCGGCTCCGCCGGGCAAGTGACGGAGAGTACCGTTGGCAGCTGATTCGCGCGCTGCCGCTCCGGGATCGGGAAGGGAAGATCCGCCATTGGTTCGGGACGATCGTTGACATCGACGGGCTCAAGCGCGCCGAGGAGGATCTGCGTCAGAGCCGCGAGCAGTTTCGCGTGATGGGTGAGTCCCTGCCGTATGGCGTGTGGCGCGCCTCTCTCGCGGGGGAGATGGAGTATTTCAGCCAGTCCTTCCTGGACCTGCTGAGTATGAGCATGGAAGAGGCGCGAGGTTCGGGCTGGCTGCGAAAGCTGGAGCCCGACAGCGCGCAGGCCATCCGCGTAAACTGGCTGGCGCGGGTACCCGAAGGGGAGCCTTGGGAGCAGGAGCTGCGCCTTCGTGACGGGAGTGGGCGCGTTCACACGGTACTGAGTCGGGGCCTCCCGGTGAAGGATCTGACCGGGAAGGTGACCTCCTGGGTCGGGATCAACCTGGATATCGACGATCGCAAGGAGGCGGAAGACCGGCTTCGTAGAAGTGAGGAGCGTCTGCGCTTGGCCGCGGAGACCTCGAACGTGGCCATCTGGGACTGGGATCTCAGGCCCCAGTGGCGACCGGCCCCGCAGGCGATCCGCTGGACCGGCAGTCGTGAGCTGATCTTCGGACCTGGAGAAGTCCCCTTGAGGACGGGCTGGGATGAATTCGTTCGTCGGGTGCATCCCGAGGATCGCGAGCGCGTGACCCTGGCCGCGGAGAGCGCGGTACGGGGACGCTCGGATATGGATGTGGAGTTCCGGATCATCTGGCCCGACGGGAGTGTTCACTGGATTCGCTCGAAAGGTCACGTCTTCGTGGACGCGGCGGGACAGGCCCTGCGCGTGGTGGGCGCGCAGATCGACACCACGGAGTCCAAGCTTGCGGAGATGCAGACGGAGAAGCTTCTCGAGGAGGCTCGTGAGGCGCTCCGGGCTCGTGACGAGTTTCTCTCCATCGCGTCCCATGAGCTGATGACGCCGCTGACCTCCCTGCACATGCAGCTTCAGCTCCTGCGTCGCCGGATCGGCCCCAATGCGACGCTTGAGATTTGTGAGCGGCAAAGCCGCAGGCTGAGCGCCCTCGTCGAGGAGCTGCTGGACCTGACACGGATACGGCTCGGGAAACTCTCGATCGAGCTGACGGAGGTGAAGCTGGGTGAGCTGATCAACGAGGTGCTCCTGCGTTTGACTCCGCAGATCGCTCAGGCGGGAAGCAAGGTGGACGTACGCGTGGAACCTGAGCTGAAGGGGAGATGGGATCGGGCCCGGATCGATCAGGTGGTGACGAATCTCCTGACTAACGCGCTGAAGTACGGAGAAGGGAGGCCGATCACGTTGGAGGCGGGGCACGGTATCGACCTGGCTGGGCGGAAGGTCGTGCGCATCGCCGTGCGCGACCAGGGGCGAGGGATACCCAGGGCATTGCAAACGCGGATCTTCGAGCGCTTCGAGCGCGCGGTGAACGGTGCGGAGATCGCGGGTCTGGGGCTCGGCCTATATATCGTGCGCCAGATCGTTGAAGCGCATCAGGGGCGGATCGGGGTGGAAAGCGAGGAGGGGCAAGGCGCGACATTCACCGTGGAGCTTCCACCGGAGCCGGAGGGGAAGCTGCAGGCGGCCTGAACGGCGGATCGGCCTCCCGCTTTCAGCACGGCCGTTGCAGTCTCTCCCCCTTCGCATGGCGCCATCCGCGGCTCCTCAGAAAAAATGGCCCTCCGTATCCCCGCCCCTGCAGGGGGCCGATCTTGAGCCGCCGGAGGAGGTGGGTCCTGTCGAGCCGCCCTCGCGCTCCGGCCTTTTCAAGCTCGCGCTCGGTGCTCTCGGGGTGGTGTATGGAGACATCGGGACCTCGCCGCTCTACGCGATGCGCGAGTGCTTTCATCCTTCGCACGGGATTGCGCTGACCGCGCCGAATGTCTTCGGGACCGTGAGCCTGATCTTCTGGTCTCTGATGATCGTCGTGACGGTGAAGTACCTGGGCTTCATTCTCCGCGCTGATAATCGCGGCGAGGGCGGCATTCTGGCGCTCATCGCGCTTTTGCTGCCGCGGATGAGGGATGTGCGGGTGGGGCCGATCCCGGGCGGGATCATTCCTTTCGGAATTTTCGGCGCGGCCCTGCTTTACGGCGACGGCATCATCACGCCCGCGATCTCGGTCCTCAGCGCGATCGAAGGGCTGCAGGCCGCGGCGCCCGCGTTCCGTCCGGTGGTGGTGCCGCTCACCGTGCTGATTCTGGTTTCGCTCTTCTGGTTTCAGCGGCGGGGCACCGCCAGGATCGGCGCGACCTTCGGGCCCGCGACGTTGCTGTGGTTCCTTACGATCGGCGCGATCGGCGTGCCCTGGGTGCTCAAACGGCCCGAGATCCTTCAGGCCGTCAACCCGCTCCATGCCGTCCGGTTTTTCGCCGACAACGGCATGCGCGGCTTCCTCATCCTGAGCTCGGTGGTCCTTTGCATCACGGGAGCCGAGGCCCTTTATGCGGACATGGGGCATTTCGGCAAGCGCCCGATCCGCCTCGGCTGGTTCTTTATCGTTCTCCCGGCCCTGCTCCTGAACTACTTCGGGCAGGGCGCTCTGATTCTGGATCAGGGGCCCGGCGCCGCGCAAAACCCGTTCTACGGCCTAGTCTCGGGATGGCTGCTTTATCCGCTGATCGCGCTCGCCACCACCGCCGCCGTCATCGCGTCGCAGGCGCTGATCTCGGGTGCCTATTCGCTCACTCAGCAGGCCATTCAGCTGGGCTATCTGCCGCGGACCCAGATTCGCCACACCTCCAAGGAGAAGGCAGGGCAGATCTACGTGCCGCAGGTCAATCAGCTCCTGATGGTGGGCTCGGTGTCGCTGGTGGTGCTCTTCGGTCACTCCTCGGGCCTGGCCGCGGCCTATGGCGTCGCGGTGACAGGCACCATGGTGATCACCTCGCTGCTGTACTTCGGCGTCGCCCGACGCTATCTCGGCTGGCCCTTGCCCGTCGCCATCGGCGTCGTCGGCGTTTTCCTGCTGCTGGACCTCGCGTTCTTCGGCGCCAACATGGTCAAGCTCGTCCGGGGCGGATGGATTCCCATCCTGATCGCCCTCCTGCTCTTTGTCGTCATGATGACGTGGAAGAGGGGAAGGGAAGAGCTCGGCAAGGTCATGCTCGCTTCGGCCTCGCCGATCGATCGCTTTCTCATGACGATCCAGAGAAAGCGCCCGGCCCGGGTGCCGGGAACCGCGGTCTTCATGACGCTCACCGAGGATATCGCCCCGCAGGTGCTGCGCCACCACTTCCGGCACAATCGGGTGCTTCATGAGCGGGTGATCCTCATGTCTATCGTGACCAAGAACGTGCCGCAGGTGGATGATACGCGCCGGGTTCAGGTGACCGAGCTTTCGCACGGCTTCTTCAAGGTCAAGGCGCGCTACGGCTTCATGGAGACGCCGGACATGTCCGACATCCTGATCTGGTGCCTGGCGGCCGGGCTTCCCCTCGATATCGACCAGATCAGCTTTTACCTGGGCCGCGAAAGCATTATCCCGGGCGGCGAGGCCCCGATGGCTCGCTGGCGAAAGAAGCTCTTCATGCTTCTCTCCCGTAATGCGCGGCCCGCAACCGACTACTTTGGGATTCCGCCGGATCAGGTCATCGAAATCGGTTCTCAAGTCGTAATATAAATTTACCCCTTGAAATATCCGTTGGAACTCATTGTTTTTTAAGCCTAATTTTAACAATAAAAAGATTTAGGAAAGATAACAAAGTTAAGATATATTCTTAATTAAGGGTGGGCGCTTATGACAAAGAGAACGAGTCCAAGTTGGAAGGTCTGGGTCTCTGCTTTGGCGATTCTGGGTCTCGCGGCCTGCGAAGCCACGGAGGAGACGGAGACTCCATCGTCCGAAGCACCGGTGGAATCGAGCCAGGTCGTGGTCACGCCGGGCAAGGCCGTTCCGGGTGGGCCGGTGTGCTCGGTTCCGAGCACACTCTCGGCCGCGGGGGGCGCGGTGGTCGCCTCGGTGCCCGAAAACGCCTGCATGAGGCTGCGACTCTGCGTGGATCCGGCGGCTTGGAAGGATCTGCCGCAAAATACCTACGTGCCTGGGATCGACATCGTGATTCTTTTTGACGTGACGGGTTCGATGTTCCCCTACATCGAGGCGATGATCCGCAACGTCCAGCGGCTGATCGACAATCTTTCGGCCTTCACGCCGAGCCTGCGGCTCGGGCTGGCGAGTTACCGCGACTTCGGTGACCGCAGCGGTACGCCCACGGACTGGCCGTACAAGCTCAATGTCGCCTTGACGACGGATACCCGCCAGGTGCGCGATGCGCTCGGAACGCTTCGCGCGCGCGGGGGCGGGGATCTGCCGGAATCCCTGGCGACCGCGGTCAAGGCCGTGGTCGACGGGCAGGGGCAGGAGCCTTACTTCGGTCCGAAGAGCATGGGCTTTGACGAGGATCCGTCGCGAATCAAGATCGTGCTCGGGGTCACCGATGCGATGAACCGTCGCGAGGATCTGCCTTCGGGCGTGCCTGGCCTCGAGCAGGTCGCGGCGTTACTGAAGGAGAAGGGCGTTCTCTTCCTCGGCATCGGCTACAAGAGCGCGAAGAATCCGGCATGGGACCTCGCGACCGGCTCGGCCGAGGAGAGCAGCTTCGATGATCTCGCCTACCTGGCGCGGATGACCGGCGCGATCGTGAAAAGCCCGGGCGTCGATCTCGACGGCGATGGCAAGACTTCCACCTACGGCGAGCTCGCGCCGGGGGCTCCGGCGGTCCTGCTCATGACCCCGGGGGGTCAGCTTCAGGGCGCGCATGACAGCTCGAACTCGACGCGGATACTGGCCGACGCGATCACCGAGCTCGTGAAACGGGTGAAGCCGTTCCAGTTCAGCCTTGCGCTTCAAGGCGAAGGCCGGTCTTTCCAGCCGCTGACGAATAGCGTGACGGTTCACCCGGATTCGGCCGCGCAGGCCTGCTTCACGCCGGTGAGGATCGGCGCGCGCAGCACGCCGGCTCCGGGTGCGTGTCCGGTTCCGACCGAGATCCGCGCCTCGGTGAGTGAGGAGCTGAGCTCGGTCTCCGTCGATCCCACGTTGCTCAAGGCAGTGCTCGAGGTCATTCCCGGCTGCGTGGACACGGCTCCTGAGCCTGAGCCGCTGCCGACGCCTACGCCTACGGCGCCTCCCATCTGCGTGGGCCCGGGCTGCGGGGGCGGCGTCATCGGGCTTTGAGCGGAATCGCCTCCCAGGTTCCCTTGCGCTGGAGGTAATCGCGCGCGAGCTCGCGCCATTCTTCCAGCGTAACGGGCCGGGGCGAGAGGCCCAGGGTCATCCGAATGAATTCCGAGAGGCGCTTCTGGCCGGTTCGGAGCTCATCGTAGAGAAGCCAGGCAATGGGTCCTCCCGCGTCGAGCGCGCCGGAGGCGCGGTACTCCTCGAGCGCGGGCTCGGGATCGTACTCGATCGACCGGAGCTCGGCTTCCCAGTGCGTGCCGTCGAAGCTCAGGATCGCGAACTGCGGCCTGGGGGCGCCCATGAGCGGAAGGCCCACGCTTCCGGCGACGACCAGAAGTTTTTCCCCTTTGGCGCTCTGCCAGCCGCCTTGCCACTGCTCGTGGATGTGCCCCGCGACGATGGCCTGTGCCTGCGTGCGCTCCAGGGCGGCCGCGAACTCTCCGGTGAGCGGTTCGCGGATGAAACTCCGATGGTTCGCCAGCGGTGAGGCATGGCAGAGAAAGAGCGAATGCCCCGGCTTGGGAGTGAACTCAAGGCTGAGCGGCAGCCGCGCGAGCTCCGCCGCGAGCGGCGCTCCGAGATGGCGCGCCACCTGCTGCACGGGACGGAACTGCACGGACTCGCGCACCGCTCCGGGCGCTTTGGGGTCGTGAAATGAGACGAGATAGTCCTCGTGATTCCCCCGGATGATCGGGATCGACTCGGCCCGGAGCAGCTCCCAGCATTCCTTGGAAGTCAGGAGCGGATTGACGAGGTCGCCGCCGCAGACGATCTGATCGACCCGCTCGTTCCTCAGTGCCCGGAGCACGGCCTCGAGGGCCGGGAGATTTCCGTGGATGTCAGAAAGGAAGGCGACCCGCATTCGGGCCCGATCCTACCATCGCGGCGCGCGCCGGGCAAAGCGCGCCGTTTAACGGAACTCTGACCGGTGGATCACCACCGGCTGCCCGTCCTCACGAAGCTCCAGCTCGAGCAGGTCTCCGGCGCCTCGCGTTCTGGCGAGCAGCGGGACGACGAACGTCAGGCTCTCTCCTTTTTCGAGGGACTGAATAAGCTGCGGGTTCGGGCCGATGACCGCGAAGGAGTCGTCGGGTCTTCCGGCGCTGTCAAGGACGCGCACGCTCAGCGCCAAGGTTCCGAAGAGCAGGCGCGAGCCGCGGTTGCTGATCCGGTAGCTCACCCGCGTGACGCCTGGCTCGCGGAGCGACTTCAAGTCGCTGAGGACTTCGAGGCGGTAGTCGTTCACGATGGGGGCGACGGGAGCCTCCTGGCTCAGATCGAGCAGGCCGAGTCTTCGTCCGTCGCTGGCCTGGGTTACGGCAAGTGCCAGCGGAAGACGGATCTCGCTCGCGGCGCTTCGCCCGATCACGCTGAATTCGACGATCCGGGCTTCGCCCTCGTTCAGGGGCGGAATGACCCGCTCCGGCTCTTGCACCTCGAGCTCCGCGGTGTCCGCGGCCAGGCGTACCTTCAGCGCCGAGCCCGTGGCCCGGGCGGCGAGGTTCGTCACGCGAACCCGGACGGGCGAGGGTAGGCCGTTGCGCAGCTCCGGGGTTTCCGCAAGCTCGAGCCTGACGGCGAAGCTCGGCTCGACGCTCATGGTTGTTTCGCCTGCTTTTCGGCCCTGATGCATCACGGTGAGCCGGAAGGCATGGGGGCGTCCCACGGCGCCTTCGTTCATGCGGAACTCGAGTGCCTCGGAGATGCGGGTGACGCTGTTCTCGCGAAGGTCCCGCGCAAGGGTGGTTTCTCCGCGGGAGATCACCGCCGACGCGGCGTCGAGGGCCTCGAGTCGCAGCAGTACGGTCTTGCCCGGGGCGACCCGGGTGGCGAAGTTGCGAAGCTCGAGCCTCAGGCGAAGCGGCTCACCCGGCTCAAATAGCCCGTTATCGTCGGGGTCGATCACCTCGGACGAAAGGAGACGGAGCGGCCGCTCCTCGAAAGCCTTGGCCTCTTCCGTGCGTCCGCGCTCGTACTCGGTCTTGGCAAAGCGGGGATAGAGCTCGGCGAAGCGCGCGGCTCGCGCCGGCTCGTAAGCCGCGCCATAGATCTCGGCGAAGCGTTCCCGGTAGGCTCGCGCTCGCGCCAGCTCGAAGTGCCGATCATAGGCCTCGCGGTAGTTCGCGCGGTAGGCGCCTTCGGAAGCCGGGCCAAAGGCCGCGTCGTAGGCCTCGCCGTGCGCGCGCTGATAGGCATTGTCATAGGCGCCGCGATAACCGCGGTCATGTCCCTCGCGGAAGCCGCGATCCCGGTCCTCGCGATGATTCCGTCCGCGCGCCTCCGAGCACCCCTCCGCGTAAGAGCGCTCATAGCCGCTGCGGAAGCCGTCCTCGTAGGTGGCGCGGTAGGCCCGATCGTAGCCGTCGCGATAGCCTTCGGCGAAGCCGCGGTCGTAGGCGGCTCTCTGTTCCGGATGATCATACCGGCGTCCCGGCCGAACGTAGAGGAGGCCTAAGCTGCCGGCGCCGAGCTCTCTTGTGGCGGCGACACCTGCCGCCGCCGGTTCACCAGCAGCCGCGTTGCCCGCGAGCTGGGAAAATTCATCACGGTTCTGAATGGGCTGCGCTTCGCGCTCCCTGCGATACTCCTCAATGCCTCGGACGAAATCCTCCTGGAGCGCCTTGTCACGTGCCTCCTGTTCGCCGGCGACGAGGCCGTCCGCGCGCCCCTTGGTCGCGGCGTTTGCCCGTTCCGCTTCGGCGTAACCTTGTGCAGCTCCGGGTTCGGTGGCTTCGCTTTCGGCATCGCGGTCGGCCCTGGCGAGGCCGTCGGCCCGGCCTTCGCTTTCGCCTTGGGCGCGGCCCTGGTCTCTGCCTTGCTGACGGCCCTCGCTTGCGCCTTCGCGCTCACCGTCGCTGAGGCCTTCGGCGTAGCCGATCTCGTATTGCCGCGCTCCTTCCTCGCGGTCGCACGCCTCGTAGCCTTCGCTGCGTCCCCGCTCTTGACCTTCGTTGCGGCCCTGGCGGGCTCCCGCTTCGCGGCCTTCATCTTCTCCAGCCTGGTAGCCATCGTTCAGGCCTTCGCGATACGCGCCGTCAGTGTAGATGGGCTCGGGAACCGGCGTATAAGTCGGCTCCGGGTATGGGTCGGGGCCTGGCGTATAGGTCGGCTCCGGGCGCGGTGGGCGCGTAGGCTCGGGGCGGGGAGGCTGCGTGGGTTCCGGGCGCGGTGGGCGCGTGGGCTCGGGGCGCGGTGTGTGAGTAGGTTCCGGGCGCGGTGGGCGCGTGGGTTCCGGGCGCGGTGTGTGAGTAGGTTCCGGGCGCGGTGTGTGAGTAGGTTCCGGGCGCGGTGTGTGAGTGGGTTCCGGGCGCGGTGGGCGCGTAGGCTCGGGGCGGGGGGTTGCCGTGGGGTCAGGATAGGGCGCCGGTCGCCCGCCCCCACCGCCACCACCGTTGCCAGGCGCCGGTGGTCGTGGTCCGGGCCTGACCACGCCGAAGGCGGGGCTGGGTGCGAGACTCATCGGCCCCGCGAGCAGCGACAGAATCAGTGCGTGAGTGATGAAGCGACGAGTGGCGAGTGTCTTCATTCTTCCCCCGAAGAACGGCCGCACCGGAGTGGGGCCTTTGTGGCATTCACACAGAAAGCAAAACTGCCAGACAGCAAGGCAGGTGCCAGCGGGCAGGGAGAAGGGGTTCCGATCTTGTCGCAAAGCGTTAAGCCGTTAAAGCCGTGCAAATTTTTCCCGAAAAGGCGAGCAGTGGCTTGCCCCGTCGCTCTCAAAGATCTGCTGGTGCGGAATGTCCGCCTGGGCCTGGAATGACACCATTTTTCGAGCCTGGGTGCCCATTCTTTCCTTGAAAACCCCTCCTGATCGCTTCAAATGAAGGGATGAAAACGCACATGAAAGCCCTGGTGAAAAGGCATCGTGAAAGAGGCATCTGGCTTGAGGAGAACGTCCCGGTTCCGCAGGTGGGCGACCAGGATGTGCTGATCAAGATCAGGAAGACCGCGATCTGCGGCACGGATGTCCACATCTACAACTGGGACGACTGGGCCCAGCGGACGATCCCGGTGCCGATGCACGTGGGCCACGAGTACGTCGGCGAAATCGTCGAACTCGGCAAGGCAGTCAAGGGCCTCAAGACGGGGCAGCGCGTGTCGGGCGAGGGGCATATCGTGTGCGGTTTCTGCCGCAGCTGCCGCGCCGGTCAGCGCCACCTCTGCATGCACACGATCGGCGTCGGCGTGAATCGCCCGGGCTGTTTCGCGGAGTATCTCGCGATTCCGGCGAGCAACGTTTTTCCGCTGCCCGACGACGTCAGCGATGATGAGGCCTCGATCCTCGATCCGCTCGGCAATGCCGTTCATACCGCTTTGTCGTTCGACATGGTGGGCGAGGACGTTCTCGTCACGGGCGCCGGCCCGATCGGCATCATGGGCGCCGCGATCGCCAAGCACGTGGGCGCGCGCCATGTCGTCATCACCGATATCAATGAATATCGCCTGGAGCTCGCGCGCAAGCTCGGCATCGAGCATGTGGTCAACGTCCAGAAGCAAAGCCTCAAGGAGGTGATGAAATCCCTGAACATGACCGAAGGTTTTGACGTGGGCCTGGAGATGTCCGGCAGCTCGGCCGCTTTCAACGGCATGATCGAGACGATGAGAAACGGCGGTCGTCTCGCGCTGCTGGGGATATTGCCGGCCGACACCCGGATCGCCTGGGACGCGGTCATCTTCAAAGGGCTCTTCCTCAAGGGCATCTACGGGCGCGAGATGTATGAAACCTGGTACAAGATGGTTTCGATGCTTCAGAGCGGCCTCAATATCAAGCCGGTCATCACCCACCACTATCCGCTCGCACGGTACCAGGAGGCCTTCGAGGTCATGGCGTCCGGACAAAGCGGCAAGGTCATCATCGATTGGAGCAACGTCTAATGGCTTACGGAAAATACAAGAAGCACTACGCTGACACCCTGGATTCGATCCGCGCCGACGGGCTGT
>JAMPXZ010000121.1 GCA_023700925.1 Oligoflexia bacterium | reverse complement strand
GTCATCAAGACGCTGGCGACGACCGCGGCGGCTAGCGGGATCTGGGACGATCGCCCCGAGCGCGTGGAGCTGCATGCCCGCCTGCAGAAGGTTATCCAGGGCATTGGAGTTCCGACCCGGCCTCTCATCGAGGGCATCAAGGCGAAGGACAAGCTGCTCGAACCCGAGGCCCTGCTCAAAGCGATGCGTTCAGCTGATCCCTTGCAACGGAATCGGGCGATCCGCTTCGCGACGCTGGCGCGGGTTCGCAACCCATTCCGGCCAGGCGCCATGACCCGGGAAGAGTTCTTGCGTCGGATGACAGCGGAGTACCTGGCACGGTTTGAGGTATTTTCGGTCGAAAGCCACCTGCTTCTCCTGACTCAGCTGCGGTCGAGCCCCGGGCTCGCACGGGTTTTCGCCGAGGTGGCGGCGGAACCCGCCCATTCTGCTCGCGTGGCGGCCCTGCGCGAGTTCCTCGCCTCCTCGCCAGCGCAAAGCCTCCGCGGCCTGCCCAAGCTCATCGACTCCATGTGCGCGCCCGAGGCGCCCCTTCGAAAGGCTGGGTGATCCTTCATGAAAACGTTCGCGCTTGGCTTTCTCACCGCCGGGATCCTTCTCCTGATCAACGATTTCTTCTTCTTTGAAAGCATCCTCGTCCCTTCATCCTCCATGCGGCCCACGATCGAGCCGAACGAAAGAATCTTCATTCTGAAGAACGCGAAAACGAAACCGCCGCAACGTTTCGACATCGTCGTCGCCTCGAGTCGCAAGCTCGGCCACCGCATCATCAAGCGCGTCGTCGGGGTTCCGGGTGACTGCATCGAGCTCATCGATTCGTGGCAAGTCAGCATCAACGGTCAGACACTCGCCTATCCCGGCCGCCCGTCTTCGGAAGGGGCGATCCTGGTGGCAGAAGAGAACCGGCATCTCATCCGCCTGAGGCGCGAGGAAGGCGAAGCGCCTGAAACAGTCTACGGCAAAGAGCCGCTTTGCCTGCAACCGGATGAATACTACCTGCTCGGCGACAACCGCCTGACCAGCAGCGACAGCAGGACCATTGGACCCATCCCGATCGAGGAGATCGATGGCAAGGCACTCGTCATCTGGTACTCCTATGATCGCAAAGAGGGCCGACTGCGGATGGATCGGGTGATGAAAAAGCTATTATGAAACTCCGTTCCTCCTCGCTCCTCCAAACCCCCTTCGCCCACCGCGGCCTTCATCACAATCCGGACTGCCCGGAGAATTCGCTCGCGGCCTTTGAAAAGACCGTCGAAGCGGGCTACGGCATCGAGCTGGACCTGCGCGTAGCGAAAGACGGCGGGATCGTCGTCTTTCACGACCGCACACTCTCGCGTTGCTGCGGCGTGGACGCACTCGTGCGCGACCGCACCGCGGAGGAGCTGCAGTCGCTGCGGCTCTTCGACGGTCCGGCAAGGATTCCGACGTTCAAGGAAGTCCTCGACCTCGTGAGCGGCCGCGTGCCGCTCCTGATCGAGATCAAGCGTGAACAGGGGAGCGCGGCTTACGAAGACCGCGTGCTCGGCGAATTAAGGGATTACCGCGGGGCTTTCGCGATCCAGTCGTTCAATCCCTTTTCGATCGCCTGGTTCAAGCGCGAAGCGCCGGAGGTGCCGTGCGGGCTCCTGT
Organism: Oligoflexia bacterium; assembly: GCA_023700925.1. Classification (GTDB taxonomy): domain Bacteria; phylum Bdellovibrionota; class UBA1018; order UBA1018; family UBA1018; genus JAMPXJ01. The sequence continues at coordinate 9,541 of JAMPXZ010000121.1, read as the reverse complement.
CCGGACGGTTCGAAGGGAGTCCGCTGGCGTGGCCAAAACGACTGGCGCTCAAGTACCTTCTGCCCGTGCCGTTCGTATGCCCCGACTTCATCTCTTACGAGCTGGAGGGAATGCCGATGGCCTACCTCGCGATGGCAAGAAAGGTGACCGGACTGCCTCTTCTTTTCTGGACGATCCGCTCCGATGAGGCGCTCCGCCGGGCGCGGGCGCTCGGCGGCAACGTCATCTTCGAGAACGTGAGACCAGGCTGATCTTTATTGGCTCTTCCAGTATTGATACTGGATAGGAAAGCCTTCAGGCTTCGGCTCTTCCGCGGGCTCGGCGGCAGGAGCGCTTTCCTCGGCGCCGCTCACCGGAACCACCGTGCGGACCGAAGCGGGCGCGCGCTGAGACTGTGGCTCCGCGGCGGGCGGGGTGTCCGCCTCGAGCATTCCGCCCGGCGAAATCGCCGGAGGATAGAAGCTCGTGGAGAATGCGGGAGCCACGGCAAAGCTCATGACCACTCCGAGAGCCATTCCAACCGAAAAACTCTTCCAAGTACGCATGGCAAAATCCCTCACAACCTTCTTTTCGGCAGCGCGTCGCAAGCACCAAACAGCCTTAACAGTTTCGCAGGGACCACGGGCCCCGTGATCCGGGACACGGGACGGGCGGGTGGACAACGACAAGCCGGGGAATTACAGTGGAAATCACATGAAAACCCACGCCTTCAGGCTTCTGCCCGGACAGGATCTCAGAAAAGAAATTTTCGCGTTCGCGGCCTCTCGCGGCCTTCAGGCCGCGGCGGTCCTGACCTGCGTGGGGAGCGTGAAACACGCGTTTCTGCGCCTGCCGGGGCGATCGACCGCCACGCGCTTTGATGGGCCATGGGAGATCTGCTCACTGGTCGGAACGGTAGCGGACGGCGCCGGGCCCCATCTTCACGCTTCGTTTTCGGATGAAAGCGGCAAGACCATCGGCGGTCATCTCATGGAAGGCAACGAGATCTTCACCACCGCCGAAATCGTTCTCGCGGAGCTCGTCGGCCTCGAGTTCAGCCGCGAGCACGACCCCGCCACGGGCTATCGGGAACTCAAGATCACGGAGCGCGCCTAGAGCAACCGCGCGCTTTCACGCGATATAGGCCGCGACATAGCGAAACAGGAACTTGCGGTGCGTCTTGCCCGCGAACTCGACGGTGACTTTCCGATCATCACCGCCGCCTTCGGCGGCAATGATCGTTCCGGGACCGTATTCGGGGTGGCGAAGCTTCTGGCCGATCAAGCTGCCGCTCGCGGTGCCGGAAGCCGGCGAAGCCGGGGGCAGGGTCGGCTTCCACGGAGGACGCTGATCCTGGTTGAAGTCGTCGTCATCATCCCGCTCCTGCGGGCGCCTTTGCGCGCCATAAGCATTCCCGGCACCCTGCCCGCCACGCGAGCCATAGCCCGTGCCCGCGGAACCGTAACGCGAAGCCGTGCCGCTGAAGCCACCAGAGCCCCCCAGCGACCGCGCGAAGTCCCGCACCTCGACCAGATCCGAGGGCATCTCCTCGAAGAACCTAGAGGGATCATTGAAGTTCGGGTTGCCCCAGATCCGTCGAACGACGACGTTCATGAGATAGAGGCGCTCCCGCGCGCGGGTCATGCCGACGTAGCATAGCCGCCGCTCCTCTTCGATGTCCTCGTCCGAGACCTCCTCCCACTGCTTGATGGAGGGAAAAAGCCCCTCTTCCATTCCGGCAATGAAGACGACCGGGAACTCCAGGCCCTTGGAGGAATGGAGGGTCATCATCTTCACCGAGCTGGCGTAGGAGTCGAGCTTGTCCGTATCCGACGCGAGCGAGGATTGCTCGATGAAAAGCGGCAGAAGGCCCGCCTTCTCGATCTGGCGCTCTTCCTCGGGAATCGAATGGAAGTTATCCTCGTCAAATTCCTGCAGGAGGGTATCGAACTCCTCGAGGTTCTCGATGCGCGCGAGCGACTCCTCGGTCGCCTCCTCCTTGAGCGACCGGACGTAGCCGGTCTCATCCAGGATCAGGTGATAGAGCTCCGAGAGCATGAGCTTCGGCTGCTCATCCATCAGCCGCTGCATGAGCTTGGTGAACTGCGCGATCTTTTTCGCGGTCGCCGGCGAGGTCACCGACGCATCCGAGGCCACGCGCTGGAGAACCTCCCAGAAGGTTACCGTGCCCGAGAGGTGCAGCTCCTCGATCTTCTCAACCGTGGTCTTGCCGATCCCGCGTCCCGGAACGTTGATGATCCGCTTCATGCTGACCGAATCCGAAGGATTCAGCACCGCCTTGAAGTAGGACAGGACGTCCTTGATCTCCTTGCGGTCGTAAAAGCGCAGGCCACCCACGATCTGATAGGGAATCTTCTCCCGCCGCAGGATATCTTCGAACTGGCGGCTCTGAGCGTTGGTCCGGTAGAAAATCGCGAAATCGCCATGGGAGCGCCCGTCATCGGCACTCAAGCGCTTGATCTCGGCGACGGTCAGCTCCGCTTCCGCGCGCTCGTCCGGAAGCTGCATGCGGACGATCCGCTCGCCATCGGCATTCTGGGTCCACAGCGTCTTGTCCTTGCGGGCGGTATTGTTGGCGATGACCCGGCCCGCGGCCTTGATGATCGTGCGGGTGGACCGGTAGTTCTGCTCGAGCTTCACGATCTGGGCGCCGGGGAAGTCGCGCTCGAAGTCGAGGATGTTCCGGATATCCGCGCCACGCCACTTGTAGATCGACTGGTCCTCGTCACCGACGACGCACATGTTCTGATGACCGCCGGTGCCGCGACCGGCCAGCGCCGAGAGCAGCAGATACTGCGCGCGATTGGTGTCCTGGTACTCGTCCACGTGGATATAGCGGAAGCGCCGCTGGTACTTTTCGCGCAGCTCCGGATGGTCACGGAAGAGCCGGTACGCCATGCAGATGATCTCGCCGAAATCGAGGGCGTTGTTCGCGAAAAGGTCCTTCTGATACTGCTCATAGACCTGCTTGAGCTTCTTCTCGAAAATGTTGTGCGACGCCGGGTTCAACTCGTGCGGCTCGGCCGCATCGCACTTCACGCGGTTGATCCCGGCCTGGACGGCCTTGGGACTGACGACCTTCTCGTCGATCCCGAGCTTCGTGAACACGGACTTGATCAGCGAAAGCTGGTCGGAGTCATCGTAAATCACGAAAGGCTTGGTGAAAGGCGTGCGCTCCAGCTCCCGGCGGAGAATACGCACGCAGACCGCGTGGAAAGTCCCGATTTCGGGGGTTCCGAAGGCGCGCCCGCCCGACTCGCGAAGAATCTTCTCGACGCGCTCACGCATCTCCCCGGCCGCCTTGTTCGTGAACGTCACGGCCATGATCTGATGCCCCGGCACCCCCAGCACATCCATCAGATAGGCGATACGGGAGGTGAGCATCTTGGTTTTGCCGGAACCCGCGCCGGCCAGAACGATGAGCGGCCCCTCGGTGATGAGGGCCGCCTCACGCTGCCGATCATTGAGCCCGGCAATATACGGCGGAATCTCGTCGCGGGGCCTTTCGGCCACGACCGGATCAGCGCCGAAACGAGGACGGTCCCGGTTAGAGCCACCCTTGCCGTCGGGTGCGGATTCAAAATCAATCATTCCTTCGTCCTACACTTACGGAGCTGGAATCTCAAGGGAGCGCCGCGCGACCTCGCGGTCATAGGCCAATCGGACGTTTTGAACGAGGAGAAGCCCGATCACCTTGTCGTCCTCTCCAAGAACCGGGAGGCAGGGGAAACGATCCAACTGCCGCGAAAGCTCGGAAAGCTTCTGATCGGCCCGGACTGTCGGCACGGTTCCCGATCGGAAGCCGGTACGATACAGGAGATCCTTGACCTCCAGGAGCTTCGACAGGGAGGAAGTCGAGGTCACGATCTGGTCCGTATGCAGTGCGTCCTGAACCACATCGAGAGTGAGCAGGCCGCTGTAAACCCCCTGCCCCTTGACGACCGGGAAAAACGGATAAGGCGAGCCTGCCAGCCGCTCGACCAGCTCGGAGACGGGCTGCTGCTCATGCACCGACTTGAAATCGACCACCATCGCGTCCCGGACCAGGACCCGGGAGAGGACGGAAACCGATCGACCGTCCGCCAGACGAAGGCCGCGCGACTCAAGGTCGCGATCAATGAGGCGGGGCGTCCTGAGCCGGCCTGCCACCGCCTGGGCAACCAATCCGGCCAGCAGGGCGGGGAGGACGAGCTGGGTATTGTGACTGAGCTCGAAGACGAGGACCGCGCCCGCGACGGGCGCCCCGAAAACCGCGCTCCAGAAAGCCGAGGCGCCGATCAGGCCCGCCGCCGCCGAAAAGCCCGGCAGGGCGCCAAACGCCAGGCGATTGATCTCGAATCCGACGAAGCCCCCCATCGCGAACAGCGGCCAGAAGACTCCGGACGTCCCAAAAATCGAAATCACCAGCGAAAGACTCAGGAGACGGGCGAGAAAGAGCACCCCCGCTTCGGTGTCGCGGCGTCCCCAGAGCAGGTCCTCAAGGAGCGTGAACGAGGGCGCGAACCCTTTCTGATACGCGGCCGCGACCAGGAAGATCAGAAACCCTCCGATCGCCAGACGCACCCACGGCGCGCGTTGCCGGGCCACGCCGACGCTCGGCCCGCCGACGAGAACCCGTTGCAGGCTTCCCCGGGCATAATGAATGAACCGCACCGTGACGGCGCCCGCGACGCCGCAAGCCACCGCGATGGCCAGGGTCCCGCCCCACTCCGACCAGCGCAGGAAACTGAAACCGTACAGCGCGCCGGTCAGATCGAACGTATGGAGGGAAAGCGCATCGGCCCAATAACGGCTCCCGATGAACGCCGCGAGCGCGCTTACGGCCACCGAGATGGTGCGTCCGCCGATACCCAGCTCCAGCGGAAGCAGAACCGCCGCGAAGGGCGCTCCGAACGCGGCCGAAACCGCGGCGGCCATCGAACACGCCGCCTCGGTCCTCCGGCGCTGCTCGAACCAGCGCGCGGTTCGCGAACGCAGGTTCAGGAAGAAGGCATGACTGAACTCAAGCGCGGCGCCTTCGGCCCCCGCCAGGCCGCCGAAAGCCGCGAGGACCAGCGATACCAGACCGCGCGCCGCCCAGCGCACCCAGGAGTCCGGGCTCGATGGCGTATGGATATGAAAAAAAAGATCAGCGAGCCCCTGATAAACGCGGGGGCCGGCATGCCTTTCGATCACGAAGCGCTGCACGAGCACGGCGATGAGAACCATGACCGCGACCACCAGGAACGGCAAAACCGGGGAGTCAGGAAAGTAAAGCCAGCCCCTGGACTCGACGATCCTCGGAAGCGCGACAACAGCGGATGCGACCAGTCCTGCGAAAAGAGGTCTCAGGATCATTCGACGGTCACGCTCTTGGCGAGGTTGCGGGGCTTGTCCACGTCCGTCCCCTTGATCGTGGCGATCTCATAGCTGAAGAGCTGCAGAATCGGGGTCAGGAGGAATGGGAGAAGGCTTTCATCCAGCCCCTGCGTGATCGACGGCAGCGGGATCCAATGGTGACAAAGCGACGCGAGCGAGGAATCGGAGGCAGCGCCGATGCCGACGATGCGAGCGCCCCGCGCCTTGACCTCCTCGAGATTCGAGACGGTCTTGTCGCGCCAGGCATCCTGCGGAGCCAGAACGACGACCGTCATGCCTTCGTCGATCATCGCGATCGGTCCATGCTTGAGTTCGCCGGCGGCGTAGCCTTCGGCGTGGATATACGCGATCTCCTTGAGCTTGAGCGCGCCCTCGAGCGCGACCGGGAACGAGTAACCGCGGCCTATGAAAAAGAAGCCTTTTGAGGTCACGAGCTCGGCGGCGGCCTTGCGCGTGGCGGTCATGGCCTCCGAGCCGAGGCAATCCGCTAGAATATGAGGCACCTTCACGAGCTGTTCGAAGAAGGCAGGAATCTCAGCCCGCGAATCGGCGCCGCGCCGGAGGCTCAGGTACCCCGAAAGCAGCAGCAGAACGAAAAGCTGCGCGGTGAAGGTCTTGGTCGCCGCCACCCCGATTTCCGGGCCGGCGGAGGTATAAAAGACCGCGTCGGCTTCGCGCGACAGGGTGCTGCCACGGACGTTGGTGACCGCCAGCGTCGGAATGCGCTGCTCTTTCATCTGCCGGATCACGGCCAAGGTATCCGCCGTCTCGCCCGACTGCGAGATGCCGATGACCACGGTGCCCGGGCCCACCACCGGCGAGCGGTAGCGGAACTCGCTGGCCAGGTCCACGCTCACCGGTACGCGCGCCCAGCGCTCGATCCAGTATTTGCCGATCTGCGCCGCGTGCCAGGAGGTGCCGCAGGCGACGATCAGGATCTCCCGGGCGGAGTCGAGGAGCTTCACGCCCGGCTGCTCGGCCAGCGGAAACGGATCGGTCCGCACGCGATCGAGCAGTCCGTTGAGCGTGTCCACGAGCGCGGTGGGCTGCTCGTGGATCTCCTTGAGCATGTAGTGCGCGAAGCCTTGCTTATCGAGCTTCTCAAGAGACCAGTCGAGAGTCGCCGTCTCGCGCTGGAGCTCCCGGCCGCTTTCGAGACTGAAAAAGCGAAGCCCGTCGCGCGAAGCCACGGCCATATCCCCTTGCTCGAGGAATATCACCTCGCGGGTATACTCGATCAGCGGCTGCGCGTCGCTCGCCAGGATCGCGCCGCCGAGAGGATCGCGCGCGGCGACGAGCGGCGAACCGTTTCGCACGCCGACCACGACGCCCGGCTCGCGTTCGGACATCACGACCACACTGCAGGCCCCTTGAACGTGGGCGAAGCTCCTGCGAACGGCCTCGGTGAGGTTCGCGCCGCGGTCCATCTCCTGAAGGACGAGAAAGCCGAAGAGCTCGCTGTCGGTTTCAGACTTCGGATGGAAGCCCTTGGCCACGATCTCGCGCTTGATCTCCTGGTAGTTCTCGATGATGCCGTTGTGAACCAGCACGACGTGCCCGGTCTGGTGGGGGTGCGCATTTTGAGTCGTGGGCTTGCCGTGGGTCGCCCAGCGGGTATGACCGATGCCACAGGTGGCTTCGCCATGCGAACTCAGATTCGAGTTGAGCAGCTTTTCGACGTTCTCGAGCTTGCCTTCGGCCTTGCGGATCTCGAGCCGCGAGCCACGAAAAAACGCGACGCCCGCCGAGTCATAACCGCGATACTCCAGACGCCGTAAACCACGGATCAGCACATCCACCGCGGGGCGCGTTCCCACATAGCCAACGATTCCGCACATACTTCAGTTCCCTTCAGCTCCGAAGCTATTTCCCGCGCAGCCTGCGCGCCACGCCCGGCTTGTTCACCTGCCGGCAGCGCGCGATCGCGAGCGCCTCGGACTCGACGTCTTCGGTAATAGTCGAGCCAGAGGCGACGTAGGCGCCCCTGCCGACCCGGACAGGAGCAACGGTCTGGCAGTCGCTCCCCATGAAGACCTCGTCTTCAATGATTGTCCGATGCTTGCGTTTTCCATCAATGATCCTACCGTCAAAGTTGCAGGTCACAAAGCCGCAACCGATATTGACGTCACGACCGACCTCAGCGTCACCAAGGTAAGACAGATGGGCCACGCTCGTATGAGCTCCGATGCGCGCCTTCTTCAGCTCGACGAAATTTCCGATCTTGGCGGCTTCGCCGACCAGCGACTCGGGCCTCAGGTGCGCATAGGGGCCGACCTGGGCCTTTTCGCCGATTACGGAGGCTTCAGCCACGGTACCGGTCTTGATGGTGGCGTCCTTGCCGACCGTCACATCCTTTAGAACGACCCGAGGACCGATCACGGCTCCCGCCGCGACGACGGTAGCGCCCGCGAGGATCGCCCCGGGATGAATCACGGCGCCTTCCTCGACCCGTACCGTACCGTCGATCCAGGTATTGGAGGGATCGATGATCTTGACTCCTCCCAGTGAGACGCGCCGTACCGTGCGCTCATTCAGGAGCCGCCCGGCGAGCGCGAGCTCCCAGGGATCGTTCACGCCGCGAAGATCGTCAGCGGGCTTCCACTTCAGCACGTCGATGCGTTTTTTCGCCCCCGCGGCGGCGGCCACCAGGTCCGTCAGGTAGTACTCGCCCTGAGCGTTCTTGTTCTTCAGACGCTGGAGGGCGTAGCGCATGAAAGCGGCCTGAAAAAGGTAGATTGAGGCAGCGACCTCGCGAAGCTCTTTTTCCCGCTCCGTGGCGTCCTTTTCCTCGACGATTCGAAGGACCGGACCGCTCGTCCCCCGCCGCACGATGCGACCATAGCCGGTCGGGTCCGGCAGCGCACAGGTCAGCAATCTCATCGCGTCGGTCCGGCCGAACGGCGCGAGCATCTGCGTGACCAGCTCCTGCGAAAGGAGCGGAAGGTCGCCGGGCAGCACGAGCACGGGTGATTTGGCTTTCAACACCGCCTCACCCCAGGGCGAATCCATCGCGCACCGGGCGGCGTGGCCGGTGCCGCGCTGCTCCGTCTGATGGACAAAGGAGATTTTCATTCGCGAAAACTCCTCCGCCCCACGAACGCGAGCCTCGACCTGTTCGCGTCCATATCCGACCACAACGGCCACGGACGAATCCGGTGCGACATCGCGCACCTTGCGGAGAATATGGAACAATAAGGGGCTGCCGCCGATCTCATGGAGGACCTTGGGAAGCGGGGATCGCATACGCTTTCCCAGTCCGGCCGCAAGGATCAGCACGGCGGGCGAAGAAGCCTTGGTCTTGAGCATATCCTCAACGATGTACGAGATCGCCCATTTGGGCGTCAACGGAAACTTGGATCCTACCGCGCTTCTTTTTTGAGCCCGCCGCCCGGCTGAACCTTCGGCGCCCGCCCGCTCCGCCGCGAATCTCCGGAATGGCTTGAGCGGATTTTGAAAAAGTCCAACTTTTTGGCCTTTTTTACGCCATTTTTTGATACCCGCCCTTGATGCCCCGTCAAAAGAAAGACAGTCCCTCCATTCTCACGACGCGGCGAGCGAAGATCAGCAAAAGCATGAATCCGTAATGAAACCATTCACGGATGGGACCCTTTGTCCGAAGGGAGCTGAAAAGAAATTCGACAATACAAATTCTTTTAGTTGATCTTCCTTAGAAGTCCTTATAAAACTTCGTTGTCAATACCCAGGAAGGCGTTAGAATAGGTTAACCGATGCGGCCATTACGAAAGCATTCGGTACCAAGACGAGAGTAGGGGGAGATCTCATGGACGCGAAGATGATGACCAAATACCGGAAGCTTCTTCTCGAAGAACGGCAACGCATCTTGAATAACTCCAAAAATGCGCTGAAAAACGAGCTCACCATGTCGCCGGATGATCTCGCGGATGAAACGGATCTCGCGGCGAGCGAAATCAATCAGAACCTCATTTTCAAGCTTCGCGATCGCGAACGCCAGCTTCTGGCGAAGATCGATGAGGCCCTCTCCCGTATCGACGACGGCACCTTCGGGACCTGCGCCGAATGTGAAGAGCCCATCGAAACGCGCCGTCTGGAAGCCCGCCCGGTTTCCACCCTCTGTATCGCGTGCAAAGAGAAGGAAGAGCATCGCGAAAAGATTTACGCCTGATCCGAAAAAGTTAAGCTTAGAATTATGACGCGGCCCGGC
>JAMPXZ010000120.1 GCA_023700925.1 Oligoflexia bacterium | reverse complement strand
GAGATGCCGATCTTGGACGCGATCTTTTGAATGGGCAGCAATGGATGGTTGGACATGGTCGTTCTCCGTGACGATAAAGCGTATCCGCGAGGCAGCCAAACTCAAGGAAAATCTGGGTGCTGCCTGGACGGGCCCTAGCTTTGCCTGGAGCTTTCTCGAATTAGGGGTTAAGACGAAATCTGGGGGATCACCATGGGAGCACAGTGGAAACACGCAGGCCGTCTGTCGAACTCGAGTAAGCGCGGAGCGCTCATCAGCAAGCTGGTGAAGGAAATCACCGTCGCCGCGAAAGCGGGCGATGCGAACCCCGACAACAATCCGCGGCTGCGGGTGGCGGTCGAGGCCGCGAAGAAGGCCTCCGTTCCCCGTGAGAATATCGATCGGGCCATCAAGCGGGGCGCCGGTCTGCTCGATGATGCCGTACAGTATGAGACGATCTCCTACGAAGGTTTTGGCCCTCATAAAGTTCCGGTGATCGTCGAATGCCTGACTGATAACAAGAATCGCACGGCCGCGGACATCCGCGCGCTCTTCCGCAAGGGGCAGCTCGGCGCGATCGGCGCCGTGAGCTGGATGTTTGACCGCCTCGGGGTGATCGAGGCGACCGTCGATAAGCCTGGCCTCGACATCGAAGGGGCGGCGATCGAGGCGGGAGCGCAGAACGTCGAACCGCTGGAGGCCGAGGAGGTACCCGCCGGGCATACGGGGGCCCGATTCTTCTCAGACACGGCTGACCTCAACTCGGTCGCCAAGGCGCTGATGGCGCAGGGCTGGGTGGTGACGCAAGCGGAGCTCAGCTTCCAGGCCAAGACTCCGGTCGCACTCTCGGCGGATCAGAAAAACGAGGTGGTCGAGTTCCTCAACGCCATTGACGAACACGATGACGTTCGTCGCGTGTACACCGCCGTTCAGTAAGATGAGGACCGTTTTCCGGGTTCTCACGTTCCTGCTTCTATCGACGGGCTGTTCGCATGCGGACCGCATCCCCGCGGCCGAGGAGGCCTCGATTCGGGATGTGTCGTACGTCTTTGACCGCGACAGGGTTGCCACGGCCAAGGATCCTTTTCTTTTTTTCAGATCTTTCGTCGACTACTTTTATCTGCTTGCCGAGGCCAATCTGCCGCGCCTGCCGGCGGTCCAGGCGCTTTGGGGCCCGACTGTCTGGTGCGTCGGGGACGCGCACGCGGAGAACTTCGGGATTCTGCTGCTTGAGGATGGGAGCGCGACGTTCACTCATAACGACTATGACGACTCGGGGCCCTGCCCGGCGATCCTGGATCTTTACCGTCTGGCCGTGAGTGCACGACTGGGGGATCGCCATGCTTCGCTCGAGGACCTCACTGAGGGATACCTGCTGGGCCTCCGGGGCGAGGCGATGGAGTCGCCCGAGGTGATCCAGAAAATGCTCAAAAAAGCCAAGAAGAAGGGCAAGGCGCCTGACCCCGATCGTCTCCAGGGGCGGCGTTTCGTGCGCGACAGCGCCTCCTCGGAGGTGAGCTCGGCGGAGGCAGCCCAGCTTCAGGCGGCGCTGAAAGATCTGGGACGGCTCTCTTTGGTCGATCTCATCGCCACCTCCAAGCGTTCGGGGGGATCCCAAGGACTGCTACGTTACGAGGTCCTGCTTGAAAGCCAAGGCGCCTTGCTTCACCTGGAATTCAAGGAACAGGTTCGGCCATCGATCACCCCCGTCGCTCGCGGACCGTTGGAGCCACCGGGACCGCGCCTGAGGCAGGCGATCCGGAATGCCCAAGGGCCGGGTGCCTCCCGCTTCTACGGTCTAGTGACCGTGAACGATAAGACGATGTTCCTCCGACCTCGGTTTGACGGCAACTCGGGCATCAGTCTCGACGAACAGGCCGATTCGGATAATCGTGAGATCCTCCGGTACGAGGCCTATCGACTGGGCATGATTCACTCCCGATCGTTCAAGAGCGAGGGGAGTATTCGCACCTGGCTTTCGGCGATCTCGAAGCTCGAGCCCGGGCGCTGGGAAGAGGATGTCGTCGCGATGGCACGGCAGTTCAGTCGCAAGTGGGAGCAGCTCCGGTAGTCGAAACATTCGCGGTGTCGTTTGAAAAAGATGACTTTGCGCGAAAAATCGAGGACTATTGCAGTGAGGGGGATTCATAGAAAATGAGAAACCTGATCTGCGGGATTGCTCTGCTTTCTGTTTTGCTTTCAACGGCGGCGCTGGCTGAGCCTCGGAACGGCGAGGGGCGCGGCTTTTTCATGATCGGACGGCATTTCAAGAATCCCACCGCGTTGAACAACCTTCTTCAGCCTCGCGGCTACGGCACGTTCCAGGACGGCATCCTGATCGGCGGCCAGGGCTATGGGGTCCTCGGCAACGGGTTTCTCCTCGGCGGCGAAGGCTACGGTATTTTGTATGGCGAGCCCAAAGGCCAGCTGGTCAATTATGATGTGTCGCTTAATGGGGCCTTGGGCTTTTTGAACGTCGGCTACCTGCTTCTGAATGATTCGCGCCTGCACATCTATCCGATGATTGGTCTCGGCGGCGGAGCCCTGCATCTGGGCGTTCATAACCCCAATGTGTCCACCTTCGACAACGTGCTCACTATCCCGGCCCGCAGCTCGGATCTGACGCGCGGCTTTCTCGCGCTGAACTTCTCTATCGGGACGGATTACCTGATCGATCTCGCCAACAAGGAAGACGAGGAAGGCGGCCTGGCGATCGGGCTTCGGGCCGGTTATCTGCTGAGCGTCAGCCGCTTCGGCTGGGAGGTCAACGAGGCCAAGATCACCGATGGCCCCGATACCGCGCTGGACGGCTTTTATGTGTCGTTCATGCTCGGCGGTGGCGGCAAAAATCCGCGGAAAAACTGCGTCGCACCCGCCAAATAAGGGGTACCTGGCACCCGCGGTCCATGGTAGAGCAGGGGATAGTCACCTATTCAGGAGAGTCTATCCATGTCCGCTACCCCGTTGACCAAAGGCCAGCCTCAAACCGTCTTTCTCAAGGACTATCGGGTTCCCGACTTCCTGGTCGAGACGGTCGACCTGCGGTTCGAGCTGGGTGAGGAGCATACCGACGTCACCGCCACGGTGAAGTTCTACCGCAACCCGACGAGCACCAGCCAGCGCGCGCCGCTCGTCCTGGAAGGCGAAAGACTCGAGCTGCGCTCCCTGAAGCTCGATGGCCGGACGCTCTCGGCCACCGAATACCAGGTGTCTCCAACGACCCTGCAGATCGAAAGCGTTTCTCAGAGCTTTACGCTCGAGACGATCACGCGGATCAAGCCGCAGGAGAACCTGGCGCTCGAAGGCCTCTATAAGTCCGGCGGCATGTTCTGCACTCAGTGCGAAGCCCAGGGCTTCCGCAAGATCACCTACTACCCGGATCGCCCCGACGTCATGGCCGCCTTTACGACCACGATCGTCGCGGACAAGGCGAAGTACCCGATCCTCCTGTCCAACGGTAACCGCATCGAGGTTTCCGAGCTGCCGGAGGGCCGGCATCTGGCGCGGTGGCGCGATCCGTTCAAGAAGCCCGCCTATCTCTTCGCGCTCGTGGCGGGGGATCTCGGGCGGGTCGACGATCACTTCGTCACCCAGTCGGGCCGCAAGGTGAAGCTCGAGATCTACACGGACAAGGGCAACGAGGACCGCGCGGGCCACGGCATGGACTCGCTCAAGAAGGCGATGCGCTGGGACGAGGAGGTCTTCGGGCTCGAGTATGACCTGGACATCTTCATGATCGTCGCGGTCGCCGACTTCAACTTCGGGGCGATGGAAAACAAGGGCCTCAACGTTTTCAACTCGGCCGCGATTCTGGCCAAGCCTTCGACCGCGACTGACTCGGATTATCAGCGCATCGAGGGCGTGGTCGCGCATGAGTACTTTCACAACTGGACCGGTAACCGCGTGACCTGCCGCGACTGGTTCCAGCTCTCGCTCAAGGAAGGCCTCACGGTCTACCGGGACGAGGAGTTCTCCGCCGATGTGACCTCGCGCGCCGTCAAACGCATCGAGGAGGTCATCGGGCTCCGCAATCAGCAGTTCTCCGAGGATGCCGGTCCGATGGCGCATCCGATCCGCCCCTCGAGTTACATCGAGATCAATAACTTCTACACGGCGACGGTCTATTCCAAGGGCGCTGAGGTCATCCGGATGATCGCGACGCTGCTGGGCCGCGAGGGCTTTCGCAAGGGCATCGATAAGTACTTCGAGCTCTTTGATGGCCAGGCCGTGACGACCGATGACTTCGTCCGCGCCATGGAGCTTGCCAATGGCGCCGACCTCACTCAGTTCCGTGAGACCTGGTACGAGCAGAGCGGCACCCCTCGTTTGCGCGTCAAGGGCGTCTACGACGCCGTCGCCAAACGCTACACGCTCGAGGTCGCGCAGGAATGTCCCCCGACGCCCGGGCAGCCGACCAAGCGGCCTTATCATATGCCGTTGTCGATGGCGCTGCTCGATCAGTCGGGTCGCGAGCTCGTCAGTCAGGTCCTGCAGCTCAAGAAAGAAAAGGAGATCTTCGAGTTCAACGGAATCCAGGAAAAGCCGATTCCCTCGCTCCTTCGCGGTTTTTCCGCTCCGGTGCACCTGGACTTCGAGTACACGGACGAAGAGCTGCTCTTCCTGCTTTCGCGCGACGGCGACTCGTTCGCGCGCTTTGAAGCCGGCCAGAAGCTCGCGCTCCGCGTGCTGAGCGGCCTCATTCGGGCCGTGCAGGACAAGAAGCCGCTCTCGGTCGACGCTGCCTACCTGAGCGCAATCGGGGGGATTGCCCGGGATCGTTCGCTCGAGGCGGCCTTCCGGTCGTTGCTTCTGGAGATCCCCTCCGAGTCATATATCGGTCAGCTCCAGACGACGGTCGATGTCGACGCGATCCACGAAGCGCGAGGCTTCCTCGTCCGTGAGGTGGCACGGAAGAACGAAGAGCTGCTTCGCGAGACTTACCGCGCGCTCGGCGAGGATGATCGGACTTACCAGTATCAGCCCGCGGCGGTGGGCCGGCGCGCCCTGCGCCGGAGCTGCCTGAAGTTCCTCGTGGCGCTCGAGCAGTCCCCGGACCTTGATCTCGCGCTCGCGCAGGTCAAGGAGGGGCGCAACATGACAGAAGAGGTCGCGGCCCTTCTGGCGCTCACCGACGTGCCGTCGACGCAGCGGGAGCAGGCCTTCGGGCACTTCTATGAGAAGTGGAAGGACGACTCGCTCACCATCAACAAGTGGCTCCAGACTCAGGCCATCTCCAGCGCGCCAGGGGGCCTCGAGCGGATCAAGACCCTGATGAAGGATCCCGTCTTCAATATCAACAACCCCAACAAGGTTCGCTCCGTTCTCACGATTTTCGGGCAGGAGAACCTGGTGAACTTCCATGCGGCCGATGGCTCGGCGTATCGCTTCATGGCGGATCAGATTCTCGATATCGACCGGCGTAACGCCAATGTCGCGGCGCGCCTGGCGGGGCTGTTCAATCAGTGGAAGAAGTTCGATCCCGCTCGTCAGGCGCTGATGCGCAAGGAGCTGCAGCGGATGATGGCGCATGAGGGCCTCTCCGCGGGTGTCTTTGAGATCGTCTCGAAGGCGTTGAAATAAGCGGGAGCCTGCTCATGGCGGCCTCGGAGCTCGAGCGGTACTTTTCGAGATTCAGGAAGCAGATCGTCGGGATCGATCACCGCTACTCGTTCTCCGGGGGCATGCGCGAGCTGATCTACGCCGATTGGACCGCGAGCGGCCGGCTTTACGGTCCCATCGAGGAGTTCATCAGCCGGTCCATCGGCCCGCTGGTCGCCAACACGCACACCGAGACCACGCTCAGCGGGACGACGATGACCCGGCTCTACCAGCAGGCTCGCCAGGTGATCAAGGCGCACGTGAATGCGGGGCCGGGCGACGTGCTCCTGAATACGGGCTCGGGAATGACGGGCGCGGTCAGCAAGTTCCAGCGGATCCTGAACCTCAAGATCCCCGAGCCCTATCGGCCGATGGTGGAGCGCAGCGGTCTTGAGAAACCGCTCGTGCTCATCACGCACATGGAGCATCACTCGAATCAGACCTCCTGGGAAGAATGCTTCTGCGACGTGCGGATCGTGCGGCGCGGATCGGACGGGCTGCCGGACCTGGGCCATCTTCGGGAGCTGCTCGAGGCGAACCGCGGGCGCCAGCTCAAGATCGGCTCCTTCTCGGCCTGCTCCAACGTCACGGGAATCCAGACACCCCTTCACGAGATGGCGGCGCTGATGCACGAATACGGCGGGCTTTGCTTCGGCGACTACGCCGCCTCGGCGCCCTACGTGAAGATGGATATGCACCCGGCTGATCCGCGCCGCCGGCTCGACGCGATCTTCTTTTCGCCGCACAAGTTTCTCGGTGGTCCCGGCTCCTCGGGCGTGCTTGTGTTTGACCGCGCGCTTTACCACAATCAGATCCCCGATCAGCCCGGAGGCGGCACCGTGGCCTGGACGAATCCCTGGGGCGGGCATCGTTTTGTCGCCGATATCGAGGCCCGCGAGGATGGCGGTACGCCGGGCTTCCTGCAGACGATTCGGGCGGCCCTTGCCATCTTGCTCAAGGAGGAGATGGGCGTCGACAGGATCCTCGCTCGAGAACACGAGCTCAAGGATCTGGCGCTCGCGGAGTTCCGCAAGATTCCCCGTATCGCGATTCTCGAGCCGCAGCTCGAGCGCCTCGGCATTGTCTCTTTTTATTCACCGGATGCGCACTTCAATCTCATCGTAAGGCTTTTGAACGATCGCTTCGGTATCCAAACCCGCGGGGGCTGCTCGTGCGCCGGTACTTATGGGCACATCCTGCTCGACGTGGATCCCGAGAAGTCCCAGGCCATCGCCTGCAAAATCGATCAGGGAGACCTCTCTGAAAAGCCGGGCTGGGTGCGCGTTTCCTTGCATCCGACGATGACCGACGCCGAGGTGCGCGCGATTGCCGACGCCGTCGGTGAGGTGCTTCGGAACTTCGCGGAGTGGAGCGCGGACTATCGCCTCAATGCCGCCACTGGCGAGTTCGAGCAGAGCGGTGCAATCCCGCGGTCGCCGCTGAGTCTGACGGATATCGCGTTTCACTGAGTCTATTGCCGTTCGCCGGCGAGGGGTTTACACTTTTCCTCAAAGGAAACGACCCCATGAAGTCATTCGCGCTGGTAATCTTCCCGTGCCTTCTCCCTGTGTTGCTTCTGCAGGCGGTGCCCGCCCGCGCGGAGCTTTCCGCCGGTCTCTCGCTCGGGATGCATCCCGTGCGGATACAGGACGGTGAAAACGACAACGCCGAAAAAGGTTCCGTTCACCGTTCGTCGGAAACCTCGGTCCGGCTGGATGCCGCGTGGCGGTTCACGTTCGGCGAGTTCAAGATTCCGGTCGGCCTGAGTTTCCTGCAGCGCGATGCCACCCGAAGGGAAACGAAATTCAAGGATAACGTCTCCACCGAGATTTCGCGCAGCTTCTCGACGATCGGCCCCCGCGCGGGCGTGGAGTGGCGCGATTTCGGGCTCGATCTCATCGTTTATGTCGGTCCTTCGATGAGCCAGGAGGAGACGGGAGAAAGCCCCGTTGAGTACGGCAGCGGAAGCGGTGTCGAGCTATCTCTCGATTACAACCTGCCCCTCGGGCGCGGCTTCACTCTGGAACCTCGCCTCGCGTACCGCAGCTTCAGCTGGGACGAGCGCGAAAGCGTCGGAGTCACCACGCGGCTCGCGGTGCGCCCCGAGGAGCTTTCGGAATGGGTCGCCCAGATCGGAGTCGGCTTCGCTCTGCCGATCAACCGCGGACCCTCCGAACGCATTGGCTCAACGATGAGCTGGTAGCCCTTCAGCTTTCGCTCTCTTGCAGTACGATCCGTGACGGCAGGCACTCGGCAGTCATGTCGTTGAAGAACTCGATCGCATACGTCACCGGCTCGCCATCCGCCTTGATGGAGGCGGTGTAGTGGACGTAGGAGTCCAGGCCCTCGAAGCGGAACTCGATGAGCCTTTTGACTCGCCCCGGAACCGTCCGCAGGAGCGCGCGCGTGAACTCCGTGGCTTCCGGATAGCAGGGGTCTGAGGCGCGAACCGCGCTGTAGGCCTCCGGCGTGGCAAGAAGCAAGAGCGTGAATAGGGTGGGAATGACTGATCTCTTCATGGGGTTTTCCTCTCGCCGTGCGGTCTAACAATATTCGAGCGATATCATAACTAGATTAAATCGCCAGTAATGATATCCTGATTAGATCATGGAGGGACCCCGCGATGGACTACCGGTATCTGAAGGCCTTTCTTGAGACGGCGAAGTCCGGCAGTTTTACCGTCGCCGCGCGGCAGCTCCGCGTCGCCCAGTCCGCGGTGAGTCGTCAGATCCGTTTGCTGGAGGAATCCCTCGGCGTTCAGCTGCTGGTCCGCTCCCCGCGCCGTGTTCTTCTGACCGAGGAAGGCAGGCGTCTCTATGAGGAGGCCCGGCGTTTCGATTCCTGGGTCGGAAGCTCCTTTCGCGCAGGCCGGGCGACGCTCTCGATCGGCGCTTTGCCGGGAATCCTTGATAGCTGGGTGCTTCCCAGGCTTGAAGGGCAGATTTCCCGGCTGCCTTTTAACCTGCGTTTGATCGCCGACTCGCGTGAGGGGCTGCTCACCCGTCTCCAGCAGGGCGAGATCGAGATGGCGCTGATCGATCGAATGGTGGATACGGAAACGCTGACCTCCCGCTTTGTCATGGACGAGGAATTTGTCCTGATCAGCAAGAAACCGGTTCCGTCTTCCGAACTGCACCGGCAACGCTGGATCTACCCGGGCGAAGGGGAGTTCCTCAGGCGCTTGACCCGCAAGGAGCCCGAGGCTTTCATCAGAATCGAGTATCTCTCGATCTCCGCTATTTCCCGGCTGGTCGAGGCGGGGGCCGGGATCGCGGTCGTGCCGCGCCATTCGCTTCCACCGAAGTTTCGAGGACATGTCGCTGCCTTGCCGGCTATCCGATCTGGAAAGATCTTCCTCGTGAATCTCAATTACCGGCGGCTTCCTCCGGATGTGAAGGCGTTGAGCGATCTCCTGCTACAGGCTTGACGCATTGCATCAGCTGATGCTATGAGGTGTGGCAGGAGCCCACTGATGCGTCTGACTATTGTCCTTTTCGGTGTCTGTCTGTCTTCCCTCGCTATCGCCGATACCGCCAGAATCAGGCTCGATTGCGCCCGGATGCCGGGAGGCGGAGACGAAGGCTATGAGGTATCGGTGAGCACGAAACAGGGCGGGCGAGGGACGGCCGTGCTTTATGTGGTGGACCCGGGGGGCAAGCGTCCCGTACGGCGCTATTCAGTGAAGCATCTGGTGGCTGATCCCCAGAGCCCCGGCAGCTCGGATGTATTCAAGGGCAAGGATTTCCTGCTTGAGGTCTATCGCGACGGCAGACCGACGGAGGAAGGCTATCTTCCCGCCTCTTTAGTTGCGATCGATGATCAGCGGATCCAATGGAACGAAGAGCTTTATTGCGAGGAGAAGTAATGCGTTTAGTCTATCTGGTGGTAATGGCGATCCTGGCTTCGGCCAATGCGTTTGCGATGGGGCGGGCTTTGCCCGCGCCGCTCGACGGCTATGTCCGGCTGGATGCCGAGGGCGAAAGCGCTCTTCATGAGGTCTCTCTTTACCGCTGGGCCTCTCACCGCAGCGCCGCCATCACGGACGGGTCGCTTCTGGTGGACCTCGTGGACTTCAGTCAGCGGTTCGAGGAGTTTCAGGTTGACGGCAAGCGCCTCCGGTTCTCCTCGGCGGCGGCTGGAACCTGCGTGCTCTGCTTCAGTGGCGCGGTTCCCGGCGCAGCGGCGGTGACGTTTGACGGCGCTCTTGAGTTCAAGGTGCAGAAGAGGATCAAGGACACTCTGCGGATCGCTCTAGGCGCGAATCCCGAGAAGGGTCGGATCCCGTGGGTCCACCTGAACCCGGAGGCCTTCAGCCGTGAACGGGCCCCCAGGGACAGCTTCATCGCTACCGGGCTCTATCACTATCTTGTCATCGAAATAAACGAATCCACTCCCGACAAGCTCGTCATCATGGGCTATGCCGACGCTGAGACGGTCACTCCGGAGCGGATTGAATACCTGCGGCAATAACGGGGCAGCCGCGTCAGGGCCCCGCGCTCAACGCTTCGAAGCGCGCTTCTTCTTGGGCGACTTTTTCGCGGGTTTGGCTTTGGTCGCCTTCGTCGCTTTCGTCACCAGATCGGCGCCCGTCAGCTCTTTCCAGGCTTTCTTGTCCGCGGCCTTGATCTTGGAATAGCTTTTCTGGGTTTTCTCGGACCAGGTGTCCTCGCTTTCCACAAGCAGGACTTCGCGGGTCTTTGGATTGAAGATCAGGGCCTCTTCGCCGGCGGGAGCCTTGAGGTAATACCAGTCCTTCGCTCCGGGAAGCTTGGGGCTGATGTATAGGTCGCTTGCGGGCGACATCTCAAAGCTGAGGATCGCGGTCGGGTTGAAACCGAAGGCTTCGAACGTCGCGCGCGCGGCGGCCTCAAACAGGGTATTCACTTGATCTTGGGTGAGGGAACTTTTTTTTGCCATAGCCGCAATAGATAAACCATCCGTCGACGGGTGAATACTGTTTTCTCATTTCCGACACGGCTTACTTGGGAAGGTGAAAAGGAGATGGTGGGGCTGTGCCGCTACAAACGAACTCGTACCGCCCACGGTGCGGCTGATTTTCACCGAAAGATGGACCAGGAAGAAGATCGATTTCCTTGGAGCTGTTGACCCTGAGAGAGGCGGGACTGACCTGGAGGGAGATCACCGACCGCATGGGCGTACCGAAGACCACCGTCTTGATGGCCTTCAATTGAAAGGAATGGAAGCTCCAGTTCGCGATGCTCGGCGAGGTCCGAGATACGCGGTCGTGGGGGACGTTGCTCCAGCCCAGGTTGCCCAGGTTAATACTTTCTTTATGGGCTGGAGCATAGGATCCGCTGACGAGGAGCGCCCCCGATGACGCAGGGAGCCTATTCTAAGTAGCCCCGGTACCTCCCCAAGTAGGGGTGTTGACAGTTTCTCCCTTCGCTTGCGACGAAGACGCGCCCTCTAAATACAATTCGCGGGGGTCTCCTTCAGGAAGTTTCCATCGGGATCAAAGCTTACGTCAGAATACTTTTTGACGACGACTTGGCGCCCGTCTTTTGAGACGAAAGTCGCATCGCGAGCCAGGGTCGCCTTCCTTACAGCACCATTTTCGTGAAGACTAAGGCTCGTTACGTAGCGATTT
>JAMPXZ010000119.1 GCA_023700925.1 Oligoflexia bacterium | reverse complement strand
CGCGTGGCAAGGGTTTATCCGCGAGCTCTCAGGCGGGATCGCGATGCTGGTCACGGGCGCGCGAAAGGGCCACGGGCTTCCTCGCATAGGCCACGCGCTGCCGCGTAGAAGAGGGAGCCTGCCGCGCGAAAAAGGCCATCCGGAAAGCGCCCAGCGGGGCTTCTGGGACGAACTGGTTTTCACGCGGATCGTGACGTTCGGGCGCGACTTCGCGGGCGTCGCGAGATACGTCTGCACGAACCTTTGGGAAGGTGCGGGCGTTCCGGTGAGAAAGTACCTTGCGCGAGGATACCGGGTTCTGGAGATCTCGGAAGACGGAGCGCTACTGGTCGAACAGCGCGCGGGGCCGAGCTCCACACGCCAAGCGTGAACTGAGCTAGCAGTCGACTTTCAACTAGAAATCATCCCGCCACGGGCAACGCCTCGCGCACAACCAGCCTCACGCGAAGGCCTGATACGCGATGCCGGGACCCTCGACGGCGACCGCTTCTCACTCCTCGCGCAGCGCGCCGGCGAGCTTCTCGCAAGTGACCTTGGCGTCGCCGAAGACGAGCGTGCAGTTGTCGTAGTAGAAGAGCGCGTTGTCGACGCCGGCGTAGCCGGGTTTCATCGAGCGCTTCGACACGAAAATCTGCTTGGCCTTGTAGCAGTCCAGGATCGGCATGCCGTAGAGCGGGCTCGTCTTGTCGGTCTTCGCGGCCGGATTGACCACGTCGTTCGCGCCGATGACGAGCACGACGTCGGTGGAGCTGAAGTCGCCGTTGATCTCGTCCATCTCGAAGACGACGTCATAGGGAATGTCGGATTCCGCGAGCAGCACGTTCATATGGCCCGGCATGCGTCCGGCGACCGGATGGATCGCGAACTTGCACTCGACGCCCTTCTCGTGAAGGATCTCGAAAACTTCCTTGATCGCGTGCTGCGCCTGTGCGACGGCCATGCCGTACCCGGGCACGATAATGACCTTGCTCGAGTTGCCGAGCATGAACGCGACGTCCTCGGCCGAGGCCGATTTGATCGCCTTGCCGGGACCCGCGGCCGCCGCGGCCGAAGCCTCGACGCCGAAGCCGCCCAGGATCACGCTGATGAACGAGCGGTTCATCGCCTTGCACATGATGTAAGAGAGGATCGCACCGCTCGAGCCGACGAGCGCGCCCGTCGTGATCAGGAGGTTGTTGCTCAGGGTGAAACCCGTCGCCGCGGCCGCCCAGCCCGAATACGAGTTGAGCATCGAAACAACGACCGGCATGTCCGCGCCGCCGATCGGCAGCACCAGCAGAAAGCCGAGCAGGAACGCGATCCCGGTCATGATCCAGAACGAGACCATGCTGTGGGTCGCGATGAAGTGACCGCCGAAGGCGAGCATCGCGAGGCCGAGCGCCAGATTGAGCCAGTGCTGTCCGCGGAAAACGAGCGGAGCCGAGCCCATGAGCTCCTGGAGCTTGGCGAAGGCGATCAGGGAACCCGTGAAGGTCAGAGCGCCGATGAAGCTGCCGGCCGCGATCTCCGTCATGAGAACGGCGTCAGCTTCACCACCCGCGGCGCCGTGGGTGTAATACGTACCGGCCGCCACGAGAACGGCCGAGAGGCCGACGAAACTGTGAAGCGCGGCCACGAGCTGCGGCATCGCGGTCATCTGAATCTTCAACGCGACGGTAACGCCGACCACGGCGCCGGCCGCGAGGCCCGCGACGATCCAGGTGTAGCTCCGGACCTCGGGATTGAGCAGCGTCACCCCGACCGCGATGGCCATGCCCATCATCGAGAAGGCGTTGCCCCGGAGAGCGGTCTTCGGGGAGCTGAGCCCCTTGAGGCCGAAGATGAAAAGGACGGTCGCCACGAGGTACATCGCGGCAAAAAAGTTCGAGCCGAACAGAAGGTTTTGCATGTCCATCCTCATTTCTTCTTCTTGAACATCGCGAGAATGCGGTCGGTGACCACGAAGCCGCCGAAGATATTGATCGCGGCGAGGAAGACAGCGAAGAAGCCCAGGATCTCAACCATCCTGTTCCCACCCGTCGCGGCCTCGGAGCCGGCGACCAGGATCGCGCCGACCACCACGATGGCGCTGATGGCGTTGGTAACCGCCATGAGCGGGGTGTGAAGCGCGGGCGTCACTCCCCAGATGACGTGATAGCCCACGAAGCAGGATAGAACGAAAACGTAAAGTCCGACCATGGCTGGTGACATAAGGCTTCCCCCGTCGCAGCGTTACTGTTTGAAGCGGACCTGGCCCTGGAGCGTCACCAGGGAGGCCGCGATGATATCGTCCTCGAGCTTGAGGGTGAGCGTCGACGGGTTCTTGTCGTCGAGCATCAGGCCCAGCAGATTGAAGACGTTGCGCCCGTAGAACGAGCTGGAATCCGACGGCATCAGCGTCGGGAACTGCGTGATCCCGATGAGCGTCACGCCGTGCTTGACGACCGTTTTGCCGGCCTCAGTGAGCGGGCAGTTGCCCCCCGTCGCCGCCGCCATATCGACGATCACGCTGCCCGCGCGCATGCCGCGGACCGCTTCCTCGGTAATGAGGACCGGAGCCTTGCGGCCCGGAATGTTGGCGGTCGTGATGATGATGTCGGCCTTCTTGAGCTTCTCGGTGAGCGCCTGCTGCTGGCGGCGTTTGGCTTCCTCGGAGAGCTCCTTAGCGTAACCGCCGGCGCCCGTCCCCTCCTCGCCCACATCCAGCTCGATGAACTTGGCGCCCAAGCTCAGGATCTGCTCCTTCACCTCGGCCCGGACGTCATAAGCCTCGACCTGGCACCCGAGGCGCCGGGCCGTCCCGATCGCCTGAAGACCGGCGACGCCGGCCCCAAGCACGATGAGGCGCGCCGGTTTGGCCGAGCCCGCCGAGGTCATCATCATGGGGAAGAACCTCGGGTAGCGCGCCGCGGCCTCAAGCACGGCGCGATAGCCGGCGATGTTGGCCTGCGACGAGAGCACGTCCATTGACTGAGCGCGCGAGGTACGGGGGATCAGCTCCATCCCCATCGCGTTGATCCCGGCCTCGGCGAGCTTCTCCATCAGGCCGTCGCGCGCGAAAGGCTCGACCATGCAGATCAAGAGGCTGCCCCGCTTCATCCGCGCGAGCTCATCGCTCGTCGGGCGGTTGATCTTGATGACGACGTCGCTCGCGAGCGCCGCGGCGGCCTCGACGAGCTCGACGCCCTCGATCGCGAAGTCGCTGTCAGGGAAGCCCGCGGCAACGCCCGCTCCGCGCTCGACGCGGAACTTGAAGCCTTTTTTGGCCAGTTTCTTGATGGAATCCGGAGTCATCGCGACGCGGGTTTCGCCCTCGCGGGTCTCCTTGGGGACTCCCAGGATCGGCTGGTTCATCTGATGCTGGGTCGCAGGTGGCAGGGTGGTCATGTCAGTTTCTTGCTTTCTGTACCGTTTTGTTGCTGTTCTATCGTTCTCTCGCGCTCGCCCGCAAGCGTTACAACCCTCACGCAGCGTCGCAACATACGTAAAACACAATCAAATCAAGAGCCGTGCAGCTTTAAGAAATGCCTACCGGAAAAGCTCCAGGATGTCCACGGGAACCCTTTTTCGGCTTGGATTCCCGACTTGCCACCGGCTAGCGGCTATGAAAAAGTGATGTTTTGAATTTTGACCCGCTAACAACACGAGGCTCATTCCCTATGAAAATCAGAAAAGTTCATGCACGCGAAGTATTGGACTCCCGAGGCTTTCCGACCGTCGAGGTAGAACTTTCGGTGGACGATCCGCGTCACCCGGGCGAGCTGACCACGGCCCGCGCGATCGTGCCCTCAGGCGCCTCCACGGGCGAGGGCGAAGCCCTGGAACTCCGGGACGGCGACAAGAAACGCTACGTGGGCAAAGGCGTCCTCAAGGCGGTCAGCCATGTCCGCGAGAAGATCGCCCCGGCCATCGTCGGCCGCGATTTCGCCAACCAGGCCCTGCTCGACGACGCCCTCCGCGATCTGGACGGCACGCCGTTCAAGAAAAACCTCGGTGCCAACGCCATCCTTCCCGTCAGCATGGCCTTTGCCCGGGCCCAGGCCCAGGCCCAAGGCATCCCCTCTTACCGGATGCTCGCGAGCCTTTTTGGCTCCAGTGGCACCACCCTGCCCGTCCCGCTGATGAACATCCTCAACGGCGGCAAGCACGCCGATAACGGCCTGGCGATCCAGGAGTTCATGATCGTGCCGGCCGGCTTCCCGAAATTCTCCGAAGCGCTGCGCGCGGGCGCCGAGGTCTTCCACCGCCTCAAGAAGATCCTTCACGACAAGGGTCTGTCGACGGGCGTAGGCGACGAAGGCGGCTTTGCGCCGGTGTTCGAAGGCGACCGCCCGCACGAGCAGGCGATCACCGCCATCATGCAGGCCATCACCGACGCCGGCTACAAGCCCGGCAGCGACATCTATTTGGCACTCGACTGCGCCGCGAGCGAGTTCTGCGACGAGAACCGCCAGTACAACTTCGAGGGCAAGAAGCGCTCCGCGAAGGAAATGGTGGCTCTCTATAGCCAATGGGTGGACACCTATCCTATCATTTCCATAGAAGACGGTTTGTCGGAGCATGACTGGGAAGGCTGGGCGGAAGCGACGCGCGTGATCGGTCCCCGCTGCCAGCTCGTCGGCGACGACCTTTTCGTGACGAATCCCGCCTACCTCAAGAAGGGAATCGAGGCGAAAACGGCCAACGCGATCCTGATCAAGCTCAACCAGATCGGAACGGTCACGGAGACGCTCGAAACCATGAAGATGGCGGCCCAGGCAGGCTACTCCTCGATCACCTCTCACCGCAGCGGCGAGAGCGAGGACACCTTCATCTCCGAGCTCGCGGTGGCGACGGACTGCGGTCAGATCAAGACCGGCTCCGCCTCCCGCACCGACCGCATCGCCAAGTACAATCAGCTCCTTCGCATCGAAGAGGAGCTGGGAGACCGCGCCCGCTTCGTCGGCAAGGCGGCCTTCCGCAACCTGAAGGGGAAGTAATTTGAAAGCGAGTGCCGGCGCCCGGCTGAGACCGTGGTTTTCACCGATCCTCACGTCTCTCGTCCGGGCTCCGGCGCCGCTCAAGCTCTGGGTGGCCCTGTTTTCCCTCTGGGCCCTGTTTCTTTCAGGTCTGATCGCCTCTCCCGGAATCGTTCAGGCCATCCGCCTGAACAGCCTGCTCACCGCCAAGCAAAAGGAAGTCGCCGGCTTGCAGGAGCAGATCGCACGCCTCCACGGCGAAGCCGAGCTGCTCGAAAAAAGCCGGGTCGTCCAGCTCCGCGAAATCCGAAGAGTCCTGGGTTACGCCGGCCCCGGCGAGCTGATCTTCGACTTCAGCTCCGGCGAAGACCTCTAACGGCTCTCTGGGCATGGGGCCAACCTCCACGGCTCCAACCCGCTTTCCCGACTACTCTACTCCACTGACTTTGACATCTCGCCGTTTCTTGTCCAGAATAGTGCCTAGGTAGGTTCACGGCACTTTCACGGAGGAAGACCGCCCCCCATGGCTTACGGCAAAGTAAAATGGTTCAATAACTCGAAGGGCTTCGGTTTCATCGAAAAGACGGACGGTGGCGAGATCTTCGTCCACTACACCGCGATCCGCTCTGAAGGCTTCAAGACGCTGAACGAGGGTCAGGAAGTCGAGTTCGACGTCTACGAAGGCGTTAAAGGGCCTGAAGCTCAGAACGTTCTGCCCCGCGACTGCTGAGAGGGCCCATGCCCCAGCGGATCCGGCAGATCGACCTGCTCCGGGGGATCTCCATTCTCCTGGTTCTCTTCCATCATCTCGATCGTACTGAAATGGACCCCTCCACCTGGGGCGGGCGCCTATTGCTCGCCATCTCTTCGGGAGGCTGGGTGGGCGTGGATCTGTTCTTCGTCCTGAGCGGATTTCTCGTCTCCGGGTTGATCTTCAAGGAGCTGCTCGCGACGGGCAGCTTTCGGCCGTGGCGCTTCCTCGGCCGGCGCGGAATGAAGATCTACCCGGCTTTCTACCTCATGCTCCTCGCGTCCATCCCCGCGCTCGGGTGGCTCGGCGAGAAGGCCCCTTCTTCACAGCTCTGGGCCGAGGCGCTCTTCGTTCAAAACTACCTGCCTCACCTCTGGAGCCATACCTGGTCTCTGGCGATCGAAGAGCAGTTCTACCTGCTCCTCACGGCGACCCTGGCTCTCCTCGCCTGGCGGGACCCTTCGCTTCGCTGGGCGCGGCTTGTGCCGAAGGCCGTACTCCTCCTTTGTGGGGCGATTTTCGGGGCCCGCGCGCTGACCCACGCTTTCGTCCCTTTTGACATCAAGAGCCACTACATGCCCGCCCACCTTCGGATGGATGGGCTGCTCTTCGGTGTCACTTTGGCGAGCGTTGCCGCGTTCGAACGCGAACGTTTTGAGGCCTTCACGAAGCGCTGGAGAGTTCCGCTGCTGCTGGGCGGGCTACTCCTGATGGCGCCCTGCTTTCTCAAGGGCTTTGGCGGCTGGCACGTCTACACCTTCGGACTCACGCTGCTCTACCTCGGCGCGGGTTGCCTGCTCCTCGGCGCGCTCGGCACGCCGCGGACGAGCCTTTGGGTGAGCTCCAGGCCGGCCCGGGCGCTCGCGCTCATCGGCTTTCACTCTTACTCGATCTATGTGTGGCACCTTCTCGTGAAGCATCTCGTCTCTTCACTGGCGCTTTCTCCTTCGGCAGGAGCCCTCGCGTTCCTGGCAGGGGCGCTGGGAGCGGGAATTCTGCTCGGCAAGACGATCGAAGTGCCGTTCCTTCGCCTGCGGGAGCGGCTGTTGCCCGCGTCTGAGCGCCGGGAACAAATGACCTCTGCCTTGCCGCCCCAACTTGACACCAGTTCGGCGTGACCCCGCGCCAGCCACGCGCCCAAGGGCCACTTCGCGCAGGATTTCCAGCCATTTTGAAGTTTTTTCCAAAAGAGGCCCTTTCACTCCCGCGGGCATGGGTCTTGCTGTCACGCGTCTTCAGAATCGGGGGAAGGGAAATGAAAAACAGGATTTTTGCGGTAGCGGGGCTTTCAGCTGTCTTGGCAATCGGCGGAATGAGCTGCAAGAAAATCGAAGGGGGGCTGCGCCTCGAGCGCGATCTTCCCATCAAGGTCAAGGTACCCGATCCCTTTGGCGGCGAGGCGTCCGACAAGATCGAAACCATCAAGGCCGGGAGCTACGAGGCCAAGGTCGACTTCCGAAGCCAGAAAGAATTCATCCTGAAAGTGAAGGTCAAGAGGTTCCGAAGCGAGGAAATCGTCTTCGGAGTCGCTGAAGGCCATTACCTCCCCGATTTCAACGGTACCTTTGCGCTCCTTTCCGCCGAAAGCGGCCAGCCTTTTGACCTCAAGGCCGAAACGGTCGGGAACATCACCCGATCCTCAGACGAACGAGGCTACGAAAGCTGCACCTTCTACGAAAGGGAGTATGTCTGCCGCATGGTCAAGGATCAGCAGGGCGACGGCCGCCACGAGGAATGCCGATGGGAGTCAGTGGCACACTCCGGCACACAGGAAGTCGAATACCACTACGTTTACACGACCCGAGACATCGCGATCACCCTGCTCGACTCAGCCACGCAGGACCGCCTGGGCGGCTTCGACGGCCACCGGACGGATAGCGACAAGGTCTACACCTATCAGGGTCCTTGCTTCGGCGGCCACGGGCATCATCCGCGGCCTCCCCGCTACTGAATGCGGTCCTCGCGCTTCACACTGCGCAGATTCTGCTGAAGAACTTTCTTCCGGAGACGGGTGGATTTGGGGGTGACTTCGATCCACTCGTCTTCGTCGATCCACTCCAGCGACTGCTCAAGGGTCAACCTGCGAATCCCGGCCAGAGTGACGAGGAACTCGGCGTGAGCGGCACGGATGTTCGTGAGCTTCTTCTCGCGGCAAGGATTGACGTTCAGGTCGTTCTCCTTGTTGTGCTCGCCAATGATCATCCCTTCGTAGACGGCGACGCCGGGACCGACAAAGAGGATCCCGCGATCCTCAAGGCCAAGGAGCCCGTACTCCACCGTGTCGCCCGTGCGATCCGAGACGAGCGAACCGCTCGTCCTGTGCGGAATATCGCCTTTATGCGGGCCATAGCCCAAAAACTGCGTACTGAAGAGCCCTTCGCCCCGGGTCAGCGTCAGAAAGCGCGAGCGCGTGCCGAGCAGCCCGCGCGTCGGGATGTCAAACTCCATCCGCACGCGGCCCGAGCCGTGGGCCGAGCCGCCCTCGTAGCGCGTGAGGATCCCCTTTCGCGCCTGGAACATCTGGGTTACGTCCCCGCCCGCGGTCTGGGGCAGGTCCAGGACGGCGCGCTCCATGGGCTCCTCGCGTTCCCCGTTGGCGCCGGTTTTGTAAAGAACCGTGGGCTTGCCCACCATGAACTCAAAGCCCTCGCGGCGCATCTGCTCGATCAGGATCGCAAGCTGCAGCTCGCCGCGACCGAGAACGCGGAACTGGTCGTTGAACGTCGTCTCCTCGAGCCGGAGCGCCACGTTCTGGCGCACCTCGCGAAGCAGCCGGTCACGAAGCTTGCGCGACTGGATCGCCTCGCCGTCGCGGCCCGAGAGCGGTGAAGTATTGACCGAGAAGACCATGGCCAGGGTGGGTTTTTCGACCTGGATCCGGGGCAGCGGCTGAAGATTCTCGTTGCCAACGAAGGTGTCACCGATCTCCGCGAGCTCGGTCCCCGCGATCACGCCGATGTCACCCGCCGAAAGATCGCCCACCTCCTGCTGCTTGAGGCCTTCGAAGGTGTAAAGCTGCGCTACGGTGAAGTTCTCGTTGATCCCGTTGCCGGCCGCGTCCACTCCGCGCCGGATGATCCGCTGGTTCTTTTTGACGGTACCCGAGAGAACCCGGCCGATCGAGAGCCGACCCACGTAATCGGAGTACGAGAGGTTGGATACGAGCATCTGAAATTCGGCGCCTTCCGCGACCTTGGGCGCAGGGATCACCTTCAGGATCTCCTCGAAAAGGGGCTGGAGATTTCCGCTCTTTTCGCCTGAGATGAGCTGCGGCACCTGGCTGACGTCCTTGGTGCACCAGCCGGCGCGCGCGCAGGCGTAGATGATCGGGAAGTCCGCCTGCTCGTCGCTCGCCCCGAGCTCGACGAACAGGTCGAACGCGGCGTTCACCACCTCTTCGATCCGGGCATCCGGGCGATCCACCTTATTGATCACCAGGATTACCTTATGCCCCTGCAGTAGCGCCTTGCGAAGCACGAAGCGGGTCTGCGGAAGCGGCCCTTCGGCGGCGTCCACGAGCAGCAGCGCCCCGTCCACCATCCCCATGATCCGCTCGACCTCGCCGCCGAAATCGGCGTGGCCCGGCGTATCCACGATATTGACCTTGGTCTCGCCGACGCGCACCGAGGTGTTCTTGGCCAGGATGGTGATCCCGCGCTCGCGCTCGAGATCCATCGAGTCCATCACCCGGTCGGCGACGGTCTGGTGCTGCTTGAAGGTGCCGGCCTGCTTGAGCAGGAAGTCCACGAGCGTCGTCTTGCCATGGTCGACGTGCGCGATGATGCAGATGTTGCGGATGAGTTTTGGATCTTGCATAGGCTCTTTTCGTGGAAATTTACGCTCGCGGCATTCCCGCGCTCACGGCATTCCCGGGCTCGTGATTGTCCCGGATCAGGCCGGGGCCTTGGGGCGGCCGGCCTGGAGTTCGTCTAGCGCTCGGGATGCGGCGGTTTTATACGCTTCGGAGAGCGTTGGGTAGTTAAAAACCGCCTGCGCGAGATAATGTATGTCCGCTCCGAGCGACATGACGGCTTGTCCGAGGTGAATCAGCTCGGCCGCGCCTTCGCCGAACGCATGCACCCCGAGCAGACGCCTGCTCTCGGGATCCACGAGAAGCTTGAGCAGCCCTTCGTCGCCCCCGAGCGAGCCACCTCGCAGCCGCCCTCGCGCGAGCTCGCGAAAATCCGCGCGCCCCGCGACGTAGGCGGAGCCCGACTCGCGAAGGTCTTCCTCGGTTCTTCCGACCATCGAGATTTCGGGAAGCGTGAAAATCACATAAGGCAGCAGCGCAGGCAGCTCCGGCCCTGGAATCCGAAGCGCGTTTCGCGCGGCGATCGTGCCCTCTTCCATGCCGGTCGAGGCGAAGGCCGGGGGTCCCACCACGTCACCCGCCGCGAAGATATGGCCGACACTGGTGCGGAAGTGCCGATCGACCGGGATCAGGCCGCGTTCGTCGGTTTCGACTCCCGCGGCGGTGAGCCCTAGTCCTTCGGTGTTGCCATGGCGCCCTTGCGCGACGAGAACCGCGTCGACGCGCAGCTTGCGCCGCCCCGAGAGCTGCACCTGCACGCCTTGACCTCGGGCGGCCCGGGTGACGGTTTCGGCCTCGCTCTCAAGGACGATCTCAGCGCCCTGGCGTTCCAGATGGTCCGTGAGCCGGCGCACGATCTCGCGATCCACGGCCGCGAGAATCTCCTGGCGGCGATCGACGAGCGTAACGCGCGTGCCGAGCGCCGCGAACATGCTCGCGTACTCGCAGCCCACGATCCCACCGCCCAGGACGAGGAGCGACTTGGGGACCTTCGGGAGGCTCAGGATCGAATCACTGTCGAAGATCCCGCGACCAGCCACCTTGAGCCGCGCCGGCGCGCGCGGCGAGGCTCCGACCGCCACGATCAGGAGCGACGAGGTCAGGATGGTCACGCCTTTTTCGGAAGCCACCTCGACGTCGTTGGGAGACGTGAACCGGGCACGCCCGTGAAAAGTGGCCACGCCCGCGGCCTTGAGCTCACCCGACACGAGCCGCGCTTCGGAGCTCACCGCGCCATCGCGCCGATCCAGCAGGCGCGCCATCGTCGGCATCCGCGTCGGTCCGCGCCCCAGCGCGAAACCGGCCTCGCGCACCGCCTCGCGAAACGCCTTGGAGGGAATCGTCGATCGATGGACGCACGCGCCGCCCAGCTCCGGCAGCTCCTCGACCAGCGCGACCTTGCGGCCCGCCCGCGCGGCCTCGAGCGCGGCGCTCTTGCCCGCGGGGCCCGAGCCTATGACGATCAGATCAAAAAGCATGCATCCCGCCCCTCAGGACGAGCTCAGCGGCGTGGCGAGCTCTTTCACGATCAGGGTTCCCTCCATGCCGTTGACCGGGCAATAGAAACGGTACTTGCCCGGAACGCTAGGGGTGAAGGTGATCTCCTCGATCTTCTGTGAGCGCACCTGGCGCCGCACCTGGAACGAGTCCATCATGATGCAAAGGGTGTTCTTCGAGGCGCCGGTG
>JAMPXZ010000118.1 GCA_023700925.1 Oligoflexia bacterium | reverse complement strand
TCGTCGCGAACGAGGTAGGGAGGATTACTGATCAGAAAATCGGCCGGCCCCCGCTGGAGGCCCTGGGCGAAAGGCTCGAACACCTCGAGCGCAGTACCGGGCCGGACAATCTCGAGACGGGTAGCCCAGCCGGAGCCGAGGATTTTTTCGGCATTCCGTACTGCAAGGGCAACCGCGCCCTCTGACAACTCCGAAGCCCTGATCCGCAGCCCCGGAAAGCGCGAGAGCAGCTCGATGGCGATCGCGCCGCTGCCGAGACCGATCTCAAGACCCCGGACGGGAGTGCTTCGGCCCCCCCCCAGCTCCTCAGTCGCCACGGTAACCAGGACCTCGGTCTCCGGTCGGGGCACGAGAGCATCCGGACCGACCTCGTATTCGTGATTCAAAAAAACCTGTACCCCGGTCAGATGCTGAAGAAGCCTGCCCTCCGCGCGGGCACCCGCCCAGGTCAGCAGGATCGCTGCCGCCGCCTCCGGATACCGATCGGCGGTCCTCAGATAAAACTCCGAACGGGAGAGCGCGCGCCCCGCCACCTTGCGGTAGGCCTCCATGACGA
The DNA here is from genome assembly GCA_023700925.1 of Oligoflexia bacterium. Classification (GTDB taxonomy): domain Bacteria; phylum Bdellovibrionota; class UBA1018; order UBA1018; family UBA1018; genus JAMPXJ01. The sequence goes on along the minus strand of JAMPXZ010000118.1, from coordinate 10,675 downwards.
GGATCTCCGCCTCGGCGTCGACGAGGTCCCTTCTCACCAGCTCATGGCTCGCCGAAAGCAGTCGCCGCGCGATCGCCAACGCTTCCCGAAAGCTGCCGGGGAGCTCATGGCCGCTGGCCATTCAGTGCCCCATCCCCTGTGCCTTGAGCGCTTCCATCTGATAGTGCGCCTGAAGGCCGTTGATGATCTCGTCAATCTTGCCTTCCATGACCTCGGGAAGCTGATAGAGGGTAAGCCCGATCCGATGATCGGTAAGCCGGCCCTGGGGAAAGTTGTAGGTACGAATGCGTTCACTGCGATCGCCGGTGCCGACCATGCTCCGTCGCGCGTCCGAATGGGTCTTGGCCGCCCTTTCCTGCTCGATCTCGAGCAGGCGGGACCGCAGGATCTTCATGGCCTTGTCCTTGTTCTTGTGCTGCGAGCGCTCGTCCTGACAGACTACGACGAGTCCAGAGGGAATATGGGTAATGCGCACGGCGGAGTCGGTCGTATTGACGCCCTGCCCCCCCGCGCCGCCCGACCGAAACACATCGATCCGCAAATCCACCGGATTGATGTTCACATCGACCTCTTCGGCCTCGGGCAGCACCGCAACCGTCACGGTCGAGGTATGAACACGGCCTTGGGCCTCGGTCGCGGGCACGCGCTGCACGCGGTGAACGCCGCCCTCCCATTTGAGACGACTGTAGACGCGACTGCCCTGGATCCCGGCGATGATCTCCTTGAGACCGCCGAGCCCCGTGGGATTGGCCGAGAGAACCTCCATGCGCCAACCCTGCCGCTCGGCAAAGCGTTGATAAAGCCGAAAGAGCTCCGCGACGAAAAGCGCCGCCTCGTCTCCGCCCGCACCCGCGCGGATCTCGAAGACCACATTCTTCTCGTCGTTCGGGTCCTGCGGCAGCAGGAGTATCTGAAGGTTGCGCTTGGACTGCTCGAGCTCGGGCTCGAGGCGCCGGATCTCTTCGAGCGCCATGTCGACGATCTCACGGTCCTTCTCCTCAAGCAGCTCGCGGTTGGATCTGAGCTCCGAGGCCATGGCCCGGTAGCGGCGAAACTCGCTCACCAGCTCCTGAAGGCCCGCATGCTCCTGCGAGAGCTTACGGAACTCCGTCGGACGCTCGGCGAGCGCGGGATCGGCCAGACGGCTCTCGATCTCCATGAAACGTTTTTCGACGTCTTCGAGCTTATCGAACATAGAATCCAGGAAGGCTCACTCCGGAAACTCGGACACCGAAGCCGCGACCAGCCCGAGCTCGGCCAAGCCGTCGACCTCGAACTCCGCGGCGCCCTTCTTGTCGAGCTCCTTCTCCGCCCGCAGCACCTGGCGCAGCGACGCCAGCGCAACTTCGAGCTGATCGTCCGACGGGTCACGGGTCGTCAACCTCTGCAGCACCATCCCCGGCCAGATAATGGCGCGGAAAAACGGCTTATCCATGTGGCAGGCGCACAGCTTGATGAACTCGTAGGACAAGCCCGCGACGGGGAACATCAGGCCGATCTTCGCGAGAACCATCCCGGCGTGGTTCAGGAACGGCTGCTCCGAAAACTTCGTCAGCCCGAGAAACGGAAAAAGGATGCTGAAAACCACGATACTGATCAGCACCAGGAAGAGCAGGAAGCTCGTCCCGCAGCGCGGATGAAGCGGCGAATGCTTGCGCGCGTTCTCGACGGTCAGCTCCTCGCCCGCCTCGAAGGCGTAAATCGATTTGTGCTCGGCCCCGTGGTACTGGAACACACGGTGAATGTCCTTCATCAGGGCGATCAGGTAGACGTAGGCCAGAAGGATGGCCATCTTGAGAAGCCCATCGACCAGATGAAAGAGCGGGCTATTGGCCGTGACTCCCGAATCCGAGGATGAGGCGAGTACCGCCGTAAGGAAATGCGGAAGAGCCACGAAGAGCCCCATCCCGAAGACGAAGGCCGTCCCGATCGAAACCACGATCGCCCACGTCGAGAGTTCCTCGCCGTCGCTCTGCTCCTCTTCGACTGCCGCGACGTTGGCGGAGAAGCTCAGCGCCTCCACGCCCTGGATCATCGACTCGAGCAACATCACCACGCCCCGAAGCACCGGCTTCTTGAGGATCGGGTAACGGTGGGCAATGCCTTGAAACGGCTTGTTGCGGATCAGGATCCGCTGATTCGGCTTGCGGACGGCCACGGCAATGAAGCGAGGTGAGCGCATCATCACGCCCTCGATCACGGCTTGGCCGCCAATGCTGGTGAATTGAGCCGGAGCTTTCATAAAGTACCGGCCACGATCATAGAGTACCTGTCGCGTGGAATACAGGAAATAAAGCCCACGCAAAAAGGCCGAAAGCCGGCCGACAGCTTACTTCTTCTTGTACTTGTTGAGGAAGCGCTCGACACGGCCTTCCGTATCCATCAGCTTATGCTTGCCGGTGAAAAACGGGTGGCAGTTTGCGCAGATTTCGATCTTGATGTTCTCTTTGGTCGCGCGCGTCTCCATGACGTTGCCGCAGGCGCAGGTGACGGTGGTCTCAGTGTAAACCGGATGGATGCCTTGTTTCATAAATAAAACCTCAAAAGTATTTGTGGGGAACTATCAAAGAGTTAGCTCACCGTCAACCACTCATGCTCTTGACGAAGTCCTCATTGCTTTTCGTATGGGCGACTTTATCGAGCAGGAATTCCATGGCGTCCACCGTGTTCATCGGATGGAGCACCTTGCGAAGGATCCAAAGCCGGTTGAGGATTTCCTTCGGAAGAAGCATTTCTTCTTTTCTTGTCGCGGACTTATTAATGTCCAGGCAGGGAAAGATGCGCTTCTCCATGAGCTTGCGGTCCAGGTGAATTTCCGAGTTACCCGTTCCCTTGAACTCCTCGAAGATGACCTCATCCATGCGAGAGCCGGTCTCGACGAGCGCCGTGGCGATGATCGTCAGCGAGCCGCCTTCTTCGATGTTACGGGCAGCGCCGAAGAAGCGCTTCGGCTTGTGAAGGGCGTTGGAGTCCACGCCGCCCGAGAGGATCTTGCCGGACGGGGGGACGACCGCATTGTATGCGCGAGCCAGGCGGGTGATCGAGTCGAGCAAAATCACCACATCATACTTGTTCTCGACAAGGCGCTTGGCCTTCTCGATGACCATTTCCGCGACCTGAACGTGGCGCGAAGCCTGCTCGTCGAAGGTGGAGCTGACGACCTCGCCCTTCACCGAACGCTGCATGTCGGTGACTTCCTCGGGACGCTCGTCGATGAGCAGCACGATGAGCTTGATCTCAGGATGATTGGTCGTGATGGCGTTGGCGATATCCTGCATGAGCACCGTCTTGCCGGCGCGCGGGGGCGCGACGATCAGGCAGCGCTGGCCCTTCCCGAGCGGCACCATCATGTCGATGATCCGGGTGCTGTAGTTGTTGGGCTGATACTCGAGCTGCACGCGCTTGTTGGGATAAAGCGGCGTCAGGTTGTCGAAGAGAACCTTTTCGGAGTTCACCTCGGGCGTCTGGAAGTTGACCTGCTCGACCTTCAGGAGGGCGAAATAGCGCTCGCCTTCTTTCGGAGCGCGCACCGATCCACTGACCGTGTCGCCGGTACGGAGGCCAAAACGCCGGATCTGTGACGGGGAAACATAGACGTCATCCGGACCCGGAAGGTAGTTGTAATCAGGCGCCCGAAGGAAGCCAAAGCCATCGGGCAGGCATTCGAGCACGCCATCGGCGTAGATATGCTCGTCTTTTTCGGCTTTCTTCTGGAGGACCGCGAAGATCAGGTCCTGCTTGCGCATGCCCCCGGCATTCTCGATGCCGAGCTCTTTGCCCATGTCGACAAGATCACCGATTTTCTTTTCCTTAAGTTCCCGAAGATGCATTCAAGACCCCTGATTCAATTTTGTGGGATAGAGAAACCCAGCCGAATAACCTAGGAGCTGGTAGTTTGTTGGATTGATTCCGAGCGAGATGATCGCCCTTAAAAACCGGTACCAGACTCCCAGAGACGAGTAAAGCAAAAATATCATAAGCGCGTCAAAGCGTGCCGCCTGACGGCCCCTGCCGTTTTTTTCCATAACGCAACGTGAGCTTTCCGTTCTTACGCTTATAATAGTGGCCATGCGTGCAAGTCGGCTTTTGATCGGAGGGGTCTTCCTCGCAGTGATGCTGTTCGTGGGCTTCGAGGCCGTGAACCTCGGGCTGTTCGCGTTTCAGCCCTTGAAGGGCGGAAGCTCCGACTCGGCGATCATCGAGATCCAGCGAGGACAGGGTCCCCGGGAGATTTCACGCATCCTTTTCTCCAACGGGGCCATCAAGGATCCCGCCCGCTTTGTCTGGCTAGGGCGCCTCAGCCGGCAATGGAAGAACATCAAGGCCGGCGAATACAAGGTGTCGCCGGCACAGACGCCGCTCGAGATTTTCGCCACGATCACCTCGGGCATCAGCGTCTCCCACCCGGTCACGATCCGCGAAGGCGAGAACATGTACGAAATCGGAGCGACCCTGGAAACCCGGACTCTCGTCCGCAAGGCCAGGTTCCTCGAGCTTTGCCGGGACGCGAAGCTCATCGCCTCGCTCGGTTTCGAGCCGCCGCGGCCGGCCACGCTGGAGGGGTATCTCTTTCCGGACACCTACTTCTTCAACCGGACGATGCAGGCGGAAGACATGATCCGGCAGATGGTCCGGCGCTTTCAGGGGGTCTGGGGCGGGAAGGAGGCGGCGCGGGCACGCGAGCTCGGACTGACCCGGCACCAGCTCATCACCCTGGCCTCGATCGTGGAAAAGGAAACCGGGGCCCCCCAGGAACGGCCTCTCATCGCCTCGGTTTTTTACAACCGCCTCAAAAAACGAATGCGCCTGCAGAGCGACCCCACCACCATCTACGGAATCTGGGAAACCTACTCGGGCAACATCCAGCGAACCGATCTGCTCGCCAGCAATCCCTACAACACCTATTCGATTCCCGCTCTCCCGGTGGGACCGATCTCCAATCCGGGACGGGAGGCGATCCAGGCGACGCTCTATCCCGCGACCAGCGACTATCTTTTTTTCGTCTCCCAGAACGACGGCACCCACGAGTTCACCCGAACCTTCGAGGACCACACCCGCGCCGTCCGCAGGTTCCAGCTCGATCCCAGGGCCCGAAAGGGCAAGAGCTGGCGGGATCTCCTGAAGAAGAAATGAGGAACTGACCCATGGACCAGCTTTGCTACTTCTGCAAACGCGAGCCGGCTGTACACCAATGCGAGACCTGCAAGCGCTGGGTTTGCATCCAATGTTCGGATTGCCACAACTGCTACCCGCGAGAAGGGCGCGCCCGCGCGGCGTTCGGGCTGCTCGGAGCGCTCAGCCTCGTGGCCTGCGCCCATGGCGGACCCGCGGCGGATCGGGTCGGCTCCCCACAGGGCTACTCAGGCTACGGCGCCGAAAGCGTGCCGGCCGAGGTGCTCGCGCGCTTCGCGCCCCCGCCGGTGAAAACGGCCATCGCTTCGCGGGTGGAGGCGCTGCTCGACGTGCGCTCTCCCGGCGCGGGCGAACCCTCGCCCGACGGCAAAAGACTGTACTTTGGCTGGACCATCACCGGCGTGGCCCAGGTCTGGAAGCTCGAGGCGCCCCTGGGCTTTCCATCGCAGCTTACCGGCGGCGAGGACCCGACGACTCTGAGCGGAGTGAGTCCTGATGGACGCTTCCTCGTGCTCGCGCGCGATCGCAAGGGCGAGGAGGATCCCGGCCTCTACGTCCAGCCAGTCGAGGGCGGGCCGCTCCGCGAGATCCTGCACAGAAAGGGCGTGCAGACGGAGCTCGGGTTCATTTCCGATGACTCCCGCTACCTGTACTACCGCGCCAACGACATCAAGCGCGACTCGTTCGCGATCTACCGCCACGATCTCGGCCAGAACGAGCGCAAGCTTCTGTTCTCGGAGCCGGGCTACTGGATGTTCGCCGACCGCCTGCCGGAAGGGGGCAGGAAATCCGGCGGGCACCATCGCCTCCTGCTCGGAAAGGCGACGGGCTCGCTTACGGCGGAGTTCTCGGAACTCGACGAAAAAACGGGCAAGGTAACCCCCGTCCTCGGACAGAACGAACGGGAGGAATACGAAGCGCAGTTCTCGGCGTTGCCGGGCGAGTATCTCGTCCTCACGCCCAAGTTCGGTGACTTCAAGCGCCTTTATCGCTACAAGGCGGGAAAGTTCACGCCCATCACGCCGGAGCTGCGCTGGGACGTCGCGGAATTCCAGATCGACCCGAGCCGCCGCCGGATCCTCTACACGGTCAACGAGGGCGGGTACTTCAAGCTCTTCGCGCTCGATGCGCGGACGTTCCGGCCCATCGCGACGCCGGAGTTCAAGGATGCGGCGAAGGTTCACTTCGGACGCACCACGCGCAACGGCCGCTTCACCACCATCAGCGTCGAGAGGTCCGATGCCCCGCGCTCGAGCTTCGTCTACGACTGGTCCCGATCGAAGCTCAGCCGCTGGGTCGCGCCCAACACTCCGGAGATCGACACCAGGAGCCTGCCCCAGGCGCGGCTCGACGCCTTCCCCGCGAGAGACGGAACGCCGATTCCCTATTTCGTCACCGTCCCGAAAAAATGCGAGGCGGGCGTGGCCGAGCGCCCCTGCCCGGTGGTCGTGCACTTTCATGGCGGTCCGGAGGGGCAGAGCGAGGCGGGCTACAAGACCGTGGCCCAGATTCTTGCCGGCTCCGGATTCATCTTCGTCGAACCCAACGTCCGCGGCAGCAGCGGCTACGGCAAGACGTGGCTCGCCGCGGATGACGGCGCGAAGCGCCTTCAGGTCATCACCGATATCGAAGACTGCGCGCTCTTCGCCAAGAAGGAATTCGCGCGAAACGGCGTCGCGCCGAAGGTCGGCGTGATGGGCGGAAGCTACGGCGGCTACGCCACCCTCATGGCGATGAGCCGCTTCGCCGGAAGCTATGAGGCCGGCGCCTCGATCGTCGGCATCAGCAATCTGATCACCTTCATTCAGAACACGGCGCCTTACCGCCGGCACCTGAGGATCTCCGAGTACGGTGACCCCGAAAAGGATCGCGATGCCATGGTGGCCCTCTCGCCCACCACCTACCTTGATCGGGTTAAGGCTCCACTCCTCATCATCCAAGGGGTCAGCGATCCCCGGGTCCCCGCCGGAGAGGCGGTTCAGATGCATGAGTCCCTCGTGGCTCGTGGAGTGAAATCCTCGCTGATCCTGTTCGGCGATGAAGGCCATGGGGCGGCGAAACGATCCAATTCCGCCTTACAGTACGGAAATCTAATCCAATTTTTCGAAGAACAACTGAAGTAATTTAAGGCTGACAATTACATAAGGCTTTATAAGCGTTGTTCTTTTCTGAGTGACGGAGTAGCTCCAGTTATGCCGAAGCTGATTCTTGATTAATTCGGTCAGATAATGTAAAAACTTCCCCGATGAAGACGTGGTCCATGAGCCGATTACAGCTACTCCCCCTGAGCGCGCTCAGCCTGATTTCAAGCACTTTGGCCGCAAGCAGCGGATACGCCGAGGTTTATCACGGGCAAGTTTCCCTGACCGGACAACATTTTGCGACCGATGCGGCCTTCAGCCCCAAGGTCAGCCTGGACGGCGAGATCACCTCCGACGAGAACCTCGACTCCCGTCCCCGCGCTCCGAAGGGTGAATTTCACCTCTTCTCGTTTTTCGAAGGGGACGCGAACGTGTCGGGAGATGTCAGCATCGATATCGACTCCACCGCCCTCCGCGGCGCGGTCGGCGAGCATGGCCACTTCTGGTTCGGGCGCGTTCAGCCGCTTACCGAAGGCACCCGTGAGAAGCCCTTCCGCAACACCAGCGCCATCGGGACCAACTGGGTGCAAAATCAAGCCAACGCGCTGGACCCGCGCATCTCCGGCTGGATCGGCGGCGGCCTTCACCTCGCGCTTGCGGACACCGGCCTGTTCAGCACCGTCGCGCTTTCGCCGGTTTACCTGCCAACCTTCGGTCCGAGGCTCGACTTCTCGGATAAAGCGGAAACCCGCGGCTCGCGCTTCGCCAAGCTGCCGCCGCTCTACTACAGCTACAACGGCGAGCTCTTTCCAATGCGCTACCAGATCAATACCGGCTCGATGAAGGCTATCGTCCTTCAGAACCAGTACCTGTTCGCGCTGGGACACGAGTCCACTTTCCACCGTCTCACCGGCCTTTTCTGGAGCGCCCCGGCCCCGGACCCGCAGGTCACCACGAGCGGCAAGCTCCAGGTCAACAGCGAGACCGGCGTCAACGTCATGGTGAGCGCGGTGCCGAGCTTCCCGAGGGAGAACTTCCTGGGCTTTCGCTGGGAGCTGCGCGGAATCTTCGCCAAACCGGATCTCTCGCTCGTGCACGAGCTGCGCTCACACCGCACGACGCTGTCCGCGTCGGCCGCGCCGCTTTCGTATCTTGAGCTCGGCTGGCTCCACTCGCTCCTTCCCGCGGCCGCCTTGGCGCCGGACGCCACCGGAGTGGTCACCCCCCGCTACGCGCGCGCCCTGGTGTGGGGCGAGATCAACGCGCCATGGAAGCTCAGCCCGTCGCTTCGGGTGGAGCACCACCTCACCGAGGGGCAGCGCGGAGTGCGCCTCAGCCAGGGCCTGAGCTTTCAGGCCACGCAGAAACTCCTGATCGCCTGGCGGGCCGAGATCCTGGCCGGCGATGACGGCGGTTACTTCGGCGCGTGGAAGTCGTTGGATTCAGTTTCGTTGGGAGCACGTTACCAATGGTGAAAAGCGGAAGTTTGCGGAAGTTGCCGTTGCTACTCTCACTGGCCTGCCTGGCCCTCGGTTCCAGCTCGTGCGGGATCAAGGAATGGTGGGGCGAGAAGCCGAAGGGACCGGCGGTCCTGAACGCGTTCTCCGGCGGGTCGACCTGCCCCGATCCCGCGCTGATCCTCAAAGGCACCGAAAAGCAGTCGGAAGCCGCCTTCAACTGCATCACCCAACAGCTCGATGGCGTCTGGGCACAAGTCGAGGGCACGCGGAAGGATACCTTGAGCGACGGCGAGCTCCGGATGCTCGTGGCCCGCAACGTGATCGCACTCGATGGCAATAAGGAAGCCCAGCTTCAGAAGATCTTCGAAGGCAAGCGCCTCCTGGGCTTCGGCAACTCGCTCGATCGCGCGAAGCTGGAGGACTGGCTCTCCTTCCTCCGCGCGGAACGCCCGCGGCTGCGGGAAACGTACCGGAGCCTTTTCTCCGGCGAAACCCCGATCCGCTACGCCGATCTTCGCGCTGCCGGCGCGGTGATGGCCTCCTTCCTTCGCCGCCTCGACTGGCGCATGACCTCAGAGGAGATCACCCGCGCGCTCGAGACCTTCGTGGAAATCCGCGACCCGGAGATCCGTGACGCGATGGGACCGGCGACGGAGCTGGCCATCAACACGGTGAACATGACCTGCCCGCATTTCACCCGCAAGGACTTCTGGAACACCCGGGAGCTCGCCGACTGCGTCGTCGGGATGCTCGACCACTTCAAGGGCGGCGCACCCTGGTTCGAGTTCCTGCTGAACCCGGTGACGGATTTCTCGGCCAAACAGGCCTTCGAGATCGGCGCCGCGCTTCAGAAGCTCAAAGGCTCCTATGACAAGGCGACCGGCCGTGGCGAGCGGGGTCTCGTGCAGGCCTGGTTCCAGGACGAGCGGCTTTCGACGCTGAAGCTCGAAAAGCTGATCCGCGTGGCCCAACGCATGGGCGCCGCCCCTCCCGCGGAAACCCTGCAGGCGCTGTCGGTGATCCGCAAGTTCAAGGGCTCCAACGGCACGCCCGGCAAGTCCAATGAGGAAATCCTGTACCCGGACGAAGCCATTCCCTTCATTTTCCTGGAAATCATTCATCCGGCCCAGATCGCGATCCTGGAGAGCCTCCCGCACTTCGTCACCGCGCTCCAGGAAGGCCGCTGCCTCAATCCCGACGCCCGCGACTGGACCGAGTGCGCGCTCGCGAAGTTCCCGTGGCGCCAGCCGGGCACGAGCATCGACAAGGTCCTTCGCATCAAAAACCTCAAGCACGGCCAGGGCGCCGCCCCCCTGAACGGTGAGCGGCTCTCGAAGATCCTGTTCTTCGATGCGATCGCGAGCCGAGCCGTGGATGCGTTCGACCGGGCCAGCGTCTGCCAGGGCTGGGGGCGACCGAACCCGGCCGGCAGCAAGCCCTATCCGAGCACGCTGGGAGCCCCGATCGACCCCGAGAACTGCAACATCCCCGATCACTACATCACGATGAACCTCAGCCACGATCAGGAGGAGGAGGACGAGTTCCTGCAGCTCCTCTCGGCCGCGGCCGACGTCACGGATGCCATCACCCGCTTCTATGACAACGTCGAGCGCAAGCTGAACGGGCTCCCGCTGCTCAAGGACTCGGGCTCCACGCTCGATCCTTACAAGAATGGCACCTGGAACCGGCGCGGCTTCGCCCGCCTGATCGCCATGACCAGCGATATCCTCGTGCAGCGGCCCACCAGTGAGCGCAACGCCATCGAGAAGCTGTTCGCGAACCTCACCAACACCTTCCCCGCGAGCTACGTCTTCCTCGATCAGATGGCGGTGACGGCGATCATCAACACCATCGATGAGCTGCCCCGGTACCGCGAGGCCTACCTGAGGCTCTCGGACCTCAAGGCCGAGCCCGGCATCCGCACCACCAACGCCAACTCCCTCGTGATCACCACACAGCCGGACACCCAGCAATTCGTCGTCGATCGCGATTCCGTGGTGA
>JAMPXZ010000117.1 GCA_023700925.1 Oligoflexia bacterium | reverse complement strand
TTTCCGATCAGATCATCAACCACTTCAAGATCGATCTCTCCAATCAGAGCTCCGCTTCTCTTGAGGTGCTTCTTGCTCCCGACGCCGCCGCAGTGGCGACGGGTTTCGAGCTGGTGACTCAGCTCAATCCAGTCTCGGTTCCGGCCGGGGAGGCGAGGCGTGTCGACTTTTTCGTTCGGTTTCCGAAGGAGCGGCTGTCGTCCGGGCAGGCGTCGCTCCGGATGAAGATCGAGGCGCGGTCGCCCTCCGAAGCGGCTCCGCCATTTTCTCAAGAGGAGGAGCTCCGCCTTGTCGGACCTTTTTACTGAGTCGCATAGATTGATCCCCTGGGCGGTGCTGGTCGCGAGTCTTGCCGGGAGCGCGCACTGCGTGGGGATGTGCGGACCGCTCGTGACGGCGGCCTCGCGCGGGCCCGTCTCCGTGCTCGCTTACCACCTCGGAAGGCTCGGCTCGTATGCGCTTCTGGGCCTCCTCGCCGGACTTGCGGGTGACACTCTTTTTCCCGCGCAGGCAGGAGGAAGGGTTCCCGCGTTTTTTCAGCTTTTCGCCGCGCTCGCGCTCGGCGGTGCTTTCATCGCGCTCGGCATTCAGAGCTGGCGGGGCAAGGGCGCACATCTTTGGGCGCTTCCCCCGGGTGCGGCCCGAATGATTCCGCGACTGCTCGCAGGGGAGAAGGCGGCGTTCCTCCGCGCAGGCGCGGTAGGCTTTCTCTCGGCGCTTCTTCCCTGCGGTTGGCTTCACGCGTTTGTGCTCGCCGCCGTCACCACGCGCGACGCCTTGGCCGGCGCCGCGCTTCTCGCGCTCTTCTGGGCGGGGACGGTGCCGGCGCTCACGGTAGCTCCCGTCATTGTGCTTCGAGTTCTGAAGCCCTTGGCGCGTCGCGCGCCGAAGCTGACGGGAATTCTCTTCATGTCGATTGGCTTGTTGGCGATCGGAACGCGGGTGCCGAAAATCTTCGCGAAGCCGGCTTGTCACGGCGCCGCCGCTAGCGGAGTGCACAAGCAGGGGACCGCTCATAATAGGTGAGCGACCTGCTGATGCACTACTGCAGGCGGGCGACGCGGAGGCGCGGAGCCGGCTCGGCAATCAGCTCAACGAACATCCGCATTGCGTCTTTTTCAGTGAAAATTCCAACGACCTTGTCGTCCGAGTCGATGATGAGGGTGCATCCCAGGCCGTTCTCCGTCATGAAGCGGAGCGCGATCTCGACCGGCGTATCTCCCGTAACGCAGTAGGGATGGGGAGTCATTCGGCTCGCAACCGGCTCGCGCAGGACATCGGGCAGGGAGGCGGCTGACAGGATGTCCCAGTCGCTCAGGATTCCAACCGCCTTGTCCTGGCTTTCGACCGGCAGGTGGCGGACGCCGTGGACCCGCATCAAGGCGACCGCCTCGGCGATAGACGCTTCGGGCGCGATTGTGAACGGAATAGAGGTCATATAGCGCTTGATTCGGGCGGAGGCTTCCATCCCCGCCCAGCGTCGCAAGTTGCATGCCTGTGCGAGCCCCGGGTCTTAGTCAGGAGAGCCGACGGTGTAGCCAATGCGGACGTTGGCGATGGTGATTCCGTCACCGCCAGCAGTGCGGGCGCAGTAGATGACATACGCGTAATCAGTGCTATTTATGGTGCCGCGGCCGCTGGTTATCGTCGTACTGGTAAAGGGCTGGTACAACGCGCCGAAGGTGTTTACTGTGACTGAGGCAAGTTCTTCGCCGTTAAATGCTGTCTCGTCGAGTCCGCGAGTTAGGGCACAGGTTGCAACATTGAGGGAGGTAGCGGTAGCGCCGTAGACCCTGAATTCCGTGATCGTTGCGCCGTGGGGCAGGGAAACCGGCCAGTAGACGGTAGAACCGAGCGCGGTGTCGATGTAGCACTCAAACGGCATGATATCCATAAGCTTGATATATTCTCCAGTACAGCCACCTCCTGCCATTCTGAGATAGCGGGTCTTCGGGGCCGTGTAGCCGAAATCCCCCGCAGCGACACCCGTCGCTTTGACGTTCCCCACGACTTCCAGGGCCACGGTCGGCGTGGTCGTCCCGATTCCCACCTTCCCGCTACGGAAGACGTCAGTTGGGCCCGTCGCGGCCCAGACGCCGATGGTACTCGCCAGTTTCGCGGGCGTCACGGCTCCGGCTCCGATCTGATCGCTTGTCACGGCGCCAGTCGCGAGCTTGGTCGTCGTCACGGCCCCCGTCGCGATCGTGGTCGCGGTCGTGCCGGCGGTGGTTGTGACATCTCCGCTGAGGGCTGGCATACGCGCCGCCGGAATCGTACCGCTGCCGAGGTTTGTCGCATTAAGACTGGTCATGGCAGAACCATCGCCCGAAAACGTTGCCGAGATGGTTCCGGCGCTGAAGCCACCGCTACCGTCGCGTGCGACTATGGCGCTAGCGGTATTCGCGCTGGTTGCGGTCGTCGCCGAGTTTGAGACTTTGCCGGCCGTACTGATGGTCGCGAGCTTCGAATCCGAGATCGCGAGCGCCATGATATTCGAGTCGCCGATGTAGCCATAGCTCGGCAAGCTGGTCAGGCTGCTTTGCATCAGTACCTGGCCTGCTCCGCTCGCGGTGATCGGAGAGACGGCCTCCAATCCATTGGTGACGAGAGTTTGATACGCGCCGAGTGTGCTGCGGCCTGTCCCGCCCTTGGAGACCGGGACGGTATCGAGGCCGATCTCGCCGGTTGTAAAGTTGTAGCTGACCGGAGCGAGCGAAGAGAGTGCGGCCTTTGCCCGTGCGGCGGTGAAATAGAGATTGGTATTTTCGGGAACCGAGGCGGTACTGAGCGCCTGCCAGGTCTTGTCGCCCCGGTAGTACTGACTCGTCGTTCCTGCTGAAATAGCGGTCTCCTTGCCAAGCAGCGCCGTGTACTCAGCGTTGGAAAGCAGGCCGGCCGCGACGCTCGCGTTCGACGAAGCGAGAGGAATATTCAGCGTGTGCGTGGTGCCGGTGCTGCTGAAATTGGGGCCCGTCCCCGAGCTGCCCGTCGCAAAGGTCTGGCTGGTTCCCGTAAGGCCATTCAGCGAAGTCAGCCCTGCGCCGGCGATGCCGAGAGTTTGAGTGCTCGAGCCGTTCCAGAACTTGATCGCGTTGGCGGTCGAGTCGTACCAGGTCTTGCCGACGTCCGCGGCGGTGAGGCCCGCGGGATCGGTGGCGCGGGTGCCAAGTCCTAGCATCGAACCGCTGGAAAGGATGATCGAGGAGCTCCCCGTGAGCTTCGCGTACAGCGCGTCGTGGTGATGGAGAGTGCTGGCGTCCGCGGTCCCGGTCAGCGTGCCCAGCGTGGCCTGGGTGACGTTGCCCGAGGAGCGGATGAAGTCGCTGGGATTGAGACCCTGCAATGTTTCCGCGACGGTGGCTTGAGGAACGCTCGAAATCTCCTGGTCCGGGGTCAGAGTGACCGTGACGCCCAAGGAGCTGATGGTCAGCCGCAACTTGCGCCCATCGCCGGTGGCAGGGGTGTAGCCTGCAGGGCAGTTTGCTCCCGCCGTGCGAATCGCCGTTCCGGCGTTGGCGAAGATCGGTGCCATGGCCTTGCCGGGATCGTTCGCGGTTCGTTTGGCGTGGCCCAAGGCGGAGCCCACTTTCACGCTGAACGCGCCGTCGGTCGCCGCGAGGTCGATGCCGGCTTGCGATTCCTCGTACAGGAGGCAAGCGCCGTCCGGAGAGTAGATTCCGATCGTGAGGTCGACAACCTCCGTGAGAGGAGCGGTGCCATCGGAATTCGCGAGATTTCCGTCGAGAATGAAGTACTGGGCGTTCTGATTCACGGCAACGCCAGTCGTGGTCAGCAAGGCGACGAGAGCGACGAGGGCTTTTTTCATGGGAGCCACCTGATCGAGTAGCGTTGGAGTTTCAAGCCAGGGGCGCTACCTTGTGCCGAGGCGGGGGAAATGGAAATACGCGCGGAAATTCCGCCGCCAGAGGCGGTTCCGCCACCGGTCCCCAGTCGGACGAAAGACTTTCGTGTCTGGGGAGTGACGGGTGGCGGGGTGGGCGTTTCCGTCGGCGAAGCGGTCGGCACCGGAGCAACCGGCGACGCGGGCTGCCCGTTGAGCTCTGAGACCGAAACCACGGCGTTGGAGCAGCCGTATGCCAGAAGCGGCAGCAGCACGGAAAGCACAAGAATGCGGTAGATCAGGCTGGAATTCATGCGCGAAACGTCCTTCTTATTCCCTTCCTTAATCTTACGGGGTACTGAAGGGCTGCGGAATGTGTCCCGGGGGACACGCGCGATTCTGCTTGAGCCGAGGTTTCATGAGGAAAATCATCCATATCGATATGGACGCGTTCTTCGCCTCCGTCGAGCAGCGGGACCGTCCCGAGCTGATTGGGAAGCCGGTCGTCGTGGGGGGCGATCCGGAGGGTCGGGGCGTGGTCGCCGCGGCTTCCTACGAGGCCCGCCGTTTCGGAATCCGCTCGGCCATCAGTGCGGCCAAGGCGAAGCGCCTTTGCCCGAATGCGGTGTTCTTGCGCCCGGATTTCGCGAAGTACTCGAAGGTCAGCCGGCAGATCCGGGAGATCTTTCTTTCGGTCACCCCGCTGGTCGAGCCGTTGTCGCTGGATGAGGCGTATCTCGACGTCACCGAAAACCTACTCCATGAGCCGTTGGCGAGCAAAATCGCGCTCCAGCTCAAAGAGCGGATCCGCCGGGAAACTGGCCTTACCGCTTCGGCAGGCGTCGCGCCGAACAAGTTCGTGGCCAAGGTCGCGAGCGATTTTCGCAAGCCCGATGGCCTGGTGGTCGTGCCACCCGAGAAGGTTCTTGAGTTCGTCGCGAAGCTTCCGGTCGGGAAGCTTTGGGGCGTCGGACCCGTCACTGAAAAAAAACTTCAATCGATGGGAATCTGGACCGCCGCGGACCTACGCGTTCGGAGTCCCGTGGAGCTCGAGGCGGCGCTGGGCTCGTTCGGCGGTTTTTTGCACGGTTTGGCTCGTGGTGAGGACTCGCGCCCGGTCGAGCCCGAGCGCGAGTCCAAGAGCTGCGGCGCCGAACGGACCTTTGAGCGTGATCTGCTGGAGCTGGACGAGCTCGTGGCGATTCTTCGCGAGCTGGTCGAGGAGGTCGCCGAGTGGCTGCAAAAGGCGGAGCGTCCCGGAAGGACGATCACCCTGAAGCTTCGCTACGCGGACTTCAGAACCATCACGCGGAGCCGGACCCTTGAAGCGCGGACGCACGATCCGCTCAGGATCCTCGCGGCCGCCGAAAAGCTTTTGCGGGAGAACACTGACGCTGGGACCGTGCCCGCGCGCCTGATCGGCGTGTCGGTCAGTGGCCTGCTGAGCGGGGAGGAGCCGGAGCAGCTCTGGCTGCGGTTTCCGCCGCCTTGGGATCACTTCTAGCTGGTGGCGGGGCGCTCGCCCCTGGGCTTCCCGCCGCCGCTGCGGCCTTTTCCGCCTCGGCGGCGCCGTCGGCGGCGCTTGTCGCCGCCCGGAACCGCGGGAGAACCCTTCTCCGGGCTTTCCTGCGCGGGCGATGCGGCCACGGCGTGCTCGACGTCACTCTCGTCGATCTGCTCGGCGCCGCTATGGAAGTCCCGGATCTCCGGGATGGGGTGGCCGATGATCTTCTCGATCCGCGAAAGCAGCAGGCGGTCCCGCCTCGTGGCGAAGCTCGTGGCGGTACCGGTCGCGCCGGCGCGTCCGGTGCGGCCGATGCGATGGACGTAATCTTCGGCCTCCAGCGGCAGGTCGTAGTTCACCACATGGGCGACGTTGTCGACATGGATGCCGCGGCCCGCGACGTCCGTGGCGATCAGGATGCGGAACTTCCCGCTCTTGAACTCGTCGAGTGCCTGCTCGCGGTGGGCCTGCGGGCGGTCCGAATGGATATAGGTCACGTCGTAAAACCCCGCGCTGTGCAGCGAGCGGTACATTCGCGTCGCGCCGTCCTTGCTGCGCGCGAAGACGATGACGCTTCCCTTCTCGTGCCGCAGGAGACGGCGGAGCTGGCGGATCTTGTCGGCCTCGTCCATCCACATGAGGCGCTGGTCGACGGACTTCGCGGCCGAGACGGGGCGACCGATGGCGATCAACTCGGGCTCGTAGAGGATCTTGCGCGCGAGTTTCTCGACCGGCGGCGAGATCGTGGCGGAGAACAGGAGGGTCTGCCGTTTCTCGGGAACGTCCTCCATGATGCGGGAGAGCTGGGCCGAAAAGCCCATGTCCAGCATGCGGTCCGCCTCGTCGAGCACGACGACTTCGACGTAGTCGAGCCAGATGTTGCCGCGATCGAGGTGGTCGCAGAGGCGGCCCGGCGTCGCGACGATGATCTGTGGATAGGTGTCGATCGCGCGCGCATCGGCGGTCATCGCGACGCCACCGATCAGCACCATCGAGCGCACTCCGCGGGGAGTGCCGAAGAGCTCGAGGGTTTCCTGAGTTTGGATCGCGATCTCGCGGGTCGGGCAAAGGATGATCCCGAAGGTTCCTTCACGGCCTTTGAACTGCTCGACCATCGGCAGGACGAAGCTGGCCGTCTTTCCCGTCCCGGTTTGCGAGGACGCGATCACGTCCACGCCGTCGAGGACGGCGGGAATGGTCTTGGCTTGAACGTCGGTGGGTTTTTCGTAGCCGGCTTTTTTGATGAGCTCGAGCGCTTCTTCAGAAAGGCCGAGGGACTCCCAGGTGGGATTTTCTGTGTTTTTCATGAGCGGGGCCAGTGTAACAGCGCAATGCCCAGATTGCCATTGCGATTACGGCCGGCAAAAGTAAGCTTGCGGGATGCTGCTGAACGCCCTGAAAGCTGCTTTTTCGGTTCTCTTTCTCGCCCTGACGCTGCTGCCTTTGAGCGCCCTGCAGATGGCGAGCGTCGTGGTCTATCCCTTTTCGCGGCCCGCGTTTCGCGCGCTCAATCGCTGGTGCGCCGGTACCTGGTGGGGCTTCTGTGACCGCATTCTCCGAAAGGCGTGCGGTACCGAGCTCATTCTGAGTGGCGATCCCGTTCCGCCTCGTGAAAACAGCCTGGTTTTCGCCAATCACCAGGGGGCGGCCGACATTCTGCTCCTGCTGTCGCTCGCCGCGGGAGCGGGGCGCCTCTCGCACCTCAAGTGGTTCGTCAAGGATCCGCTCAAGTATGTCCCCTTCATCGGCTGGGGGATGCTTTTTCTGGACTGCGTGTTCCTCAGGCGCGACTGGGCGGCTGATCGGCAGCGGATCGAAGGCGCGTTCGCCCGGCTGCTGCGCCATCGGGATCCGTTCTGGCTCATTACGTTTTCGGAGGGGACGCGCCTGACTCCTGAAAAGCTCCGGAGGAACCAGGCCTATGCGCTCCGAAAGGGACTTGAACCGTTTCGAAATGTGCTGATGCCTAGGCCCAAGGGTTTTGCCGCTGCGGTGGAGGGGCTCCGCCCGCGTCTGGATGCGGTTTATGACATCACGCTCGGGTATGAGGGGCGGGTGCCGGGGATAGGAGACCTTCTTCTGGGCCGGGTTTCGCGCGTGCATCTTCACCTGGTCCGCCATCCCATTGAGCAGCTGCCGCGCGGGGAGGCGGAGCTCGCTCAATGGCTGATCAAGAGGTTCGTTGCCAAGGACGCTCTCCTTGACTCTTTTAAGAGAACGGGGCGCTTCGCCTGACACGTTGGCCCGGCAGACGGCTTATTCCTTAGATCTTTCGAGTATTTAATGGAAATTCTTTCATTGACGGAAAGCCATCTATATAGTTAACTATAGTTAACAATATGTGTAGTTCCTTAAAATCGAATTACATTGGTTTACGCCGCCTCCTAACCCTCACTTTAGGGGGCGTTCTGAGCGGCTGCGCCGGACCGCATACTCCCCTGGGCGCAGTGTGGGTGTGGACGCCGGCTCAGGCTCTGGAAGGACGCGGCGGTGCTGGTGACCAGCCCTCGGCGGAGCCCGCCCTTGGGCGCCATATTCCGGAGATCCGGATGACTCCCGAAAATCAGGTTCTCCACGGACCGGCCCCGCTCCGGGTGACGGTGCGCGATCCCGTGGGCGACCTCGATCAGTTTCGGTTCACCGTCCGTTACAACGGTCTGGATGTCACTCGGTCGTTTCTGCGCCAGTGTCGAATCTCGCAAAAATGGAGTGAGCGCTCGATCGTGTACGAAAATCGGGTGGTGCGGCTGCCGGCGGATGGCGAGCACGTGATCGACTTCGTCTATCGGAGCGTTTCCGGCGAAATCGGCCAGGCCCGTTATGCGCCGCCTGTTTGTTATCCGTTTCGGCCGCGCGCGGTCGCGCACACGGGCGACTTCAGACCCTCCCCCTCGATCGTGAGAGCGATCGACTCGATCGCGCGCGAGGAAGGGTTCAATCCCGCCTTCTTCACCGGACTCGTCGCTCAGGAGTCCCGTTTTGTCCCGACGGCCGTGAGCTGGGCCAAAGCCCTGGGGCTCAGCCAGGTGACGTCGAGCGCAGAAAAGGAGATCGCAGCCCAGTTTGCCGAATGGCCGAGGTATCCCGAGCTCGAACGCATGCCCGTGGAGCTTGTGCGGCTGCTGGTGAGGGCCGGCAAGATCAACGCCTCGAATGAGTGGAGACTGGACCCGCGGCGCTCCATTCGGGGCGGCGTGGTGTTCACCCGGATGCTCGCCGAGCGCTGGTCCACGCCCCAGCAGCTCGAGCGGCTCCGGCAGCTTTTCGCCGATCCGGAGGTCGAGCAGGCGAAGCTGCTTCTTGCGAGCTACCATTCGGGCTATTCGCGCGTGCTTTCGGCATTGCAGGCGCGCGGAACGGACTGGCTCCGTGCCCCCGAGCTTCAGGAGGCGCGCCGCTACGTCAATCGCGTGTTCAGCTACTGCAGCTTTTTCGAAAAACCGGGGGAAACCCCGAGCGAGGAGCAAAATGTTTAGACGACCCCGGCAATTCGAAGTTCTGGCCATGGTTTTGCTCCTGGTCGCGGTCTCGTTGCCCTTGCAGGTGATGACGGCGTATGGCTTCCAGCAGCCGGAGCTCGCCCAGATTTTCTCGGGTCTGGCTCCCCTGAACTGGGCCGTCATGGCGTGCGCGGGGCTCCATGCGGTGCTTCTCCTGGCGGCCTCCCGGCTGGTGTTTTTCACCGCGCCGCTTTTCGTGGCGCTCGTCGCCTGGAACAACTGGGTCGTGGCGGCGGTGGGTCTCAATGCCTCCACCGTGCTTTCGGGCCTCGCTACGCTGGGTGCGGTCGCACTGCATCTGCCGCTGCTGGCGGATGCGCCTCGCCGGATACTGCTGAACCCGCGGCTCCGCTGGTGGCGGACGGCTCGTCGGCGTCGCGCCCGGGTTTCCGCAGTGGTCCGTCCGGTCCTGGGAGGGGAGATCCGGACGAGCACCTTCGATGTCTCAGTCGGGGGGGCTTTTATCGCGCTTGAGCACGTGTTCGCCCCCGGTATCCCCCTTCATTACCTTCGGGAAGGCTCCCGGTGCTCCATCCGCCTCGTTCTGAATCAGATTCAGGTCGTCCAATGCGCCGCCGAGATCGTGCGCCGGGTGAACGCCAGGGGGAGTTATCCCGAAGGGTTTGCCGTGCGTTTCGTCTGCCTGGAGGGTTTCCAGCGCAAGATGCTGAAGGAGTTTGTCGCGGCCTGATCGACAAGTGGCCCGGCCTCTGGTTACAATTCCCGGCATGAGCCGCGCTCGTTTCGGATGGGTTCTTGGTCTGGCCTTCGCTCTTACGGTATTGTCCTGCGCGCGCGCGCCGCTGCGCGGACCCGAAAACGCCATGCGCCGGGCTTCGCCGCCCCACCTTGCCGATGATCTTCCGATCGCTCCGCTGCTGGATGCCGTGGATCAGGAGATCCGCTTCCTCGAAAAAGCCACCGAACCCCGTGCTTTCATCTTTGGCGAACGGGTGCTCACGCATGAAGAGTACCTCCGCGGACTTCGCCGCTTCGAGCAGCTTGGTCGCTCGTTTCCGGAGCCCGAGGCGTTTTTCAGCGCCGTTCGTGAGGAGTTCGATTTCTACGAGGTCTATGGCCAGAAAGGGTGGGGCGACGTGTTCCTCACCTCTTACTATGAGCCTCTGATCGCGGGCTCGGACAAGCCGACGGAGCGCTTCAGCCAGCCACTGTACGCCGCGCCCGAGGACCTGGTCGCGCTGGATCTCGGTCTTTGGGACCCGAAGTTCGCCGGCGAACGCAAGCTGCGCGGACGCATGGAGGGGCGCACCTTCGTCCCGTACTATTCCCGTGAGCAGATTGACGTGCGCAACGTGCTCAAGGGCCGCAAGCTCGAGCTGTGCTGGGTGGATCCGGTGGATGCGTTTTTCCTGCAGATCCAGGGCTCCGGTACCGTGGAGCTTCCCGACGGCAAGCGGCTGCGGCTCAACTACTCGGAGCGCAACGGTCACTCTTACGAGTCCATCAGCCAGTTTCTCAAGGGCGCCATTCCGCCCGAGCGGATGAACCTGCACACGATCGAGGTTCACCTCCGCGGACTGCCGCGCGCGGAGCTTCAGCGGTATCTGAACTTGAATCCAAGCTATGTCTTCTTCAAGTCATTGGAAGAGAGCGCGCTGACTTACCTCGGGCTGCCCGCCGTGGACGGCAGGACGATCGCGACGGATCAGCGCTACTTCCCCAAGGGGGCGCTGGGTTTTCTCCTCTTCGCGAAACCGAAGTTCGACGCCTCGGATGCGATCGTGCCCAAGGCGAGCGAGCCGGTGAGCCGCTTCGTTCTCGATCAGGATATCGGCGGTGCCATCAAAGGCGGCGGTCGCGTGGATCTGTTCTGGGGCCGGGGCGCGGAGGCGAAGCTCTATGCTGGAGCCATGAAGGGCCGTGGCCGGCTCTACTACCTGGTGCCCAAAGGGCGGTAACGTTTGCGCGGCGCTGCCTTTCCAATTGTCGGAAGTTGTCTCCCTGGTTCTTCAGGGTGAGCCGCGCTCCCTTTCCAAATGTCGGAAGCTGTCTCTTGCCTCTCTTTCTATCTCATACGCGATCCGACAAGTGGAAAAGAGGGAGCGAGAACGGCTGGGGACATGATCCGACAATTGGAAAGGGGCCAGGAGGTAGGTCCCAGACCGGCAGCCGACACGATCCGACAATTGGAAAGGGCCAGAGCTCCGCGCAAGGCGCGCCAATCCGCAAGGTCGTTTCGCAGGGGTTTGCCGATAAGATCGGCCTCGATCGCCGTCCAGCGCTTTCAGATCTCGTGATCGCCGATTACGAGCTTTATCGTTCGAAGCGGCGCGACGGATCGACCTTGAAAGGAACCTATTTCTTTGATCGAGCGGTCTTTCTTCACTGGGAAAGCCGGTTTTGAGCCTGTCGAAGTTTTAGTGGGTGTCT
>JAMPXZ010000116.1 GCA_023700925.1 Oligoflexia bacterium | reverse complement strand
TCGAGGAGCGCGGCCCCGGCGTGCTTCTGGAGCTGATGGCGCGCCCGAATATCGCTTCGAAGGAATGGCTCATCCGCCAGTGCGATCACGAGGTGCAAGGCGCGTCCGTGATCAAGCCGCTTCACACGATCGGGACCGGAACGGCCGCCGCCTTCAGCGGCCCGAACGACGGCGCGGTCCTCAAACCCAAGACGACATCGGATGCGGGGCTGGCCGTGGGCTGCGGGATACAGCCGAAGCTCTCGGATATCGATCCGTACGTGATGGCTCAGGCCGCGGTGGATGAGGCGGTCCGCAACGTGCTTTGCGTGGGCGCGGAGTTCGGGCGTCCCGACTCGCTCCTGGCGTTGGTTGACAATTTCTGCTGGCCTGATCCCGTCAGCGACCCGGGCAAGACCGCCGCGCTCGTGCGGGCCTGCTACGGTCTGCGCGACGCCGCGCTCGCGCTCTCGGCTCCGCTCATCTCGGGCAAGGACAGCATGAAGAACGACTTCCGCGGCGAGCTGGGCGGCAAGCCGGTGCTGATTTCGGCGGTTCCCACGCTGCTGATCACCGCGGTGGCCGGAGTGCCGGACGTGCGCCAGGCAAGAACGGCCGATTTCAAGAAGGTCGGCGATGCGGTGTTCCTGCTGGGCGGCGCGCGTTTCGGGCTGCTGGGCTCGGAGTGCGCCGAGCTTCTTCGCGGCGGGAGAAATGTCTTCCGGCTTCCGGCGAAGAGCGCGGGCGCGTCCCGCGCGGGCCTGCCGGACTGGGATGAGGCGCGGAGAATTTACTCCTGGGTGGGGGGCGCCCAGGGCAAGGAGCAGGGCAAACTTCGTTCGCTTCATGATGTCTCCGAAGGCGGGTTGCTCGTCGCCATCGCGGAGAGCGCGCTCGCGCGCGGCGTCGGAGTCACCGTTCATCTCACCGCGGAGGACGATCCGTGGGAGCTGGCGTTCGGCGAGGGCTTCCACTGCTTCGTCGCGACCGTCAGCGAGGACGACGCGGCGGCGGTGGAGATGGAATGGAAGAGCCTGGGAGTGCCGTTCCGGCGCCTGGGCGCGACCACCCCGTCGGACAAGCTCGAGGTCTTCTGGAACGGCCGCGGCTGGAAGGTCGGCATGAAACAGCTCCGGGTCGCCTGGCAGCAGGGAGGATATTGGGAATGAGCACGCGCAAGCCCCGCACGCTGATTCTCTGTGGCGACGGTCTCAGTGGCGAGCAGGAGGCGGCGCATGCGTTCCGGCTGGTCGGCTTCGACGCGGACATCCGCCACCTCAATGACCTGATCAGCGAGCGGCTCCGGCTCGACGAGCTCTCGTCGCGCTATTCCGTCTTTTCGATTCCGGGGGGCTTCTCCTTCGGCGATGATCTCACGCCGGGCAAGGTGCTCGCGCTCAAGATCCGGCACAAGCTGGGCTGGAACCTCGGGACGTTCGCCGAACGCGGGGGCCTGGTGCTCGGGATCTGCAACGGCTTTCAGGCCCTGATCCGCATGGAAGTCTTCGGCCGCGACCTCTCCATCACGCGCAACGCTCAAGGCAAGTTCATCGATGCCTGGGTCAAGGTCACCCCGGCCGGCACCCGCTGCGTCTGGCTCAAGGGGGTCGGGACGATGGATCTTCCCATCCGGCACGGAGAGGGCCGGATCGTGATCGCGCCCACGCGCAAGACCGAGATACTCGGAAAGATGGAACGCCAGGGCATGGCCTGTCTTCAGTACGACGGCGATCCTGACGGCAGCGAGGAGCGCCTCGCCGGGCTCTGCGATGCCACGGGCAGGATCTTCGGGCTGATGCCGCATCCGGAGGCGTTCGTCCGCTGGACGGAGCATCCGGAATGGACGAGTCAGCCGGGACGTGCGAGCGCGCCGGGCCAGGGACTCGCGCTTTTCGAAAATGCCTTCAAAGAGGCGTCGAGCGCACTGGGCTGAACGGCCGCGCGGCGCGCGGCTCGCCTGAATGCTAGCTCCAAAGGAACGTCGCGAAAGAGGGCACGGGCTCGCGCTCGGTGACGAGGCGGTTCTCCGGCGCGTCCGGATTCTCGTAACCCAGGGCGATGCCGCAGGTGATGATCTCCGACTCCGGGATGCCCAGCTCCGCGTGGACGATGCGATGGTACTTCGAAAATGACTGCTGCAGGCAGGTGTGCAGCCCGAAGCCGCGGGCGGCCACCAGGACCGACTGGAGAAAGCAGCCCACGTCGAGCCAGCTCCCGAGCTGCATCCGGCGATCCACGGTGACGAACAGGCCGACGGGCGCGTCGAAGAAAAGATAGTTGCGCCCGTACTGCCGGTTCATCGCGGGCTCGTCGCCCTTGGCGATCCCGAGCAGGCCGTACAGGTCCTTGCCGATCTTGCGCCGGCGCGAGAGGTACGGCTCTTCCCATTTCAGAGGGTAGTAGGGGTACTCCTCGGAATGGCCCGGGGCCTGGGTCTCGTGCGCCTCGAGGAGCCGCGCGGAAAGCCGGGCGCGGCGCTCGCCGTTCACCACCCAGACCTTCCAGGGCTGGAGATTGGTGCCGCTCGGCGCGCGGCTCGCCAGGGCGAGGATGCGTTCGACCGTCTCACGCGGAACGGGATCCGGAAGGAAGGCGCGGACGGAACGGCGGGTCTCGAGGGCCTCGAAGGCGTCACAGTGAGCTTTCATATCAGTCAGTGTAGCGCAACCGCGCCGGCGTGGCTCGCCGTTCTGGATTCTTACTGGACCGGGAAGGGGCGCGTCCCCATCATCCGGTTCAGGAGCGCGACGAACTCGACCGCGGCACGGGAGTCCTTCGCATTGTTCAGGGTATTGCAGTAAAGTCTGCGCCCATAGGTCGTCTCGATGTCGATCCAGTGGGGGCACTCGTTCTTGGCCCGGGGAGGGGTCGAGGGAAGATTGAGCGCCAGCTCGCTGACCTTCTCGCGCAGGGTGAGCTCTTCTTTTTCACTGAGCTGAATCGTGCGCGAGTCCTCTTCGCTTTCCACCGTGGGGATCCGGCTCATGGTCAGCTCGTTCATTCCGCGCTCGGCCTTCCAGACGAGCTGGGCCTCGGCAGGCTGGTCGGCGGCACCTTCCTGGACGTTCCAGATCATCTCTTTGTACTCGAGAGGCTCATCCGTGGCGGGTGCGTCGTGGAGAACGGGAGCCGTGGTGCCGGCGTCAGTGGTGTCCGAGGCGTCGGAGGCGGGCTGGCGCTTGCCGGCGGCCAGGGTCTTCTCGGCGAGGAAGGACGAGGAGAGGAGGGAGAGAGGAAGCATCACGAGGGCGGCGAAGGTTGCGGTGCGCATTTGAGGTCTCCGGCTGCACTGCTGTAACCAACTGCGTTATAGTGAGGGATTCCTTACTGCTTCCCCCATCTGATTTGTCAGAACAGCAACCGATGTGCCAAGGGAGTTTCGAAAGCGGAGCTGGGAAAAAGCTCATGCTCTTTCGGTTGTTATCGTAATTCTTGAAAGCGCCTCTTTAGCTCCGGGTTTGAGCGAAGATGGCCCTGGTGACAAAAGAACACTGCAGGAACTGGTGTCGGAGCGGCCGCCCTGAATTGGCGAAGGGAATCTTCATGACAACGCCTCGGTGGATGTGGTGGTTTAGAGGAAATGTCCCGGACCACTTTCGCGAGTCTGATCCCCGTGAAATCTCTTCAGGGGCTGCACCCTTCGGTAGGGCTTGCGGTCGGGCCGGGCTTCGCGCGTGAGGAGATCAAGAGCTTCCTTCTTTCGCGGGGGACGGCGCTCACCTCCGATGCGGTGACCACGGCGCAGGACCTCGCGCGCAAGGTGCTGAACGCCTTTGGCGCCGGCATCACGGCCGAGGCGGTCCTCGGCGGACTTGCGCGGCAGGAGGTGCTCCGGCTCCTGGTGGCGGAGCGACGTATCGCCGCGCGCCTGGGCGAGCTCAAAAAGCTTCGACGACAGGGGGGCTTCTTCCGGCGCCTGGACCAGGCCATCCAGGCGGGACGGCTCGCGGCGGCACATGCCGATGAGGAGGAGGTGCTCGCTGAGCGCCTCGAGCAGCGCTTCGGGAAGAGTCCGGTGCGCGACGAGCTGCGCCTTCTGGCGCGTGCGTACGAGGCCTGGCTTACGGGGGCCGGACTCTGGGACCCGCCGCTTCTGCTCCGGACCGCGACGGAGAGGCTTTACGCGGAGGGCTGGCCCGAGCGGCTCGTGCTTCCGGAAGAAATTCTTCATTTCACCCTCCAGCACCCCGAAAGCCTGGAGCGCTCCTTTTGGGATGCGCTTGGAACGCGCGTGCGCGTCAGCCGGCCTTCGGTCGAGGTCGCGGCCGCCGCGGGTGGGGCGGCGCCCGCGTGGGGCTGGGAGCGCTGGCACACGCTGGATGACGCCTGCGAGCGGTTGGCCGAGGCGCTCTCCCGGGAGACGGACCTCTCGCGCCACGCGGTTCTGATCGCGGACTCACCGATGGTGCGAAGATCGCTCAAGCGCGCGCTGCGTGACTGGGGCATCCCAGAGGCGGACCCGCGCGATCCTGCGCGGCTTCAGCTCGAGGAGGCGGTGAAGTGGGCCTTGCTTCCTCTCGAGGTGGTCGGGCGCGGCTTCGAGCGCGCGAACGTGGCGGCATGGATTCGGGCGTTTCTCGCTGACGAGGAGGCCGCCCGTGAGGGTTCGCGCTGGATCGCCGAAGCCGTGGCGCGGGGCCTGCGGCTCGGAATACCGGGCTACCGGGGCGGCGTGCTGGAGCCGGTGCATGCGCGGCTGCAGACGCTTCAGACGGTGTTCGGCGGTCGCAAGCGGTGCGAAGAGCTGGGGCGCGCGCATGGGGAGCTGCTGCGCGCGGCGCTGGCCGAGCGGCGCTCCGGCGGGGCGCAGCCGCCCGAGTGGGTGCTGGGATTTTTTGAGGAAATCTGGAAAGAGTTCGCCGCGGATCTGGAGCGCCTCGGGCTCGGGACGCGGCGCGCGCCGCCGCTGTACTGGCTCGAACGCCTGGAGGCCCGGATCCGCGAGGCCCCCGCGCCGGTCGAGCGCGTGCGGCCGTCGGAGGGGCTTGCCGTCTACCGGCTCCAGCAGGCGCCGTTGACCGGAGCGGAGAAGCTCTGGGTGCTCGGACTGCCGGCGCAGTGGCTCTCGAGCGAAGGCGGCGGGGACACGTGGCTCGGGGCGCGCGACCGCGAGGTGCTCTCGGCGGAGTTCGCGGTGCGCTCGGGAATCCAGAGCCGCGCCGAGCGCCTCGCGGCGCTCAAGGCGTGGGCGGCGGCGGCGGAGAGCGTGACCGTGCTGGACGCGCTTCATGACCCCGACGGCCGGGAGCGCGAGCTGATCTTCCCGGTGCTCAAGGAATGGGCCGGCCCGGAACTCCCTGAAGGCTTCCCGCAGGAGCCCCTGGAAAAAGGCTCGCACCCCCGGTGGTCTCCGAGCTACGGCGTGCTCCGCGCGGTGCCGCCGCAGCAGGTGCGCCTTGCGCCGGCGGCCGAGCCGCGGCTCACGGCAACGGCGCTCGATCGTTACAGCCGCTGTCCCTTCCAGAGCCTCGTGATGGACCGCTGGCGGCTTCGCGACGCGCGCGAGCCGGACTGCGAGCTTTGGGCTGATTCCAGGGGGAATATCCTTCACGAGGCCGTGAGGATCCTGGTCGACACCCGCACTGAGGAAGGCGCCTTCACGGTGAGCCCGGCCGACGCGCTCGAGCGCGCGTGGAAGAGCAAGCCGCCCAAGGGCCTGCTCAGAAGCCGCAGCGTCGAGCGTTATCTTCGGGCGCGCATGAGGCAGGTTCTCGAGGCCTTCTGCGAAAAGGAGCGTGAGTACTTCGACCGGGCGCGGCCGCGCGTCCTGAGTCTGGATAACACACGCCTCGAGGCCGACTTCGGAGGCATCACGGTGAGCGGCACTCCGGACCGTATCGATGAGACCACCGAGGGACTCTTCGTCATGGATTACAAGACCTCAGGCACGCTCCCCAGCGGCGCGGAGATGGCCGAGCAGGCCTACCGGCTGCAGCTCCCGTTCTACGCCATCGCGGCCGCGCGCCAGTTCGGCAAACCCGTCCTGGGCGTGCAGTTCGTGGAGCTGAGCCGCAAGGGGAGCCGCTCGAGCGGGCTTTTCTTCAAACGCACCAACGGCAAGGATCCGGGCAAGCTCACGCACGTCAGATCCAACTCCAAGAGTCTGATGCCCGGCGAGCCCGAGGCGCTGTGGCCGGTCTTCGAGGAGCGCATCGCCGCGCATGCCGCCGCCTTCGCGCGCGGGGAATTCCCGGCAACGGCGAAGCGGCCGGAAAAGGAGTGCCAGAGCTGCGCGGCGGCGGACATTTGCGGCTTTCGCCGCCGCGTGAGCGAAGGACTGCTCGAGGAAGCCGAACGGGGAGCGGACGCATGACGACCCTGTCTCCCGAACAGCAGCAGGTCGTCGATACCTGGGGCCAGGGGATGGCCGTGCTCGCCGGCGCGGGCTCGGGCAAGACCACCACGCTCGTGATCAAGTGCGAAGCGCTCCTCAAGCGCGATCCCGAGGCGAGGTTCGCGGCCGTGTCTTTCACCGAGCGTTCGGCGAGCGATCTGAAGGTGAAGCTCTCGCAGCGCCTGCCGCTCAGCCGCCACTGGGTGATGACGATCCACGGGCTTTGCGGCGCGATCCTCAGGGAGTTCCCGCGCGAAGCCGGCTTTGACGGCGAGGAGTCGATGCTCTCGGAGGCCGAGGGCCAGCTTCTGTGGGAGCGCGCCATCGAGGCACTCTGGTTCGACGAGCTCCCTGAGGAGGTTGCCCAAGGGCTCGACGAGCTGCTCGGGCGCGAGAGCCGCGACAGCGTCGTGCAGCTCCTCAAACGCGCGCGTGAGCTCGCGGCGTTCGGGGTGCTCGAGTCGCTCCTGGGCGCGCCCGATCGGGAGAGTCGCGCGCTCGCCGCGGTCGCGCGCCATGTGCTGGGACGGTTCGACCGGCTCAAGCGCCGGCGCGGCGCGCTGGATTTTTCGGACCTCGAGCAGGGCGCGGACCGTGCGCTCGAGCACGCGCACGTGCGCGAGGCCTTTCAGCGGCGCTTTGACCTCGTGCTCGTCGACGAGTTCCAGGACACCAACCCGCTCCAGGCCCGGATCATCCTGAGGTTCTGCCGGCCCGACACCTCGAACCTCTGCGTGGTGGGTGATCCCAAGCAGTCGATCTACCGGTTTCGCGACGCTGACGTCACCGTCTTCGAGGAGTTCTGCCGCAAGCTCCCGTCGCGCCACGTGCTGAGCTGGAACTTCCGAAGCCGGCCCGGAATCATCCATTTCACGAACGCGCTGTGCGAGCGGGTGTTCACCGGCGCCGAGCCGCGGATGACCTATGATCCGCTCGAGCCGCGCAAGGCCGAGAACGCGGAGTTCGAGCCGGTGGTCCGGCTCGACGTCGCCTCGCCCGCGCACCTTGCCGCCTGGATCCGGGCCGAGACGGCCCGGGGAGTCCCGCTCGATCGGATGGCGCTGCTCGTGCGGCGGATCCGCGGCAACGAGAAGTGGTTCAAGGCGCTTACCGCGGCCGGGATTCCGCTCGCCATCGGCAGCGGCGGCCTGTTCTGGGAGGACCCGCGCGTGCGGGAGCTGGTCGCGCTGCTGCGCTGGTGGGACGATCCGGCGAATTCCCTCTCGGGCGCGGTTTTTCTGCGGGCCCCTTGGGTCGGCGTGACGGACGAGGAGCTCGACGACTGGGTCAAGCGCGATCCGACGTTCCGTGGGCCGTTCTTCGATTCGGCGCACCCGCTGGCGCGGGCGCTCGCGCCTTACCGCGCCTTGCCCGCGCGCCCGGCGGAGCTGCTGCAGGCGCTGCTCGTCAGCGAGTCGCTCGAGCGGGAGCTCGGTGCCTCGCTTCTCGGGCTTTGGCATCGGGCGGAGGAGCTCTCGACGGGGGGCCAGGATTTCCACGCGGTCACGCTCGAGCTGAGTCGCGCGATTGAGGAGGGACGGCGCGAGCGGGATGTGCCGCCACCGCGCAATCTGGGACAGCTTTCGGTCCTGACGTTCCATTCGGCCAAGGGTTTGGAGTTCGAACATGTGATCCTGATCGACCTGGGCGCGAAGCCGCGCGCCATGCCGGCTCCGCTGCTGTTCTGGGACCGCGAGCGGGGCGCCTTTCTCGGGCCGCGCGATGAGGAGGGCGAGCGCGATCGCAAGCATCCGATGGAGATCGCCTGGCGCCAGCTCGAGCAGCAGCGTGGGCTCGCCGAGAGCAAGCGGATCTTCTATGTCGGCCTCACGCGGGCGCGGGAGCGCCTGATCCTGGCCTGCCCGGAACTTTCTGAAAAGGCCCGTGAAAAAGGCTTTGATGCCGAAAAGGTCTACGGCGAAGAGAACTGGCGCGGCTGGCTCGAGTGCTCGGGCCTTGCGCCGCCCGCGGCCGCACTGACTCCGGCGGTCAGGTCCGCGGAGGCGGGTAGCTCGGCCGAGTCCGGGGGCCATGTCCGTCAACGGCGTGCCTTGCCGATCCGGCAGCGAAGGCCGCGCCACAGCGTCACGGAGTGGAAGCTGCTCTCGAAATGTCCGCGCGCGTATGAGTGGATCTGCGCGCGCCCGCGCGGGGGCTCCGAGCCTCCCGCCGAGGAGGACGAGCTCGCGGCGGCACAGGCGGAGCTCGGAAGCCGCGTGCATTCGGCGCTTGAGCAGGGAGCCACGGCCGCCACTCTCGAGGGGATAGAGGCGGAAAGCGCCGGCGCGTTCCGGTCGGCGCCGGTCCTGGAGTGGGCGAAACAGGCGCCCTGGATGCAGCCTGACCGTGAAGCCTGGAGCGAGCTGGCTTTTGAGGTTCCGGTCACCGAGGGCGAGATCCTCGTCGGCTCGATCGATCGGCTCGCGTTTGACCCGGCCACGGGCCGCTACGCGGTGATCGACTTCAAGGTGACCTCGCGGCCGCGCTCGGCGACGCAGCTTCTGGAATCCTACAGCCTGCAGCTCGAGCTTTACGCATGGGCCCTGGGGCGGCTGCAGCCGGAGCTGGATCCGGCTTCGATCGACGCCTGGATCGTGAACATCTCCGGCGATGGCGTGACCGAGGTTCGTGTGCCGCTCGATCGGACTCCGGAGGAGCACCGCCCTGAGACGCTGGCGCGCCAGGCGGCGGCCATCGTGGCGGGAGAGGCGGGTGAACCTCGGCCCGGGCGCCAATGCCGGTACTGCGCGGTTCGCGCCCTGTGCGCGGAACGCAAGGAAGAGTAGAGGAAATCAGAGGCTCCCGACTCAGGTGAGCGGCGCTTCGCCTTCGATCGGAGGCGGCGGCGGAGGCATGTCCGCGGGCTGGTCGAGCGTGGGCTCCAGAGCCGGCGCCGGAGCGCCGGGCTCGCCTTGGAAATCCGCCGCGGGCGGAGTGCTGCCCTCGGCTGGCTGCTCAACGGGTTGCTCAGCCGGTTGTTCGGGTAGCGGCGGAAGCTCGGGCGCCGGCGGTGGCGGCTCCGCGGGAGGCGACTCCGCGAGAGGCGCGGCTTCAGGCTCAGGCGCCTGCTCGGCCGGCTTCTCTTCCGGCGGCGGAGAGGCGTTTTTGAGCTGGCGGTAGCGCGTTCTCCAAGGCGTCTCCGGCTGGTGCAGGTAGATAGGGAAGCTCACGGTCAGGCCGGCCTGGTTATAGCTCGCCTGTCTGAAGAGGATGCGATCCACGACCAGGTTGATCACGAAGTTCTCGCTCGCGAAGTAGCCGATGCCGAGCTTTATGGAAAAATCCGAGCTCATGGATTCATCGCTCGTTGTAGCCCCGAGCGTTACCTCGCCGGAATAATTCGACAGGAAGTTGAAGGTCGCGAAGGCCCGGAGCGGGATATACTTGAAGTTTCCGCCGACGGTCAGCCCCGCCGAAAGGATCGAGCCGGTTGCCTGCGCGCCTACCGGGGCCACCAGGGTCGCCATCGTATAGCCGACGTCGATCGCGCTGAACATCTCGTTCGTTTCGATCCCCGCCCGCAGGCCGGCTCCGAAGCCCGTCGTCAGCGTATCCTTGGCCGACGAGCTGCCGATGCCGCCGCCCAGGGAGGGTTCGAGCAGCATCGCCGCGCCGGACACGCGCGCGCCGAGGAGAAGGCCGACCAAAGCGAGGGGAAGGAGGGAAGATCGCCGGGAGGAAAGACTTTTCATAAGGTCTTGTTTCAGGATCAGTGCGCCTTTCTTTTTTGTCAAGAAACGCGATGGAAAGAAGGCGCCAGTACGTCTCGGTGAGGCGGCGACTTCTTGACGGTGTCTGCGTGCGTGCGGCAAAAAACTTGCTGGATCTTCGCGGAAAGGGTTAAACTTCATTAAAGGCATGAAAACACGGAAATTGTTTGCGCGCGGCCCGAGCTGAGCTCGGGTCGGGCGGTTGCCTGAAATCGAGCCTAACAAGGAAGGGCCGGTGAAAGCGGAAATGACGACAGAACTGAACGCAGGTCAGGAAGCGGCGAATGCCCGCAAGGGTGCCTGGGCTCTGAGGTTGCTGCTGATATTAACCGCGATGCTCTGGCTCACGCTGGTGGCGGCGAGCTGGACGCAGGGGGCGCAGGCGGCGGAAGCGCAGGAGTCCGAGCAGGAATACAGCTTCAAATGGCTGGACCCGGAGAAGAAGATCTACGTGCTTCAGAACCGGAGGTACCTCAAGGCGAATCGGCTGCTCCTGAGCGCGCTCGCCGGACCGGGACTTTCCAATCCTTATCGCACCACCTGGGGCCTGGAGCCCAGGGTGGCGTACTACGTTCGCGAGGACCTGGGGCTGGAGGTTTTCTATCGCCGGAGCCTGAACTCCAAGAACAACGCCTTTGAAGCCCTCGTGGCGACGAATGCCTCGGTTTTTCCGGTGATTCGTGAGATTCGCGGCCAGTACGGCGCCCTCCTGCACTGGGTGCCCTGGTACGCCAAGATCAACGTCTTCAACAAGATTCTTTATTTTGACTGGTATCTTTCCGGCGGCGCCGGGCAGCTCCAGACCTGGATCAACCGCGATGCGCGCTTTCCCAACGGCGAGTTCGTCCAGCAGGATCTGTTCGGCCTCTTCCTCGGGACCGGACACCAGTACCACCTTTCGCGCAGCCTGACGGTGCGGCTCGATTTCTCCGGCGCCTTCTACCAGGCGCCCACCTTCGGGCTCACGGGTGAGGACGTGTGGTTCTCGGATTACAACTTCACTGTCGGCGTGGGGATTCGGATCTGATGCGTTTCGCGATGCTGTGGGGGACGATGGTGCTCGTGACCTGCTCCGCGGCGCTCGCGGCCGAGGAGTTTTCCGGCCATCAGGCGATCCGGGACGCGCAGGCGCTCTATAACTCCGGCCAATACTTCAAGGCGGCGCGGTACGCGTTCAGTGCCAAGGAGGCGGATGCCGGTCTGGCGGCGGAGTCCTACTCGTGGACGGCCCGTGGCCTGATGCGGGCGCGCCTGTATCACTCGGC
>JAMPXZ010000115.1 GCA_023700925.1 Oligoflexia bacterium | reverse complement strand
GTTCAGAAGCTTCGCTGACGGTAAGCGGGTAGCGGTTTTCTGAAGTGGAATAGGGGCGATCTGCTGATGCGGATCGCCCCTTTTTCATTGTAATGCTCGCTCTCCGTTTGCACCCTAGAGCGTAAAATAATAGGCAAATTTGCCCCCTTCCCCTGTGTCCGAACTGCCACGCTTGTATAGCCGATCGAATCAGTTCAGTATTAGGGTAGATGAACTGAGAGGGGCTCAGTTCATTTTTATGGGTACTTTACCGATCAGCAGGTCGCGCACGGAAGTCAGCTGTCCGCTTTTCCGCTTGGCGCTTTAGGGGGGAACTCAAATTATGTCCGCGAAGAACGTTATTTCTACCGGAATTCTCAGCGGGATGGTCGTGGCGTTGACAGTGCTCAGTGCCTGCGAAAGTCCCTATTCAGCCGTGATTCGGCAAAACAATTCCGACAGGCTCAGCCTTCAGGACGGTAATCCGGTCCTGCCGCTACCGAGCGAGCCAAGCGATGATCCCGAGGCGCCAGTGGCCCCGGTGCCGCTGCCGATCGATGATACGCCGCAGCCGACTCCGACCGCGACGTCGACGCCGACCAGGACTCCGGACGCTGGAGGCCAGGGCGATGACATCGTAGCGCCGCCGGTGCCCGTGGTAACTCCGACGCCAGCGGTTACGCCGACTCCGGTGGTAACTCCGACACCTGCGGTTACACCGACTCCGACCCAGACGCCCGTGGTAACGCCCACGCAGCCGCCTGTGGTGGTTTCGACGCCGACTGAGACTCCGACCCCGCCTCCGGTGGTCGTCAGCAAGCCTCATCATGAGAATGTGCCGATGCCTTCCGGCGATTCATCGCCGAAGGATGAAGCGGGCCTTTGCGCGAAACTCGCCAAACACGGCGAAGCCGCGATCGTGTTCGCGGGCCGGGCGCCCGATGCCGCCGACGCGCGGAACGTGGTTCAGAGCGGTGTGAATGGCGGCGTGGAGATCCCGCTGGCCGAAAGCATCGATCGCATCACCAAGATCAATGGCGGCGTGGAAGCCACGGCCCGCACGATCGCTCTGGTGGAAAACGTCAGTGGTCCTGTCCGCCTCAATGCGGTCCGGATCGATGAGGTCGACCAGGTCAGCGGTCCTATCGGTATTGCTGCTCACTCCGTCGGCCTTGTGCAGGCCTCGAGCGGGAGCAAGTTCCTGAGTGTCGCTACCCTGGGGTCGCTCCGCGAGTCCAGCGGCCGCGTGATCATCCAGGGACGCAGCGTGGCGGGTCTGGAGACCGAGGTCGGCGAGATCGTCGACAACCGCGGTCACATCCTGATCTGCGGCGCTGACGTGAAGTCGATCCGCCGCTCCAAAGGCAGCATCACCGTGATCAACGGCGATGTCGGCGAGATCATCGACTCGAGCGGACGCGTCCGGATCATCGGTGGTACGCTCGGCAAGCGCGAGTCCAGCTCCGGCAAGCTGCAGATGCTTCCGGCCATGGAGTAGCACGAGCCGTCAGTATTCGCTGACGCTATCTCTTGATCCGGCGGCTGTGTTCTCGATGGTCTTCGT
This sequence comes from Oligoflexia bacterium, assembly GCA_023700925.1. Taxonomy (GTDB): domain Bacteria; phylum Bdellovibrionota; class UBA1018; order UBA1018; family UBA1018; genus JAMPXJ01. Next base: position 9,840 of record JAMPXZ010000115.1, on the reverse strand, counting down.
CGAGCGCAGCCGCCGGATCGTTTTATTTTTGAGGTAGCGATCCACGGCGAGCTTCACGCCCACGCCGCTGAGCACCCCCACGGCGCCCAACCCCGTCCAGGCAAAGCCGCGGTTGCGGGCGGCGACTCCTGAGGCGAGGGCCACGGGATGGGCGGCGCGATTGAGCTTCTTACCGATCCGTCGGATCTGCGCAACGGTCGAATCCGTTCGGACTTTCAGGCGGTCCAAGGCGTCGCTGAGCCGCCGGTTGCTGAGCTCCACTTCCTGCTCGGCTCGTCTGACTTCCGTCGAGCGTGTCGTATCGTCGCGCTTCATGCCGATCTCCTTGTTTCAGTGAGCTCTTCGAGTTTCTTTTCCACCGTGAGCCGCTGCTCGCGGATGCTTTCCCTGAGAATGGGGAGGTTCTTGTTCTGCTCGGCGATCTTCTTGAGCTGCTGGCGGGCCAGCAGCCCCCCGACCGCGAGCATCGCCATGCCGATCAGAAGTGAGCTCAGCCAGTAGTTGTCACCGAGGAGTTTTCCGAGGCCGATCACGAGAAACGCGAGAAGCGGAAGCAGTCCTCCGAGCGCCAGCACCGCGAAAAGCGCGGCGGCCGCACCCTTGTGGCTGAGCTGAGTGAGGGTTTCCTTGGTTTCCGCGCGGGCAAGGTGGATCTCGCTGCGCAGGAGCGCCTGGAAGCTGTCGGCGATTTCACGAAGTATCTGGGAGTAGGGCGAGGAGTTCATGCCGGTGTCTCCTTGGGAGCGGCCAAACGACGGGCGGCCCGAGCAGGGGTTGATGGGAAGTCGAATCTTGAACTGAGCACGGGTTGCAAGCCATGGACCGCTCGCGTCTTGCGCCGTATTGAGATCAGCTCCTGCATAGCTGCTGGTGCGAGCCGCGCCAGTTCTCCCGGCGCAGGGCTCTGCCAGTGGAGAAATGGGTTTATGAGAAAAGCCGTCATCGCGGTATGTCCCGTCGTGGTCAGCGGTTTTTTGCTTCTCCTGTCGTCGTGTGGCGATGAGGCGTCGCAGCCCGGCATCGCGGCGGCCATGCCGACCTCCAGTGCCACGCCAAGCGCGGCACCGAGCGCAGTGGCGAGCGTGATGCCGAGCGAGGGGCCGGGTGCCGTGCCGAGCGGCACCATCGCAATCGGGATTCCGGCGGGCAGCGTTTCGCTCGGGGATCAGGCTTACGGGGAGAATCCCCGGCGGATCGCGATCGGGACCACGATGACGTGGATCAACAACGACTCGTTACCGCACACGGTGACGTCAGAAACAGCAGGAAGCTTCGACAGCGGAACGATGGAGCCCGGCGCGACGTTCACGCATACGTTCAACGAAGCGGGGGAGTTCGCGTATTTCTGCGCGATCCATCCCGCTATGCGAGGGACGATTCTCGTGAGCTGAGCTAGGACAGGAAGCCCTGAAGCGGATTCTGGGCGAGGCCACCCTGGCGCTCGAACTCGAGCTGGGCGCTCGTCTTCTGCAGGCGCAGGAAGAGCTGCTTGAGCATCCCGTGGAGGATGCGCTTGGCCGCGGCCGGATGCGCGTCCAGGAAATTCTCGAAGGCCTTCTTGCGGATCACGAGCAAGGTGACGAACTCGACGGCCTGGATGTTGGCGGTTCGCTTGACGTTCTGAAAGAGCGCGGCTTCGCCGAAATAGTCGCCGGGATTCAGCGAGGTGATGATGACGTCCTCGCCGAACTTTCCGCGGGTGACCTTCGCCGTGCCCGAGCGCAGGATGAAGAACTCGTCGCTGAGCTCGCCCTCGTGGATCACCACCGAGTCCGTCGGAAGCTCGCGGACCTCGAACTGGTCGGCGAGGAGCTGGAGATCCTCGGGCGGAAGCTCGCGGAAGATATTGACCGTCTTCAGAAAGGTGGCGTTCAGGTTCATAGCGGTTGATTCCAGTTTAGCCCCTGGCAGCGGCCGCGCAAATCAATTTTCGGGACCGGCGACGTGGGGAGGTCCGGGATCGGTCCGGCTGGTTACGGGTTTCGCAGGAGAAAGTGGCCGGGGGAGGCTTTTTCCATCCGGTAATTCGAAAGCTGAAAGACGGCGAGCGCCCCGCGCGGCGTCGAGGCCGGGTGGAACAACGCCCGGTAGGCGGGGATGGAGGCCAGCGACTGGCGCGCGACCTTGCCGCTGAAAGTCGACTTGCCGGCCGCGCGGTCCTTCATCTCGAACGGGATCTCCGAAGCCGTCAAGCCGAGATTCAGGGAGCGGAAGAGCAGCTCCTGCAGGATGCTCGGACCGCGGGAGATCAGCGCCTCGGGCGGCAGTGCCTCGAACACCCGTCGTCGATAGCCTCGGAAGCCCGTGGTCCAGTCGCGGATCCGCCCGGCATGGGACGGCAGCTCGAGAAACGCCCGAGCATAAAGATTGGCGAGCCAGGTCACCAGCCGTCGCGAGGCGGGGCGCAGGTCGCGGGCTCCCGGGCAAAGGCGCGAGGCGATGGAGATATCAGTATGGTCGAGGGCCCGGAGCAGCTCCGGCACGCAGCGCGGAGGATGCGAAAAGTCCGCATCCATCTCGATGATCCGGTCAGCCCCCAGCTTCATTGCGAGGTGAAAGCCGACGATTCCGGCAGTGCCGCGGCCGCGGTCATTCATCCGCTGGGCCAGGAGGACCTCGGGATGGGCGTCGCTCAGTCGGCGGACGATCGCCGAGGTCCCGTCGGGCGAGTTGTCGTCCACGACGAGAACCTGCAGCCCGGGCACCCCAAGGGCGAGCAGCTCGCCGATCAGAGGTTCGATGTTCGCCGCTTCGTTATAGGTGGGGACGATGGCGATGCTTCGTGAGGGAAGGGACATCAGCCGCTTTTCCGGAAGGTGAGGGAGGCCGCAAGCAGCGCCGAAACGGCGGAGTGGACGGCCTCGACGTCGACGCTGTTGGCGCAGTGCTGGGTGGCCTGGCGGCACCGCGCGAGGTAACAGGGGGCGCAGGCCGCCTGTCCGACGACGGCGCGGCCGCGTCCATAGAACTCGATTTCCTGGGAACAGGTGGAGGTGAAGATGGCCGTGGTGGGGACTCCCATGGCGAGGGCGATATGCATGCCGAGCGTGTCACCGGTCACGAAGGCGCTGCATCCGGCGACGACCGAGATGAACTGCCGGAGGGTGAGGTTTTCGCCCGGTCGTACGACCGGCACCTGGGCCTTGCGCAGCTCCTTGTGGATACTGTCGTTCAAGGCGATCTCGTCCGGACCGCCCAGCAGGAGCGGGATGAGGCCGTGGTCGGCATACAGGCGGATCGCCAGCTCGGCAAAGCGCTCGCCGTGCCATTTCTTGGTCGCGAAGACGCGGCCGGCGCCGGCGTTGATTCCCAGAAGCCGTTTTTCGCCGGGAAGATGGAGCTGGCTCGCAATCAGCTCCGGACCGAAGGCGGCCTCCTCCGGTCGCAGCCGGATCTGGTAATTCGGGCCGGGGGCGGTGAAGGGGAGTTCAGCAAGCTCGTGCGCGATCTGCTGATAGGTCTTCTGGTTGGTCCGGAACTTCAGCTCGTCGTCGAGCCCGAGCTGGAGCGCGTACTCCGTGGCCCCGTTCAGCGCGATGAGCGCGCCCTGAGGGGAGAGGCCGAAGCCGCGTTTCTCCCGGGCGTGCGCGATGGTGGCGAGCTCCGCGGCCGGAGCCTCCTTGTCGAAGTTGATCAATAGGTCGAAGTTCTCGGCCAGCACGCGCGCGGTCGCGCTCGAGTCGGTTACCCAAAGCCGGTCGATCTCTGTCAGGTTGTCGAGCAGGGGAAGGCAGTCGGCCTTGGTCAGCCAGGTGAGCTGGGAGCGGGGATAGCGCGCCTTCAGTGAGGGGAGCACGGGGGTGGTTCGCAGGAGATCCCCGAGGGCGCCGAGCTTGATGACCAGGATCCGGGTATCGTAAGCGTCGAAGTGACCGCAGCCATCGCAGGTCCGCTTGTGCTTGCAGGGCTTGTGGCCGACGTAGTGACGGCAGTTGAACCGGATCATCCTTGTTTAAGTCTAGCTCAGAACAAAACCCGCGCAATCCGGTAAAGATTGCCTACTTCCTGCTGGAAATCTGGAAAAAGCACCGTAGAATTAAGGCCTATGAAAGAAACAAGGCTGTTTCGTTGGCTCAGGGAAGACGTGCACGCTCGTTGGCTCCTGCTTGGCGGGTTTATCTACGCCTGGTTTTTCGGGCAGGGCATTCCCCTGTGGGACGACGACTTCACCAGCTGGTTCTGGAAGATCAAGGATCAGAGTATCTTCCGGACTCTTTTTGAGCTGATTTCGCCGATCTCGACGCAGCCGCAGTTCTGGGGCTTCAATGAAAGGCCCGTGCAGGCGCTGGTGTACCAGCTCTTTCATCTGGTGAGCGGCTACGACTCGTGGAGCTACTTCCTCTACAAGAGCCTGGTCTTCGCCGGAATGGGGGGCCTGATCTACCTTTGGTCGCAGCGCCTCATGTCGGGGAGGGGCCCGGTCAAGCTCGCGGCGCTCGCGGCGGCGGCTTTCTTCCTGCTGGCGCCGGGGCCGATGGCGGCTCACGTGATTCACTCGGATCTGGCGACGACCGCGGAGCTGCTCTTCCTTCTGATGACCTATCTGATCTGGGAAGAGGTCGAGAAGACCCCGACTGACTGGACCGAGCTGCCGAGTCTCCGCAAGCCGGAGCAGAAATCCTGGGTTCTTCGTTGGGCGCTCCTCTCGTTCCTGACCTACCTGGGTTACAAGTCCAAAGCCGACCTCAAGCTGATCCCGGTGATCCTGGCGCTGTACCTGCTCGTCGTCCGGCGCCGCCAGTGGAAACTCTTCGCGGTTCCCGTCGGTATGCTGGTCATGCTGGCCGTGCCGTGGGGTGGGGCGATCTTCCGCAAGCTTCCGCCGTTCGTGCCCGGCTCGCAGGGTAGCGAGATCGGCTGGATGTGGCAGCCGGCGAGCTTCGAGCGTCTTCGCGATTTCCTGTGGAATCCCGGCTCTCCGGGCTTTTTCGCCAATCTCAAGGAGCCCACGCTTTCGCTCGCCGCGCTGCTGGGCCCGTTCCTGCTGATTCCGCTCGTGGGTTTCCTGCTCTGGCGCAACCGTGGCTTGTTCGAGCAGAAGTGGGCGGGCTGGCGCAAGTTCGCCACTCCCGCGGATCGGGCGCGTCTGTTCGTGCTGATCTGGCTGGGCGTGATCCTGGTCGGCATCAGCGCGCTGCCGTCCATCAACTACATCTTCCGCATCCGTTACGGGATCATTCCGCTCGTGCCCGTGTCGTTGCTGCTGGGCTGGGTCTTCGGGATCTTCGCCGAAAGCTGCACTGACCTTCGCAACGGGCTGCCGAAGTGGGCGGCCGCCGTGCTGATCTTTCTCTTTGCCGTGCAGGGCGGGGCCAACCTGGCCCGGTCCGTTTCGTATCGGCGAGACCTCGGACAGGTGATGGTCGCCGTGGATCAGGCGTACGAGTACGTGGCCAAGAATCACGCGCATGATCGTCTCACGCTTTTCCCGGATTTCCGGCCCTATGACTACCGGCCGGATGCGCCGCAGGTGATCCGCGACAAGGAGTGGCTGCGGACTCCCGATGATCTCGCGAAAAAGGAGCCCTACAAGACCTACGCGATCTCGTGGAAGCCTTCGCTCTGGCACCAGACCGAGGTGGTCGCCAACTTCTCCGGTTGCCGCGACACGAGCTACTTTGACCGGCTCTTCCCGTGCCGCCCGGGTACCGGCACCTTCCTCATGCGGTTGATCGGCGAGGATCCGCTCTACCGGCAGGGCGAGGAGCTTCGTAAGACTGGGAATATCGCGGGCGCGCGCAAGGCGCACGAGGAGTTCATCGCCAAGCACCCGCGGAGTCTTGCCGGGCAGTTCATCGTGGGCCTCGAGGCCTACCAGCAGAGGGACTGGGCACGCGCCCAGCGTGCGTACTCGGCGATCGAGGAGTACCTGCCCGATCACCTGTCGACGCTGTATAACCATGCGCTCGTGCTCAAGGAGCTGGGTCAGCTCAAGCCGGCCATCGAGCGCCTCCGCTATGTGACGGCGGTCGAGCCGCGCAACTACGCCGCGCTGATCAATCTGCACGGCATTTATGCGGCTGACGGGCAGCTCAAGAAGGCGCACAAGGTCCTCGTCGAGATGAAACAAGCCTTTCCGACCGACGCGGAGGTAAACCGCCTGCTCGCCGCCAGTCCGGTCAAGTGATGGGCTGGAAGAGGTTGTATCTGTTTCGCCACGGCGAGACGGATTGGAATCGGGAAGGGCGTTTTCAGGGGCACATCGATGTTCCGATCAACGCCACCGGCCGCGCGCAGGCGCGGGCGCTCGTCCCGAGGTTGCGGCCGCTCGGCCTCGAGGTTGTCCTGAGTAGTGATCTGCTCCGTGCTCAGGAGACGGCGGGGATCGTGGCCGCGGAGCTCGGGGTTCGGGTGCTTTCTGACCCGCGCCTTCGCGAGGCTCATCTCGGCGAAGCGCAAGGGCTGACCCGCGAGGAGATCGGGGCGCGTTTCGGCGAGGAAGTCGTCAAGCGCTGGCGCTCGATCGACGTGTCCGACGCCGACGTCTCTTACCGGGGTGGCGAAACCGGTCGCCAGGTGATGGACCGCGTTTTTGAGGCGCTGGAGGCCGTTTTTGAGGCGCAGCCGTTCGCCACGATCGGCGTCTGCACTCATGGAGGCGTGATCCGCCGGATCATGCAGCGGCTCTTGCCGCAGGGGAGCGAGCCGGTCCCCATTCCCAACGGAGTTCTGTATCAGGTGCGGTACCACCGGACGAGCCGTGATTGGCGGGTGGAAGAGGCCGCGACAACCATCAAGTACGAGGAAAAACGATGAAAACCTTGACGAAGACTCTCCTGTTGCTGGCCTTCCTGCCCTCCTTGGCGTTTGCCGAGCATGTGCGGGTCACTAACCCCAACGCCTTCAGCGTGGAGCTGCTGGGCAAGGGCCTCGCTTACAGCCTGCAGTATGATCGTGTCATCGACGATGACCTCGTGGTCGGCTTCGGTTACGGACATGTCGGGCTCAAGCGGGGAGAGGATGACCTGAGTGAAGGCGTCTCGCTCATCCCTGCCTACGCGCATTACTATTTTGCCCGGGAACAGGCCTCGTTCTTCGGGATGGCCGGCGTCACGATCGTGACGGATTCCTCCGCCGCCTCGAATCTGGAGTCCACGACCGGAGGGCTTGATTTCGCATCGAGCCCCGTGGTTCCGGTGATCGGTCTCGGCTACGAGAACCGGGGCGATGCCGGCTTCCTTTTCCGGACCACGCTGTACGGGATGCTCGGGAAAACCTATACCCCGTGGCTCGGGGTAACTTTTGGGTATTCGTTCTAGTCCCCTTGCCCGGGCATCGCGACCGACGGATAATGGTCCGACATGGCTACCCTGACGATTCTCGACGAAAACCAGAAGCTTCGCATTGAGATGGAACGTGAGGCCGCGGAGGCCGTGATCCGGCCCGTCGGCATCATTGATGAGGACATGAACTCCTCGGTGATCACGCAGGCCATCACGGCCAGCCCGCCGGTGCAGCAGCTCACGCTGGATCTCGGGCATGTCAGCCGGATGAACTCGTGTGGCGTTCGTGAATGGATCCTGCTCATGGAGCGCCTGTCGACCCATCCTTCGTGCAAGATCGTCAACGCCAACGAGCTTTTCGTCGAACAGGCGAACATGATCCCCGGTATCTTCGGCAAGAAAGGGGTCAAGGTGCTGTCTTTTCAGGCGCCTTACCGTTGTGGCGCCTGCGCGCGCGATATCGTGAAAGTCCTGACCCCCGAGCAGGTGCCGGTCGTTGATGGGCAGCCGCACGCGCCGCAGTATACCTGCGAGAAATGCTCGAAGCCTTTGGAGTTTGACTGGGCGGAGGACGAGTACTTCGCCTTCGTCCGGAGATTGCCGTGACCCCGCAGGCCCAAGCCATGCTCAAGGCGCTGATCGCGGCGATGAAGCCGGCGCTTGAGGCCTCCCTCGATCCGGTCGCGGTCGTCGATGCGCAGAACCGCGTGGCCTTCTGCAATGCCGGCATGCGGAGCTTTCTGGGGCTCAGGGGACGGGACGTAAGCAAGGCGCCCGTGTTTTGCGAGCGGGTGACGCTGACCGACTGTGAAGAGGGGTGCAAGGTGCTGGCCGCGATCCAGTCCGGCACGGCGATCCGCCTCGATGAGATCCCCGCGGTCCGCGGAGGCGAAAAAGTCCGGGTCTCGATCGCCGTGGTTCCGTTCGGCGCGGACGCTGGCGCCGAGAGCGGGAAGGCGGTCGGAGCGGTGCTGACCCTGCGGGACTCGTCGGCCGAGATCGTCCTGCAGGCCAAATACCACAAGGTCCTCGAGCTGCTCGCCGTGCGTGATGCGAAGCTTGCGGAGCTGGAAGAGGCCAACAAGACGCTCAAGCTCGCCCTGCGCAAGGCCCGCGTGAGCGCGATCACCTGAACCGGAACCGTGCTTTGGCGCGTTTGGAACCGCGTCGGGGAACCGTGCCCGAGAGGCTGGCGCGAGTTGGGCGGCTCGGCTATGCTCGACGATATGAGCATCGAGCTGGTTCATCACAAGGCGGAAAATCGGGCAAGCGGAGGAGCCGAGCGGCCCCCACTGCTTTTCGTTCACGGATCGTTCTGCGGCGGTTTCGTCTGGGAGGAGTACTTCCTTCCGTATTTCGCCGCCCAAGGTTTTGACTGTTACGCGTTCGACCACGGTGGCAGACACGGACGCGCGAGCGGAAACGGGCTCGGCACGCATGGCGGGAGTCTCAAGGACTATGTGTCTCATCTCAAGGATGCGGTCGCGCAGGTCGGCCGGCCTCCGCTCCTCGTCGCGCACTCACTCGGCGGAATCATCGCGCAAAAGTACATCGAGCAGCATGAGGTTCCGGGTGTCGTCTTTCTCGCCCCGGCTTCGCCTTTCGGCCTCGCCGGCTCGATGTTGCACATGACGGTGCATTCGCCCGTGCTTCTCTGGCAGCTCAATGTCATGCAGTGGCTCGGGACCCGTTTCGTGAATCCGCGGCTCTTCGCGCGCGAGCTTTTTGCGGCGGAGCCGACCCAGGAGCAGCTCGATCAGTTCGTGCCGCGCACCCGCGCCGAGCCGGTTCAGGTTGTCCTCGAGTCGATCATGCCGAACCTGCCCGCGATGGGGCAGCGACCGTTCCCATCCGCGCTCGTGATCGGCGGCGATCGTGATGCGTTCGTTCCGGCCTACGAGTTCAGGCGCACCGCGACGCTTTACAAAGCCGAGCTTCAGCTCCTTGCGGGCGCTAATCACATGCTCATGCTCGATTCGTGCTGGCAGGACGTCGCCGAGCGCGCAGTGAAATGGATCGAGCGGACGCTCGCGAAGGCAAAGACCTGAATCGGCGTCTGGAAGCGGCGGCATTATAGCCAAGAAGCGACGGCGGGAGCTGGCTCATGCCTGGTCCACGCCGCAGGTCAGGCGCCGGGCGGCGCCTTCCTGAGTACAGGTCCAGGCGGCGTCGGCGCCCGCGCTTGGGCCGTGAACTTGCGCGACCAGACGCCGAGCCCCTCGAGCTCGTTCATGATGACGTAGAAGCTGACGTTCTTGAATTCCCGCCCCCAGGTCACCACGCGCGAGTACGCGAGGGTGTCCCAGAACTTGCCCTTTTTCACGCCCTTTCTCGCCCCTGTTATGGTGCGCGCGAGCGTGCCTGTGAGCGCTCTCAAGTATGCCTTGAAGCCGTCTTTATGCTTTGCCTTGATCACAAGATGCAGGTGATTGCCCGCGTTGGCGAAGCGATAGATTTTCACGTGAAATTTGCGCGCGAGTGCGTACGTCAGGTGCTTCACGCGCTTTTCGTGCTTTGTTCGGAGGAGCGACCACTCGCCCTTGGCCCGCTCGGATCTCAGGATCACATGGAGCGGCAGGCGCGGGCTCATCGGGCGCGCCGTCTTGCGCCGGCCTTC
>JAMPXZ010000114.1 GCA_023700925.1 Oligoflexia bacterium | reverse complement strand
CCGGCGGCGCCGGCGACGCCAGGACCACCTCGGCGACCTTCTTTTCGAGATCGCGAGCGGCTTCGACCGCCCTGAGCTGCCGCGCGAGTTCCTTGCCGGCGATCTCCTTGGAAACCGAGAGCCGGACCCTGCGGGTGCCGACGATCAGCTCCTGGGTTACCGCGGCCAGGCGCTTGCCCTTCATCTGCATCGTGGGGAACGGCAGCCTATTGATTTTCTTTTCACAGGGCAGCTGCGCGGTCGACTCGGGAACCTTGAACGGAAAGCGCGCGCCCAGCAGCTTTTCGCGCTCAGGCGTACGGAAAAGATCCCATTGACCCGCCCTCATCCGCACAGAGAGAGCCAGAATGTCCTTTTCCTGCCGGTTCCTCGGCGGACTTGCCTTGAGGATGCTCACCGCGGCAGCGGGCTTCGCCACGGCAAGAAGACCGAGAATGTACTCACGCTGCGCCGAGCTCAGGCGATTGAGGTCATCTTGCGACGGGACCTGTCCCTTGATGAGCTGAACGGTGATTCGCCGATTGAGCATCTCCCGGTCGACGCGCTTGCTCTTGCTCGTGGAGAGGAGGGTCGCCTCGCGGAACCGGCCCTGCTCGACGCTGGCCTGCCAGGCTCTCTGAACCGCCGGCGCGAACGCCTTGGATTCGCGTTTCGCTTCAGGCAGCGCCATCAGCTCCGACACGAGCTCGTTCCAGCTCTCCTTCTCGACCAGGAACTGCATGAAGTCCTGACGAGCGACGTCGGCCTTGCGCTCGTCGGGATTCAGGCCCAGGAATCTCTTGATGTTCGAGCGATAGGCGTCATCTTCCTTGTTCTTGCGCGAGGCCATGGCCAGCGCCAACGCGGACTCACGCCACAGCTCAACCAGGCGTGGCTCCGGCTTGCCCTTCAGGCGCTTGTCATCGAGGACCGCGGCGTATTCCGTGGCCTTGTAGCGGGCCCACTGCAGGCGGAAGAAGCCGTCCGGGTCCGGCTCCTTCTGGTAAATGCGATCCAGGAGCGAGATCGTCTCGGCGTGCTCACCCTTTTCGGCGAGCACCTCGGTGTAGAGGCGGGCAACCCGGATCCACTGGGGTGACTTCTCGAAACCGAGAACGAACTCCTTCATCCGCTTCAGGCGCCGTGCCTTTAGGTCCTCACGGACGCCGGCCTCCTTCGTCGAACGAGCGAGCGCCTCGAGCGCGGCGAGCTGATCGAGATAGGCGCGCCCGATGTAAGGCGCGAGCGTCTCCCGTTCGTTGAGCACGAGTTCGGCGGCCCGATCCACGCACGGCCAATCCTTGAGATCCACGCAGACGTCCAGCCAGAGATTGACGGCGGAGGGACGCAGCTTCGACTCGGGGAAATACTCGATGTAGAACCCGAACTGCCTCTTCATCGAGTTGCCGAGCTCCACGCGGGTGATGTTTTCCGGCGTTTTCGCCCGCTGCGCAAAGCAATCCACGTACCCTTTCATCAGGAACCGAAGCTCGTTATCCACGACGGGCTGCACGCTGACGAACTCCCGGCTTGTGGGGCCGATCTTGGACGCGTTCATGAAATCGACAAGTTTCAGGAACGCGGCCATATGCTGGCGGGAGGCATAGAGCTTCCGGGTGACCCGAAGGTTGGCGAGCAGAAGCTGAAGCTTGTTCTCGTTGTTGGTCTCCAGCTCGAGCAGCCGCTCGACCACGCGGGAGTGGAGCTCGACCGCCTCCTGCGCCTCGAGGTTCGCGCGGGCGTGATTCAGGAACTCAATGCGGTCCTCCACGCGCTTGAAGACGGTCTCGGTTGTACGGATCAGGTCCCCAGGGTTGCGCTTGTGGGTGATCAGGTAGGCGAGGTCGCGGGAGCTGTCCTTGGCGATCCCGCTGCCGGCATTGCTCTTGATCAGGTAGACGAACAGATCCTCGGCCTTCTTCTCGTTATGAAGATTGATATAGCACCAAGCGAGCTTGTAGAGCGCCTGCTCACGCTGCTGCTGGGACATCTTCTGGTAGTACGTGCGGTAATAGTTCGCGGCGTCCGCGTACTTGCCCTCCTCGAAGAAGTCCTCGGCGAGGAAGAGGCCGATCCAGCCGGCATTCTCCGCGCGGGGGTTCATCTTGAGCACCTCGAGGAAGTTCTCGCGCGCCTGGCGCGGCTGATCGAGGTAGAGCTGCGAGAGGCCGATGATGCTGTGAGCCCGGAGGATCGTATCCGCCTCCTTATGCTGCGCGGAGCGGGCTTCGGTCGCGTCACGGATCGCGGCGTTGAGCCAGCTTCGTTCCTTCTGGTCCGCCTTCAGGCGATTGCTCTGAAGCAACGTCTGACGGACGTAGAGGTTCATCGCCGCGGCTCGATTGAGGATGAGGCGCGTCCGGGCGATGCCCACGGGTGTGGTCTTAAGGAGCTGGGTAAGGCTCTTGATCGTCTCCAGCGTTTCGGCGGCGGAGCCGGACATCGTCTCAGGCCCCTGGCGAAGCGCCTTCACCGTACCCGGTTTCACCGGCTGAGTGGTGGGCTTGGGTGTCGGCGAGGGCTGGGTGGTCGATCCCGCGCCGAGAAAGCCGCTATCGAAGCTCGCCGCGGCCCAAAGCCGCGAGGAGGTTCCGATCGCGAGAGAACCGAGGGCCAGTAAGGATATCAGGAGCCGTTTTTGGTTATGCACAGGCTGTCCCCAACGAAGTAGTGAGTACCGACCTCATCCACCCATTCCTCGGATGAATCGGCAGGCCAGATCTCCAGGTCCAACTCCAGCAACGCCTTGCGGCTGGTGAGCTTCTCAATCGGCTTGAGCGCGGTACGGGCGTCAGCGACCCCCGCCAGGTGAGCGTAAGCCATCGTCGTGCGAAGCTCGTTCAGGAGCTTCGGACGCTGCCGTCCGAAAGCACGGTGAAGGGCCGCCTGAATCTGCTTGCGTTCATTTTCGCGCTCTTCGCGCGTGATCCACGCCGGAAACTCGCCGTCGAGCCCGGCCACGCTCAGCCCCCACAGGACACGGGTTTCGAGATCAGTGCCCGCCCAGTCCGCTTCGACCCCCTTGAGGAGCGAGGCCTCATAGAGTTTCATCTCGGCGATGACCTCTTTGAGATCATCGGTTCTGCAAAGTTTCCGATAGATGTAGGTCTGGATCAGGTAAGCCTCGGGCGAGAGGTAACGGGAAAAGTACGCCGACCGCTGCGAGGCGATCGTGCCCAGCGCGCGCTCGACGCGGCCCGCGCGGAACGCGGCCCACATCTTCTCGAACAGGATCTGCCGAAAGCGCGCGTAGTCGGTCGAGATCCAGCCATAAACCTCGAGCGCGTCGGCAAAGCGGCCTGCACTGTACAGGGCGCGCCCCATCGAGTGCAGGACATAGGGATAAAGCGCGCTCAGATCCTTGATCCGCTGAGCATAGACCTTCGCGCCCTTGCCGACGCGAAGCTGCACGAGATTGCGTCGCAACGCGGAGGCGGCCTGCTGGTACTGTTCAAACGCCTCGGAAAACTTGCCCGCGAGCATCAGGGCATCGGCCTCCTCGAGCGACTTATCGACCAGGGACTTTCCGGGCGGATTGCGCTGATTCCAGATGGTGATCAGGTCGAAGCCGACGTTGCCAGCCTCGCTGTTCACGAGGGAGCGCACGGCATACCATTCACCGTAGGTGATCTTCTTCCAGTAGGCCTTCTTCAGGAAAACGCGAAACCCGAGATAGTCCTTGGCTTCGATCAGCTTGCGCGCCTGAGCGAACACCTTGGGCGAGAGCGCCGTCGTCGGGGCACCGACCGCGGAGGTCACGGCCGCCGCCGAGGCCGCCGCCGCGGAAGCCGCGGCGACGCGCGCGGCCGCGTCCTTCGCTTTCGCTGCAGGCGCGGCAGAGACCGGAGCCGCCGCTCCCGCGGCGCTCGCGAAGACCAGGGTGAACCCAATAATCGGCGCCAGGAAGCTCATTTGGCGATCCCTTCAGGAGCCGCACCCGGTGCCGCGCCGGCGCTCACCGGCGCCGTCGCCTCTCCCATCGCGACAAACAGCATCGACTCGAAGCCCGCCTCGCGAAAGACCCGGATGACGTTGAACACCTGGTCATACGGAGTCGCCTGGTCCGCGATCACGTTCAGGAGCGCGCCCGACCCCTTGGCATCCTTCGGAAGGTTCTTGACGAACTCCTTGATCGCGCCCCGAAAGGCGTCGAGCGAACGCTCGCCCGGTCCTCGCATGAAGCTCACGAGCGGCGCCTTATCCGGAAGGAAGCTCGTCTCGACGAACTCCGGTCCGATCGTGACGCGCGGAGCGGACTCGATGCCCTCCTTGCTCACGCTCTTGGGAATCTTCATGTCCTTCGGAATGACCACATCCGCCGCGCCGAAAACGGTGCCGAGGATCAGGAAAATGACGATCATCGAGAAGATATCGATCATCGCGGTCAGCTGAAGGGAGACGCCCTCCCGGCGATGCCGCTTCTGGCTCAGCTCGTCGTTCATTTTTTCGGGCCTCCGTTGCTAAAACGATTGCGAGCCTCGGCCTCAGCCGGTGAGATCAGGACGATATCCGGCAACGACTCCCGCACGCCGTCCATCATCGAGATGAGATCCTGATAAGGCAGCTTCGAGGTCAGCGCGAGCTGAAGCGTTTTTTCGTCCGGATGAGCCAGGATGAAGTTCTGCGACAGCTTCTGAGTGGCCTTCAGGAGGGCTTCCCGCCTGAGCGCCGGATCCGGCTCGTTGATCAGCTCGATCGCCTCGCCGGCCTTGCGCCCGCCCCAGGTCAGCAGGACCTTGAGATTAGCCTCCGAACCGGCCAGCAGCATCTTCGGTGTCACCGGCGGATCCTTCACCGGCGACGAGGAGACGGACACCTGGGAAGGCGGAACCGTCAGCTTCGTGTACTCGATGAAGCTGGTCGACATCAGGAGAAAGAAGATCACCGTCGTGAGCATATCGAGGATCGGAACGATGTTCAGATCCTTGATGTGTCTCTTCGGCCTTTTCTGAAATATCTGCTCAATCATGTCTTGGAGGCCCGCTCCGATTGTTCGATCCAGGTCACCAGCTTGAGGCCCGCATCCTGGGCATTGCCCACGATGTCGTCAGCCTTGGAAGTACAGACCGTGTGCACCACCATCGCCAGAATGCCGACTCCGAGACCCGCGGCCGTCGCGTACATGGCTTCGGAGATGCCGAGACCCAGCATTCGGGCCTTTTCGGCCGCGTCGGCGTTCGCGATGGACGCGAAGGTCTTGATCAGACCGCTGATCGTGCCCAGAAGGCCGAGCAGGGTGGCGACGTTGGCGATGAGCGCGAGATAGCCGACGCGCGCCTCGCTCCGGTGGCTGACCTCGAGGACCGCGCCGCCGAGGGCGGACTTCATGGCTTCGCGTCCGTTTTCCACCGCGGTGAGGCCCGCCTTGATCACGGCCATTTCCGGCGCGTTCGGCTGCTTATTGCAAACTTGCAGGGCGTCGGTGTACTTCTTCTCGAGGATAAGGCCGCGGATCGTCTCAAGCGATCCACCGACATCGAAGGACATCTTCGTGAAGAGGGTGAGGAGCCGCTCCGAACCCACGGACAGAAGCACAATGGCCGCGATGAAGATCAATATGGTCGCGAATCCACCTTGAGTGATCAGTGTGTGAAAGAATCCCATAGTCCAGCTTTCCTTCCTTAGATAGCTCCGGGGGCACGGGGCGCCCCGGCCGTTTTTACAAGTAGAGCATGAGGCCAGTTTCGAGGAGCGTCATGCTCCTGGTCGACTTCTCCCCATTCACTATGTCCTGAACCCTGCCGAAATTGACGCAAACCCTGAAACCGAACATCTTGTTGATGAAGTAGGTCTTTCCGATACCCGCGGCATACCGCCAGCCCGATTCGCCCGCGAAGCTGATCTTCGCCAGGCTACCCTTGAAGAAGGTATCGCTCCGGATGACATTCCGGATTCCCAGGCTATCCTTGCCGTAGGCTGGCGCCCAGAGAAACTCCGCGCCGACATGCCGCAGCGGTTTAGAGGGCACGAGCTCGATATGCTCGCCGCCAGCCAGCTCGTACTGACCGACATAGTCCACGATCGAGCGGGGCTGAACGAAGTACGCCGGCGCAAAACTCAAATAGATCTCGAAGAAATCGCTGATCGCGTAACCCGGATTCACGCTCATCGAATAGTTGGTGTAGGGGCCATCCGAAAAGTCGAAGGAGCCGAAAGTGGACAGCAGGAAACGCCCGCCTTTCACCATCGCGCGCCGCTGAACGACGCCCATATCCCGAAACACGTTCGGAACCTCGTCTGAAACCTCGGCGCGCAACGCCTTGTCGACGGGAACGTCGGCGGCAGCGGCGCCTTGAGCCAGGAAAAGGAACGGCACGATCAGCACGACAGGCAACACGCTTCGCATCGGAATCTCCAAATGGACGGACAAGGGCCCGATCCATGCCCTCAACACTAGTGGTGACTGAATTAATTTTATGGACCCGCCACCGTTTTGTAAACAGCCAGCGACCGTTTATCGCCTCGAAATCAGCATTTCGGAGAATAGGTAGGGAGACCGTCACCAAAGTGACGGTTCGAAGCGGACCGCCCGTCGCGCGTCACCCTTTCTTGCATCGATTCCGGCTGGAAGGATTTCTCCCATGGCCCAAGCAAAAAAGGACGATCAGGCCCGCGGAGGCGGGCGAGATAGCACCCGGCTGCCTGGAGCGGCCCCGCGACGCGGCACCGTGAACGAAACGGATCGCCGCCGTGAACGCGCGCGACTGCTCCGCGCGGCCAATCGCAGCCGCCGGATGAAGACTCGCTAAGCCGAGCGCAGGCGCAACAAACGCTTGCCACGATCGTCCCATGCGTTATTCTTCAATTGATGTTTAAAAATGTCTTCGCTGGGCCGTTGGGGCTTCGGTTCAACGCAGGAATCGTCGCTTCCTCCATGGTCTGCCTGATCGGTCTTCTCGGGATCCGTGCGTATCTCGTCGCTGACTCCCACTCGACGGACCTTCGCGAGCTTTCCGATCGGGACATGCGCGCGCAGACCCTTCTCGATCGGATCGAGATCGCGGCCAGCTCGCACCGTGAGGCGGCCCGCAAGTTCGCCATCACGAGGGACCCGGCCTACCAGCGACTCGCTGTTCATGAACACATCGGCCTCCGGCGGCTCACCGACTCGCTCAAAGAGCTGCTCGCCGTCGCGCACCCGAAGCTGGTTCCGGCGACGAACGTTCTCTCCGACCGTCGCCAGATCCAGGGGCTTCGCGACGCGCTCGACGGCAAGAGAAAGCTCCGCCTGCAGCGCGCGGAGCACGAAGCGGCGGGACTCCTTCGACTCATCCTGTTCGCCCTCCTGCTTTCGATCGGAATCGCCGCCTGGCTGATCTATTTCTTTTATGATGGACTCATGGTTCCGCTGCGCGCCCTGAGCGACGCCACCAGCCGCATTCGCGCGGGAGAGCTGTCCTTCCGTATTCCGCGGCGGCGCGGGGTCACCGAGCTCCGGGAGCTCTGCCAGTCTTTCAACGCCATGGCCGAACGCCTCGAAAACCTCGAGGTCGCCAAGGCGGAGTTCCTAGCGACGGTCTCCCACGAGTTCAAGAATCCGCTCGCCGCGCTCAAGGAAGGCCTGGCGCTGCTTGCCAATAAGGAATCCAGCCTCAGTCAGGCCGGGCGTGACAAGACCTTCGCCGCCTGCGTGATCGCCTCCAAACGGCTGGAGTCGATGATGAACAATCTCCTGATGCATGCCCGCGCGGAGAACGGACTCTTCCGGTTCGACATCACCCCAAAGGACCTGCGACCCGCGATCGATCTGGCGATCCAGGAGGCCGGCCCCCTCGCGGCCAAACGCGGGATGTCGATCCGCTTCGAGCCGGCGGGGGAGCTGCACGCCGCGTTCAATTTCGACGGCATCGTCCACGCTTTGGAGAACCTGATCATCAACGCGGTCAAGTACGGCAGTGACAAGAGCCTCATCGACGTCCACGCACGCCCCCTCGAGCAGGCCCTGGAGCGCGCCGCGGGCCCGCCCCTTCCATTCGTCGAAATCTCGATCTCCAATTCGGGCAAGCCCATCGCGCCGGGCGAGCTTGCCCAGGTCTTTGACCGTTTCTATCGCGGGCCGGGCGCCACCGATCCACAGGGACTCGGTTTGGGCCTGCACGTCGTGAAGAAAA
The DNA here is from genome assembly GCA_023700925.1 of Oligoflexia bacterium. Lineage (GTDB taxonomy): Bacteria > Bdellovibrionota > UBA1018 > UBA1018 > UBA1018 > JAMPXJ01. The sequence goes on along the minus strand of JAMPXZ010000114.1, from coordinate 3,440 downwards.
TCGTCGAAGCCCACCATGGCACGGTGACGGCGCAATCCACTGGGGGACGCACCATCATGACTATTCGGATTCCGAGCGCCTACGAGAGCGCACCTCGCGAGGAACGGGACCGGCCACAACGGCCAGTGCCGGTCCTTCGCGCTCCCGGCATTCTCCCGTCACCCACCGCGCTCGCAGCCCTGGCCCTGGGTTTCTCGATGCTGGGCAGCTGCGCGAACCTTCCTACCGCTCCGGAAAGACCTGAGCCCCCGCGCCCGCCCGCGATCGCGATCTCCCGCGGGACCTCGCTCGACTCGCTCGAGCGGGAGCTGGCGGGGGTTTCCTCCCGCTGGGTCAGCGTGCCGACCGGCTCACTGCGCTCCCTTCTCCATTCGGCGAAGAACAATCGCAACGAGTGCAAGGCGTTGAGCGGGAAGCTCGAAGCCATCAAGAACATCGATCTGGAAACCAACGCAGGAGGGGGCGGTGGCTGAAGCCCCGGAAAAAGACCGCATCCTGATCATCGACGACGACGAGCAGCTCGCGGATATCATGTCGGTGATGCTCGACGCCGAAGGCTACGAGGTCATCGCCTGCTCCAACGGCGGGGACGGACTGCTGTCGCTCGCCTCCGAAGCGTTCGCACTCGTCCTGCTGGACCTTCGCCTCGCCGGCGGCGAATGCGGACTGGATCTCGTCCCCCGGATCCGCGAGATCGACCCGAACGTCCCGGTCCTGATGATCACCGCCCACGGCGATGTTGACTCAGCCGTCCTGGCCTTCAAGGCCGGCGTGGTGGGGTACGTGCGCAAGCCCTTCGAGGAAGGTCACCTCAAGTCCCAGGTCGCCCAGGCCGTGGAGAACTTCCGCCTCAAGCGGGAGCTGCGCTCCTTCCGGCAGCTCGGGGGCGAGAAGGATGTTCGAAAGATTTTCCGCTCCCGCGATCCGGCGATGGAAGTGGTGCTCAAGCGGATCGCCGTCGCGGCCCAGGTGAGCAGCAGCGCCGTGATCACCGGTGAGAGCGGGACCGGCAAGGAGCTCGCGGCGCGCGCGCTCCATTTTGGAGGTCCGCGCGGCACCGGCCCGTTCATCGCCTTCAACTGCGCGGCGCTCCCCGAGACCCTGATCGAATCAGAACTTTTCGGACACGTCCGCGGGGCCTTCACCGACGCCCGGGAAAACAAGCCGGGCCTTTTCGTGCGCGCGAACGGTGGCACCCTCTTCATCGATGAGATCGGGGACGCCCCGCTGACGATCCAGTCCAAGCTGCTGCGCGCCCTCCAGGAGCGCGAGGTCCAGCCCCTGGGCGCCCAGGCACCCGTCAAGGTCGATGTCCGGATCGTCGCGGCCACCCACCGGTCGCTGGCGAGCGAGGTCGCCGCCGGACGCTTCCGACAGGACCTGTTTTACCGGCTTCAGGTGATCCCGATCCATCTGCCGCCCCTGCGGGAGCGCAAGAGAGACATTCATTTCCTCGCCTCATTCTTCGCCTCGAAGATCAGCCGAGAGATGGAACTGCCATTCGAGGGATTCTCCCCGGGTGCCGTGGACGCGCTGGAGGGCCACAGCTGGCCCGGCAACGTTCGCGAGCTTCAGAACCGGGTTGAGTACGCGCTCGTGATCGGTCGTGGCGGTTGGATCAGCCGGAGCGCCCTCTTCCCGGAGCTCGCGTCCGAAACCCCCGAAGCGCCGGAGGTGAGTGATACGTCCGCGGCTGCAGTGCCTGCGGAAGCGTCCTCCGAGCCCGGTGATGCCGGTCTTCTCCCCTTCAAGGAGGCCAAGCACTCCTTTGAGAAGTCTTACCTCCTGCGCATCCTCAGCGAAGCCAAGGGCAACATCGCCAAGGCGGCGCGCCTGGCGGTCAAGTCGCGCACCGAGCTATACGGTCTCGTGAAAAAGCACGGGCTTGATCCCGAAAACTTCAAGGATCAAGCCCGCGTCTGACAGCCTCGCCGAATTGTGTGGTTGCGGGCTTTAGTTTCCGAAGGCCAGCGCTTCGATCGCCGCCGAGGGTTTCATCGCGCGCACGGTACCGGTCGCCACGCGCTCGGCAGGCAGCCGGACGGTGAAGAGCACACCGGTTCCCGCGACCCCCGAGGCGAGGATCGACCCCCCATGCGCCTGGACGATTTTCTGGGCGAGACCCATGCCGAAGCCGCTCTCGCTGACCCAGTGCCGGAGCAGATCCTGCGCCGGACCCGTGGCAAGCTTCGCCCCCCCGCGTGCCGCCTCCTGAATCAGGATCTCCAGGCCGCGGAACGCCTGCGTGGCTCGGCGCTCGACGGAGACCTCGAGGTTGCCGCCCTGTGAACAGTAATTCATCGCCTTGGAGATGAGCTGAACGAGCACACGCTCGAACCGCTGCGGATCCAGATGCGTCCAGATCGGCAAAGGCGGAACCGCCACGTGCACCGGCATGCCCGGGCTGGAAGCCGCCCGGACCGTATTCTGGAGAATCGAACGGAGATCGACGATCTTCTCGTCCAGACGCAGATGGCTCTGCTCGGTATCGACAAGATCCGACAGATCATCCAGCGCGCGCGAAAGCTTCTGGATCGCCCGCTTGACGGTGTCAACCGCGACCTCGCGCTCCGCCTGCGATCCGACCTCTCTTTCACTCGCCTCAAGAAAACTCAATCCCGCCTGCAGCGCCACCAGCGGCGGCCGCAGCTCGCCCGCGACAGCCGTGATGAAACGATGCCGATCCAGCCGTTGGCCATGGACTGTAGCCGCAAGCTGCCGAAGCACCTCCTCGACTTCGCCATGGATCCCGCTCAGCGCCGGGCCGTGCGCGTGGGTCACGTCTCCGAGCTCTGTCGCGCCCCGGCGCAGGCCCGCGGCGAGATCCCGAAGCCGGCGGCTCGGCCGCGCCCAGGAAAAATAATTCCCCGCCCACAACGAAACCGTGGTGAGCAGAATGACGACCACGCTTGCCAGGATCCACAGCCGCGAGCGGCCCGCGAAGCGATCCCAGCTCGAAACCACTGCTTCCTCCCGGGCCCTGGCCTGGGCGCCAACACGTTCGAGCGCGGCGAGGACGGCCTCGTGCATCTCCCGCGCCTCGGGTTTCTGGTAGAAGTCTCTCGTATAGAGAGTCGGCTCGATTCTCGCGCTCAGGAGCAGGAACTCTGAAAGCTGGTCCAAAGCCTGGCTCATCGCGACCCTGTCGTCCGCGGAGGGCGCCAGGGAGTTCAGGCGCTCGGCCTTGCGGGTGAACTCCGTACGCAAGCGCTCCTTGGCGGCGGTCGACTCGCCATCGCCGAGCTTCCGGAAGCTCGCGCTCGAGCGCCGGTACTTCTCAAGATCAAGGATCAGGGAGCTCGCGAGGTCGCCGCGCTCCGAAAGCGCGCGAAGCTGCCGAAGCTTTGCACCCGATTCTCGCGCCTGGAACCAATGGATTCCCCCGATTGCCACCAGGGATACGAACAACGACGTAAACACCAGCCCAGTCTTTGTGTTCT
>JAMPXZ010000113.1 GCA_023700925.1 Oligoflexia bacterium | reverse complement strand
GGTTTCGCGCTGATAGTCATGTTCCTTCATGTTGCCAGGGAGCCAGGGAATCCTCAAGAGTGGGTTTTCAGTCCGGCGGGATTAGGCTAAGGTGGAGCTATGCCAGGTCGACTTTCCCGCTATTTTTCGGAATATGCAGCGTTTCACCAGACTTCCGGCAACCGGATCTGCCATGGAATCGGTATTCCGATGATCATGATCGGGCTTCTCGGACTTCTGGCCCGCCTCACGATCACCGACGGCTTCGGGGGTTCGGCGCTCTTTCGCCTCGACGCGGGAGTCGTACTCTGGGCGGTTTGCCTGTGCTGGTACGTGTTTCTCGACTGGCGGATGACGATCCCTTTCAGCATGGTTTCGCTCGGGATGTACTTCCTGGGCCGCGCGATCCCTTCAGGCTGGCTCTGGGGCCTGTTCCTGCTCGGCTGGGGCGCTCAGCTTATCGGGCATGCCTTTTTCGAGAAGAAGGCACCGGCGTTCGTGAAAAATCTCGGGCATCTTCTGATCGGGCCTTTCTGGATTTTTGCCCGAATCTTCGGCTTCAGTGCTTCTCGGCTTCCGTAAGCTTGCGCTGCTCGCGGAGCTCCCGCCGATGCCGGAGCTTCCAGCCTTCCCAGCTCAGGAGCAGTAAACCCACCAGCTCGCCGCCCAGGATGAAGGGCTGGCGCCAGGTGGCCAGATGCTCCGCCGCGTCGGCAAACGGATAGACCGGAAATCGCGAATAGAGCAACGGCCAGAGGAGCGGTGAGGACTGAGGTCCGAGCATGCCATGACCGTAGAGATCCCCAAGGCCGTCGAGCAGCAGGTGCGTGGCGATCCCGAGCGAAAGCGCCGCCACGAGGCGCGATTTGCGCGCCCAGGCGACGAGGCACAGAAGCAGCAGAAACAGCGCGGTGTGGCTGACGGTGCGCGTGCCGGAGATCAGGCCGAGCTCCGCGCCCCTTCTGCCGGTAGACCAGGAAAGCCCGTAGTACAGCGCCTTATCGAAAAGATCCGGCGCAACCGTGCCGAAAAGAAGCCAGCGCAGCGACAGACCCCTGCGGAAAGGAGCGGCAATCGCGTTTCCGATTCCGAGATGCCCGAAAAACAGCATCGCGGCCGCCGATCAGGCGTGATGCCGCGGGCCGCGCGTGGCTTCGGCGAATTCGCCTTTCAACGCGAGCTGGACGCGACGAACGATCTGGTTGGCGGAGAGGCCATGCTTTTCATAAAGCTCGTCAGCCTCGCCGCTCTCACCGAACGTGTCCTGCACGCCGAGTCTCAGCAGTGGCGCATGGGCGGGCGCCGTGGCGAGGGCTTCGGCGACGCAGCTTCCGAGGCCGCCGATGACCGAGTGGTCCTCGACCGTCACGAGCAGCTTCGCGTCCTTCGCGAGCGAGAGCGTGGTCTGCTCGTCAAAGGGCTTGAGCGAGTGCGCGTTCCACACTGCCATCGGGATGCCTTGCGAAGCGAGAGCCTGGGCCGCTTTGACGCCTTCGGCGACGGTCGCGCCCGTGGCGATGCAAATCACCTGCGCCTTGCCGGTCGCCGGCAGGACCTGAAGGAGCTTGCCGGGAATGAACTTGGCGTTAGCGGGGAACAGGTCCGGCAGGGCCTGGCGGGTCAGGCGGACGTAAGCCGGGCCTTTCCACTCGTTGACCAGGAAGTCCATGAGCAGGTCGGTTTCCTTGGCGTCCATGGGCTGGAATACGCCCATCGTCGGCAGGGCCCGCATCAGGGAGATGTCCTCGAGCCCCATCTGGCTGTGACCGTCGTCGCCGATGCCGATGCCCGCGTGGGTCCCGATGAGCCGCACATTGGCCTGGGCGTACGCGACGCTCAGGCGGATCGTGTCGTAACGGCCCGTGAGGAAACATCCGAAGCTGCAGAGGAACGGAAGCTTGCCGGTGAAAGACAGGCCGGCCGCCGTGCCGATCATGTTGGCCTCCGCGATCCCCATCTCGATGAAGCGGTTCGGGAACTTTTTCGCGAAGAGGTCCGACTTCGTGGATTTCGACAGGTCGGCGTCGAGCACCACGATCTCGGGATGACTCTCGCCGAGGCGAGCCAGCGCCTCTCCGAATGATTGCCGTGTTGCCTTAGCCATGCTTGTGACCTCCGTTTTGCAGCTTGGCGAGCTCTTCGCGCGCTCTCTTGGCGTCTTCCGCCTTCGGCGCGGCGCCATGCCACTCGATCTTGTTTTCCATGAAGCTCACGCCCTTGCCCTTGACGGTGCGGGCGAGGATGAACACGGGTTTCTTGCCGCCGTCTTTTTCCAGCTCGCGGGCACCCTGGAGCGCCTCGAGGATCTGCTCCATGTCATGGCCGTTGATCTCGACCACGTGCCAGCCGAAGGCGCGCCATTTTTCCGCGATCGGCTCGATGGGCATCACCTCGCTGACATGGCCATCGATCTGGCCGTTGTTCGCGTCGAGGATCACGCACAGGTTGGAGAGCTCGAACTTGGGCGCGGACATCATCGCTTCCCAGATCTGACCTTCCTGCAGCTCGCCGTCGCCGATGAGGCAGTAAACGCGTGAGGTCTTGCCGTCCAGCTTGAAGCCGAGCGCGAGGCCTTGCGCCACCGAAAGTCCCTGGCCGAGCGAACCCGTCGAAGCTTCGACGATCGGCATGCGAACGCGATCAGGGTGACCTTGGAGGCGGCTGCCGGTCCGGCGGAGCGTCTTGAGCTCGTCGACTCCGATGAACCCTTTTTTGGCCAGCACCGCGTAGAGCGCGGGCACGGCATGCCCCTTCGAAAGGATGAAGCGATCGCGATCGGCGGCGGGCACCCTGGGATCGGCGCCGCGCATGTCGCGGAACCAGAGCGCGGTGATGATGTCGATGGCCGAAAGGCTGCCGCCGGGGTGCCCGGACTTCGCCTCTTCGAGCATGTCGATGATCCACACGCGCAGTTCATTGGCAATGGAAGCCAGACGCACGGCTTCGGACTTGGATGGTGTTTGCATGTAGGAACTTTATCAATGCTCGGCGTCCGCGAGAAGAGATTTATCGCGCGAAAGTTGAACGGCAGCCTCAACCTTGTTAAGTTAGTGGGATGTCCCGAAAATGGTGGGTCCTGGCCTCGGTCGCTTGCGGTACGTTCATGGCCACGCTGGACTCCAGCATCGTCAATATCGCCCTGCCGACCCTGACCAAGGAGCTATCGGCTGACCTCTATCGAATCAAATGGGTCGTGATCGTCTATCTGCTGGTCGTCACGGTGCTGCTGCTGCCGTTCGGGCGCTTGTCGGACGAGTTTGGCAGGAAACGGGTCTTTTCGCTCGGGTATCTGGTCTTCGTCGTCGGCTCAGCGCTCTGCGGCTTGTCGACGGACCTGGGGATGCTCGTCCTGTTCCGCGGTCTGCAGGCCATCGGCGCCTCCATGCTGATGGTGAATGGACCGGCGATCATCACGGCCGTCTTTCCGTCGACTGAAAGAGGGGCCGCTCTCGGCACCTTGGCCATGGTCGTCAGCGTCGGTTTGATTTCGGGACCGAGCATCGGGGGGCTGCTCATCAGCGAGTTCGGCTGGCGCAGCATCTTCTGGGTCAACATCCCGGTGGGGCTCCTCGGCGTCCTTCTGGTCTACCGTAATGTGAACCGCGATCCGATGTCCCGGTCGCGTGCGCCCTTTGACTGGGTCGGCGCCTTCCTGCAGTTCGCGCTGCTGCTCTCTTTCATCATGCTCTTTGACCCGCCTCGGGTCTCCGTCTCGGGCGCGGAGCCGGCCATGGTCCCACGCTGGGTGATCGGGATCATCACGTTCGTGCTCGGCGGAGTGTTCCTCAAGGTCGAGGCGGACGCCAAGGCGCCCCTGTTTGACCTTTCGCTCCTCAAAAACCGCACCTTCTGGACCGGCAATCTGGCGAGCTACCTGCTCTTTGTGTCCTTTTCTTCCGTCTCCGTGCTGATGCCGTTCTTCCTTGAAGAGGTGCTCGCGTTCCCTCCGCATCGGGCCGGCCTGTTCATGACCGCCGTTCCGCTCATGATCTTCGTGACCGCGCCGATCAGCGGACGGTTGTCGGATCGCCTGGGGAGTCAGGAGCTGAGCTTCGCCGGCGCCATGGTCGGTGGTCTCGGTCTGCTCGCGATGGGCGGCGCGTTCGGACTCGGCCTCACGAAGGACGTGAGCCACGCTGGGATTATTCTCGCGCTCTCGAGCGTCGGCCTCGCGATGGGGCTCTTCCAGTCTCCGAACAACAACTCCATCATGGGAGCCGTGCCGCCGAGCAAGCTCGGCGTGGCTTCGGCGCTGCTGGCCACGATCCGCAATCTCGGAATGGTGACGGGCACAGGGCTTGCCACGGGGCTTTTCACCTGGCGGATGGACACGAGCGGCGACTTCGTGACCTCGCTCCATACGACCCACGTGGTGGCGGGCCTGCTCTGCTTCGGGGCCATGATCGCCTCGCTTGGCAAGGAGCGTGGGCCAGCCAAGGCGATGCTCGGAACGCAGGAATCCTGAGAGGAGGCCAGAAAAGCGATGGCGGCCTGGAAACCGAAAGAAAAGCCTCTGACCCTGGAAGAAGCGGTGGCGCTCGCCAAGCGCAATCTCAATCGCTACTGGATCGGCTCCGAGGCACTGCTCGCGACCGTGAGCGACGCTGGAAGGGTCACGGCCTACCCATTGAGCCCGGACTTCGCGAAGCGGGACTGGCTTCTTTTTTTCATCGATCCGACGGGCTACTCCGGCGAGAGCGCCCTGGCCTACACCGAGGAGTGGCATCGTCGTTTCAGCGCCCAGGGTTTGGGCATCATCGTCGTGCTCAAGATTCCGTATCGCCGCCTGCGCGCGGCCGAAACCCTGGAGCTGCTGCTGCCCAAGCACCAGTATCCCTTCATTCTCGTGGTGGATCCGGATGACCAGCTTTCGCTGGCCTTCGGCGTTCGCGAGGCCAAGGATCTTCCGCGCGTGGTTCTGATCGAAGCGGGCAAGACGGTCTATGAAAACTCCGGCAAGGACTGGTGGCGCGGCACCGAGGCGCGGCTCCAGTCTTTCCTGCGGCAGAAAGACCCTGGCCTCCCGCTTCCTCCCGTGTTCGATCGCGGCGGGCGCGACCTGGCGGATCTCGGAGGGATCGAGTTCGGCGAGTCTTCGGCGCCGGCCACGGGCGTCCCTTCGTTCCGGCTCTCGGGCCAATGGACCAAGGAAGGCGAGCGCATCGTGACCGCGGATCCTGCGGCTACGATTCGGCTCAAGCTTCCCGGCAGCCATCTCGCGCTGGTCGCGGAGATGGGGTCACGGGAGCCCGGTGCCGCGGAAATCTTCATCGAGCTGGACGAGGGGCGCCTCTACGACGAGCTTCTCGGCGAGGATCTGGCTCTCGACGAGAACGGCAGTGCGGTCGTGAAGGTGAGGGAAGGGCGCACTTACCGCGCGCTTCATCGTCTCCCGAGCGAGTCTCGGCAGATCACGCTGAAGTTCCTCAACGCCAAGGAAATTCCAGTGGCGCTTTACGGAGTCCGCTTCGGCGAGTGAAAGAGCGCCTGGCAGCGGTCCCATTCCGCTCGTGCCGTCGCGTCCGTCTCACGCGCCGTGCGCTCCCGGACCAGGGGCTCGAGCTCGCGAAGTCCCTGGTCCTCCGTCGTTAAGAGCGTATTGGCGAGCGCGATCGCGAGATTGCGGCTGAACTGAGCGGGCTTCACCCGATCGAGCGCCGAGCCGCGCGTGCGGGCGCGATAGGTCTCCGGGGACTCCTCGAGCAGCTCGCGCCAGAGCCGGACCGAGAGCGCACCTTCGGGCTGTTCCACTGGCGCTTTGGTCGGCTTGATGTTGAAGGGGCAGACCTCCTGGCAAAGGTCGCAGCCCGCGACCCAGCGGCCGAGGGTGCGGCGGTCGGCCTCGGAGAGCCCGATTTCGCCGCGCTTTTCGAGCGTGACGTAGGCGATGCAGCGACGCGAGTCGAGGACGTGGGGTTCCGTGAGCGCCCGCGAGGGACACGCGTCGAGGCAGCGCGTGCAGCGGCCGCAGTAATCCGGAAGCGGCGCGGGGCCGTGGCCGGTCTCGTGGTTCAGCAGCGCGATACCGAGCAGAAAGTAGCTTCCGTACCGGGGATGGATCAGCAGGGTGTTCTTGCCGATCCATCCGAGCCCGGCCAGCATGGCCCAGCTCCGTTCGAGCACCGCACTGGTGTCGACGCAGACCTTCCAGCGAAGCGATGCGAGCTCGGGTCGCGCGCCGCGAACCTCGCGCAGAACTTCCTCGAGGCGCCGCGCGAGCTCGGTGTGGTAGTCGCCGCTGCGCAGGTAGCGCGCATAGCGCGGCCCCTGGGCCGGGTCCGTCGGGCCCGCGCCGCGCGCGCTATAGGGCTGACCCACGCACAGCACGCTCCGGGCTTCGGGGAAGACGAGCTTCGGGTCCGCGCGCCGGTCGCGGCCACGGACGAGGTACTCCATGGTTCCGGCGGGGCCACGCGAGAGCCAGTCATCGTAGCGCGCAACGTGCGCTTCGAGCGGCGCTGCCGTGATATCGAGCGCTCCCGCGAGCGGAAAGCCGTGTCGGCGGGCGGTTTTGAGGAGAAGCGGGTGGAGCTCCAACCGGTTCACCGCCGTTCACCTCGGCGCGACGGGCCGCGCGCGCGCGGGCGATACCATGCGAAGGACGCGCCCGACGAGGTCATGCGGCTGGGCTTCGGTGATTTCCACCTCCACAAGATCGCCGGGAGCCAGCTCCTCGGCGGCGAGCGGCCCCACGTCGTTGATCAGCACGTGTCCGTCGATCTCCTGCGCCTGCGTCGCGCTTCGGGACTGGATGAGGAGGTCGGTCTCCTCGCTCGGGCCTTCGATGAGCACGGTGAAGGTCCGGCCGACCTGCCGCTCCTGCTTGCGAAGCGACTGCTGCTCGAGCTGGCGGGTCAGTGCCTGGACGCGGCGACGCTTGGTCGCCGGATGGAGGTGCCCTTCCATTTCGGCCGCCTTCGTGCCTTCTTCCTTCGAGTAGCGGAAGACGCCGACATGATCCAGGTCGAGGGTCGCGAGGTCGCGGCAAAGCTCCTCGAATTCCGTCTCGGTTTCGCCCGGAAAGGCGACGATGATCGAGGTGCGGATGACGATCTCGGGGATCTGCCTCCGCAGCTTCGCGACGACGTCGAAGAGCTTTTCTTTCGTGAGCCGGCGATTCATCGCCTTGAGGATGCGGTCATTCGTGTGCTGGATCGGCATGTCCAGGTACTTCACGATCTTGGGCTCACGCGCGATGATCTCCACGAGCTCATCCGAAAATTCGTCCGGATAAACGTAGTGCAGGCGGATCCAGTCGATGCCGTCGAGCTTGCAGAGCTCGGGGAGCAGGGTCTCCAGGCGCTCGCGGTACTTCCATTCCATCCCGTATTCGGTGAGGTCCTGGGCGACGAGATTCAGCTCGCGCACGCCCCGCGCGGCCATCCGGCGAGCCTCCTCGACGAGCGAGGCCACGGTCCGCGAGCGGACGTTGCCCCGGAGCTGCGGGATGATGCAGAAGGAGCAGCGCCGGTTGCAGCCTTCGGAGAGCTTCAGAAAGCCCGTGTAGCTGGGCCCGGTGAGCAGGCGCGGGTCGTGCTCGGTGTGAATGAACGCGGGCTGGTCGATGTAGGATCGACGCGGCAGCGGCGCGCCGAGCTCGAGCGCCTGGCCATGCTGGTTCAGAAGCTCGGTGATCCGGTGGTATTGCCCGGTGCCGATGAACAGATCCACCTCGGGCAGCTCTTTTTCGAGCTGCTTCGAGTAGCGCTGTGGGAGGCAGCCTGAGGCCACGAGGACCTTGCACCTGCCGGTCTGCTTCAGCTGCGCCATATCGAGAATGGTCTCGATGGACTCCTCTTTGGACGCCTCGATGAAGGAGCAGGTGTTCACGATGATCACCTCCGCCTCTTCGGCCGACTGGCTGATGGTGTAGCGGTCCTTCTCGAGGATGCCGAGCATGACCTGGGAGTCCACGAGGTTCTTGGGGCAACCCAGGCTGACGAAGTAGACGGGGGCTTTGGTACTGCTCATGAAACTGCCTTCTGACGATTAATCCCGGAAGTTGCCGAACTGCATCGGAACCTTGAGCTCGTCCTGCTTGGATTTGAGCAGGGCGATCGCGCTCTGCAGGTCGTCGCGGTTCTTGCCGTTCACCCGGACCTGCTCATCCTGGATCTGCGCCTGTACCTTGAGCTTGCTGTCCTTGATCGCGGCGATGATCTCCTTGCCTTTTTCCTTGGAGACACCGGCCTGGATCGTCACGACCTGGCGAACGCTGCCGCCGAACGCCGACTCGATGGCCTGGTAGTCGAACGAGAGCAGGGAGATTCCGCGCTTGATCAGCTTGTTCTGGAAGATGTCGTTGAGCGCCTCGAGCTTGCCTTCTTCGGAGCACCAGAGGGTGACGGTCTTGGCTTTCTGATCGAGCTTCAGCTCGGCTTTGACGCCTTTGAAGTCGTAGCGTTGAGTGACTTCCTTGGTCGCCTGGTTGATGGCGTTATCCAGTTCCTGCCAGTTCATTTCCGATGAGACGTCAAAAGAGGGCATTTTCATCTCCAAACGCGAGTTTGGGATGAAGCTATATAGAAACGGTCAATTAAAGGCAACCCGGATTTTTCAACCGGCCCGCTTGCGCATCTGTTCGCCGCCGTGAGGGTTTTGAACCACCTCGGGCTTGGCGTCGCGGTACTGGGGCGCTCCCATCAGAGCCTTGCGACGGTTCTCCATCACGGACGCGAGGTCCGTCTCCTTGAGGCGCTCACCCAGTGCCGACTCGGCAAAAAGAAACAGCTCTGTTTCTTCGCGCTCGAAGTGCTCCTCGCAGGCGGTGATGAAATTGGTGAGGCCGATATCGAAGTGCTCGTTGTCCGTCCCGCGCCGCTTAAGAGCCTCGATCATGCCGCGTATCGTGACGTGATCGCGCTCGCAGTCGCCGGTGACCGCCTTCGCCGGGTCATCCGTCGACCGGTCGACCAGCGGGAAGATGAACTCCTCCTCGAGACGGAAATGCAGGTCCAGCATCATGAAGAGCTCGCGCACGACGCCGTCCTTCATTTCAGGCGTCTTGCGACGGACCCCCTCGTACTGGCGAAACAGGCCGCGGATGGTTTTGTGATTGTCCCGCAACAACTGAAGGGCAGAGGTCTGAGTCATTTGTCCCTCAAACCTGCAAAGAATCGGCCCCCGGGTCATTCCTTGACGCGGTCAGTGTTGGGGGGCGCTTCAAAGACGAAGAGCTCATCGCCGAGCGCTTTGCCGAGCTCGATCTGGGACAAGCTGATCTCCGACCGGTTGCCGTCACGGTGGGAGAGGGTCACTTTTTCGATCAGCTTCTTGTCCGGATCGACCTGGATCCGGGCCTCGCTCACCGTTCCCGCAGTGCCGCGCTTCGGGAGGAGCGAAAACTCGGACGGTCCCAGCTGCTTGATCCTGAGATCTCGCGCAACGGAAAAGGACCCCGAAAGCAGCGCATGTGCCAGCTTGGATTTGACGTCCGCTGACTTCCTTTCGATGACCTGGCCACTCTCTCCCTCATCGAACGGCGGCGTATAGAACCAGAACTTGCGGCCATCGCTGACGAGCAGGTTTTTGTCCGGCGCGAGCGTCTCCCAGCGGACCTTGCCCGGGCGCTTGACGAAGATGATCCCCGAAGACGTCTTCTTCTGCTGGAGCGCGGCGCTCTCGTTGACTTGGGTGAAGCGGGCGGCGATCGTCTTGGCTTCGGTATACTTGTCCTCGATCTCGCGAAGCAGGACGGGGAGCTGCCGGCCCTTCGGCTTCGGGGCCTCGGCGGCCAAGGCGGTCGCCGAGCTCAAGGCCAGAACGAGGGCCAAAGTGAGAAAGCGCATCCTGGTCGTCACTGCAATTCGATGGACACCATCTTGGAGACGCCCGGCTCCTCCATGGTGACTCCATAGAGCGTGTCGTTGAGCTCCATGGTCTTCTTGTTGTGCGTGATGAGGATGAACTGGCTCTTGACCGACATCTCGCGCAGCAGCGCATTGAACTTGCCGATGTTCGCGTCGTCAAGAGGCGCATCGACCTCATCGAGCACGCAGAACGGCGAGGGCTTGACCATGAAGATCGCGAAGATCAGCGAAACGGCGGTGAGCGCCTTTTCGCCGCCCGAAAGCAGGCCGATGTTCACGATCTTCTTGCCCGGCGGCTGGGCGAGGATGTCGACGCCCGCCTCCAGGATATCGGTGGAACCTTCGGGGTAGACGAGCGAAAGGCGCGCCTGGCCACCGCCGAAGATGATCGGGAAGAGTTTCTCGAAACGGTCCGCGATGGCTTCGAAGGCCTTGCGGAAGCGCTCCTCGGAGGTCTTGTTGATGTGCTCGATCGCATCCTGAAGGTTCTCGATCGAACGCTCGAGGTCCGCCTTCTCGCCGGCGAGATAGTCGAAGCGCTTCTTCTGCTCCTCAAACTGCTCGACGGCCTCGGGATTCACATCGCCGAGACGGCGGATGCGCTCGCGGAGACGCTCGACCTCTTCGCCGAGGAGCTGCTCTTCTTCGGCGCTCATCTCCGCCGTCACGACGGGCTCGGTCATCTCCTCCTGGATGGGCGCGGTTACCGGGCGCTCGAGGCAGCCCGGACCGTACTTTTCCTCGAGGTTCTGCGTGAGGTGCGCGATCTCCGAGGAGATCTTCTCGAACTCGAGGGCAAGGCCGTTTGCTTCAGCGGTCTTGGCATCACCCGTGTGGTGAAGTTCCTTGATCCGGTTGAGCGCGGCGTTGACCTTGGCCGAGGACTGCTCGATGCGGTCCTTGATCACGGCCAGCTTGTCCCGGGCCACCGCCAGCTGCGCGGTGAGCTCTTCGATCTTCAGCTCCGTCGACGATTCGCTGCCGTTGAACTGCTCCTGCTCGGTGGTGGCGCGCTGAAGGGCGCGATTGACCTCGCTCAGGCGCCGTTCGCGATCGGCGACGAGGGTGCGACCGGCTTCGAGCTCGCGTTTCAGGCTGGAGGCGCGCTCGCGGAGCGAGGCTTCCTGCACGCGAAGAACCTGCAGCTCGCTCTCGAGGGAGCGGGCTTCGGTTTCCTTGACGCTCAGCTCGGCTTCGCCCGTGGCGATCCGCTCTTCGAGCTCGGATCGGATGTTGGTGAAAGCGTTGAGCTCGTTCTCGATCCGGGCGCGTTCGTCGCGCGCATTCTGGGCTTCACTCTGGAACGTGGTCAGCTCGCGCTGAAGGGAGGCGAGCTGGTTTTCGGCCTCTTTGGTCGCGCGAGCCATCTGGTGGATGTCGCGATCGAGCGCGGCGGCCTGCACTTCGAGCGTCTGGACGTCGCTCTGGAGTGTCTGGGCGCGGGTCTTCATCGTCTCGAGCGTGGCTCGTGCCTCGTCGACGGCGGAGATGCGCGTTTCATGAGCCTGGGCCGCTTCAGAGGCCTGCGTCTGCAGGTCCTGGATCGCCCGCTTGCGGCGCAGGAGGCTCGCGGCGCCTTCGGTGGTCTTGCTGCCACCGCGTAACGTGCCGTCGGCGTCCATGGCGTCGCCATCGAGGCTGAGGATGGACCAGCCATCGAGCTTACGGGCGAGGCCGCGGTCGATGAAAGCCGCCATGGGTTCGAAGGACCTGACAACGATGACGTTGCCGATCATCCGGGCCGCATAGTCGAGGCCGAGGAGCTTGCTGTTGACGGTGACGAAGTCCGAGAGCTTGCC
>JAMPXZ010000112.1 GCA_023700925.1 Oligoflexia bacterium | reverse complement strand
TGAGCTATAGTCACCACGGACAGGATCGAAGGTGAAGTTATTACGTGGTCGGCCCGCTGATGTCAACAGGAGGCTTCACCCATGAGCCTCACAAGGATGAGGCTTGACAGGGAACGGGTTGCATCGGAACTTGTGGATAACCGGAGACTTTCTGATGAACACATCCAGTAACCCCACCGAGCGGCCGAAGGGCATTCTGCTGGCCGCACTGATGAGTCTGGCCTGCCTGATGGCGGGCAGTACGGCCCTGGCAGGAACCTTTAATTTGGCCCATTTCGTGGAGCCGGGAGGCTTCGCGGCCGGGCTCGAGCCCGAGCTGACCCTGACTAACGGGGCGGCCCTCGGTGTTCAGGGCCGGTTTACCTACGGCCTCAATGAGCTGATGAATGTCGGGGCCCTCGTCGGGACCTCCGGCGGCGATCGCCGGTTCAGAGCGGGCGCTAACACGGTGCTCGACTTTTTCCCGGACATCGAGGGTCAGCCGGGGATTGGCGTGGCTTTGACCGGGGTCTACTATCGGCTGGCCGACTCGGGCCAGTTCGAGGTCAACGGGGTGCCGTACATCCATAAGACCTTCCTGACGGGCAACAACGAGGTGGAACCGTTCCTCGCGATCCCGGTGGGGATGGCTTTTCATGACGGGCGCTATCGGGCGCTCGCCGCGTTGAATGTCGGCGCGATGTTCAAGAGTACCGAGAAGTTCCGCTACGTGCTGGAGCTCGGGGTCGCCGTCAACAATACGGACAGCTTTGTCTCGGGTGGGGTGGTTTATTACCACTGAGGCACAGCTCGCTGCAGTGCCGACGAGCCATCAGGTGCGCAATCGCGCGACCCTGCTGGCTCTCGTGGTGACGGTCGGGCTGACGGTTTTCAAGCTTTTCGTGGGCGTGATCTCGGGGTCCGTCGGGGTGCTTTCGGAGGGGATTCATTCCTTCCTGGATCTGGTGTCGGCGGCAGTCTCTTTCTTCACGGTTCGCCAGGCGGTGAAGCCGGCGGATGAGGACCATCCGTTCGGGCATGGAAAGATCGAGACCATCTCGAGCCTTTTTGAGGCGCTGCTGCTGATCGTGGCCGCGATCTTCATCGTGAGCGAGGCGCTGGCACATCTTCGCGAGCCGCGTCCCATGGAGCACGAGTGGCTGGCGATCGTGACGATCGTGATCTCGCTCGTCGTGAGCTACTACAGCTACCGGCATAACCTCGCGGCGGCGGATGAGACCGACAGCAGCGCGATCCGGGTGAACGCGCTCCACTTTCTCTCGGACGTCGTGGCGAGCATCGGCGTGCTGGCTGGCCTGCTGCTGCTGAAGTTCACGGGCTGGCTGATCATCGATCCGCTGATCGGTCTTGCGGTAGCGGTTTACATCGTCGTCATCACGCTCAATCAGATCAAGTCGGCGCTCCTCGAGCTCTCGGACGTGCAGCTCCCGCAAGGGGAGGTTGAGCGGATTCATGGCGTCGTCGAGGAGTTCCGGACATTCCGGGTGCTCGGTGCGCATGAGCTGCGGACGCGCAAGAGCGGCGTGACCCGGCACATCGACTTTCATCTCGTGGTCTGCGGCAGCATGTCCGTCGATGACTCTCATACGCTTTGCGACCGGGTCGAGGGGCGGCTTCTCAAGGAATTTCCGACGGCGTCGGTGAACATCCATGTCGAGCCCTGCCAGGTCGAACGCGGCCAGTGCGCGAAGAGCTGCCCGCTCCTCGGCGACAAGCCCCAGAGCTGCGAGCCCTGCAACAAGGAGCCGGGCAAATGACCCGGCCCGCGGACCTGCGGACCGCCCCGCGCGAGGAGCTGGGCCGGGTGCGCGCGGTCTGCCTGGACATCGACGAAACGCTCTCGACGCGCGGGAAGCTCACGGCTGACGCGTATTCGGCGCTTTGGGACCTGAAAAATGCGGGCTTCGTCGTGATTCCGATCACGGGGCGGCCCGCGGGCTGGTGCGACCATTTCGCGCGGTTCTGGCCCGTGGATGCGGTGGTGGGCGAGAACGGGGCTTTCACCTTCTTCATGGAAGGCGGCGTGCGCCGGCGGCTCGACACTCCGGCGGGCGCGGACGCGGCCATGCTTCGGGCGAGGCTCCGGGGGCTCGGTGAGAGGATTCAGGCGCGCTTTCCCCAGGCGAAATGGGCGTCGGACCAGGCCTACCGGGAATTCGATCTCGCGATCGATTTTTGCGAGGACGTGCCGCGCTGGCCCGAGGCGGACGTGGACGCGCTTTTGCGGCTTTGCGCGGACGAGGGCGCGCACGCGAAGCTCTCGAGCATTCATGTGAACGCGTGGTACGGTGACTATGACAAGCGCCGGGGGCTGGAGCATTGGCTCGCAAGCGGCGCACCGGGGCTTTCGGGAGAGGTGCCGGCGTGGGAGGAGCTCCTTTTCATCGGCGATTCGCCCAACGACGAGCCGCTGTTCCAGGCGTTCGACCTGAGCGTCGGAGTCGCGAACCTCACGCCTTTTTTGCCGCGCCTTCGCACGGCGCCGCGGTGGCTCACGCAGGCTGAAAGCGGCGCGGGCTTTGCCGAGCTGGCGCGGGCCTTGATCGCCGCGCGCGGCGGGGCAGGGCGCGGGCCCGGCGCGGGGCCGAAAGAGAATGGATAACGTCACCCACACCCTGATCGGGGTCGTGGCGGCAGGTGCGCTCAAGCGGCGGCAGCCCGACGTCGCGCCGCAGGCGCTGCTCTGGGCCTCGGTCATCGCGAGCAACTTCGGCGACATCGACATTCTGATCCGCTCGCTGGGCGGCGACGGGAAGATGGATTACCTGCTGCATCACCGCGGTTTCACGCATACGGCGCTCTTTTTGCCGCTCGTGGTGGCGCTCTCCACGCCGCTCGGGGCGCTCGTCGGAGCGGGCTCGCGCGGCGTCCGCGCGCTCAAGGCGCGGGACTGGCGATGGATCTTCCTTGCGGCGCTCGCGGGCGGCTTCTTTCACGTCTTCGCGGATTTCTGGAACAGCTACGGAGTGCACCCGTTCTCGCCGTTCTGGGATCGATGGTTTTACGGCGATTTCATCTTCATTTTGGAACCTTTGCTCTGGTTTTCGCTGATCCCGTTCGCGTTCCGGGAGGCGCGGACCCGGGCCGGGCGAATCGCCCTGGGGATCCTCGGCATCGCGATGCTCGCGCTCGCGTGGACGAGTCAGCTTACGGGCCCCTGGGTCGCGGGCGCGCTCACGGTCTGGGTCGCGGCGATCACTTTCCTGCAGAAGCGCGTCGGGGGCGTAATCCCGCCCGTGACGGCGGTGGCGCTCGTGCTGCTTGCGTTCGCCCTCGGGTCGCATGAGGTCAGAACGCGGGTGAAAGAGGAGTATCGTGAAAGCGCTCCTTCCGAGCGTCTCAGCGACCTCGAGACGACGCCCGCGCCGGGCAACCCGCTCTGCTGGCGCCTGATCGCGGTGAGCGAGGACCCGGCCGGCGCGTATATCGCGCGCGTCGGCTCGGCGAGCCTGCTGACCGATTTTTTTCCGCCAGACCGCTGCTTTGCGAGGCTGGGGACTGCGGGCACCGCGCCGCTCCAGGCGTCCACACTTCCGGGGCGAGACTGGTTGCATTGGCGTGGCGAGTTTCGCGCCACCTGGGTGGAGCTCGATGGTCTTGCCAAGGAGCATTGCCGTGTGCGAGCCTTGCTGGGTTTCGTGCGGATGCCGTTCTGGCTGCGCGCTCCGGAGTCAAAGGGGTGGATCGTGGGGGACCTGCGCTTTGATCGGGAGCCCGGCCTGGGGTTCACCGAAGAGCTGATCTCCGACGCTCCGGCCGAGCGCGACCGGTGCCCGGGGTACTGGCCGAGCTGGGAAATGCCGGTGTACCGGCATCGCCGTTAGGGTCAGGGCCCCGTGGGCCCGCACATCTGGGGGACTGTATCGTGCTGCTTCGAACTCTCGTTTTACTTACGCTCGGGGGACTTTTCTGGTGCGGACCGCTCGCGCGCGCGGCGGAGAAGGAGCCGTGGAGCGGCAACTGGAAGGGCAAGGGGACGGTGACCGAGGACAGCGGCGAGGTCTCGCCCTGCGCGATGGAGCTTGCGATCGACCATTCGCAGCAGGGGGATTGGGAAGGGCTGCTGGTGACGGGCTTTCCTTCGTGCGGGTACGCTACGGCTTTTTTGACCACGGTCGTGCTCGAGATACGGGGGAGCGAGCTGATGATCTCGGGTAAACCGATCGGGGTTTATGAAGGCAGTTCTTTCCAGCTCCTGAAGTATTCGAACGGTTTCAAGGAAATGATCGAGCTCATGCGCTCCCGTGATCGGCTCCTGGTCTACCGCAAGCGGCTCACCTATCAGAGCCAGCGAAAAAACTTTCTCATCGAAGGCGTGCTGAAGCCGCTCAGGTAAGGGCGCGAAGCTCAGAGGCGCTCGAGACGGATCTCGATCAGGTAGCCCAGCGTTCGCTCGTCCTGCCGGGCATTGACGACGGCGTGAAGAACGAGCTCATTTGCCGACGGGAAATCGGCGAAGCTCAGCGGCGTTTCCTCTGACACCGGGAACGTCACGGCGGGAGAGTGCCCGTCGAAGTACTCGGTGAGGCGGAAGAGCGCGGCTTTGCCGCCTTTCATCAGGACTTCCTCATGAAAGAGCCACTCGCGGCCCTGCCCGGTATCCGAGACGAGCTCGGGCTCGGTGAACGGGCCCGCGAACTGCGCGAAAACGCCTTTCATCTTTTGCTGCAACGTCTCGTCGAGGCCGGGAGGCAGCTCGCTCGGGCGCGCCATCTGGGTGCAGCGGAAAGCGGTGGGGGATTTCTTGATGCACACGAAGCCTTCGCGCCGAAGCTGCGCGAGGCGCTGCTCGGCGCCCGGCGTATTGAGCGCGACGCTCTCGACAATTCTGACCTGCGGCACGTCGTAATGGCCCTGGAACTCAAAGCGCCCTTCGGGCCTCAGGCCGCTGAAGTCCGGCGCAGCGTGGGCGGCGCTCCAAAGCATTGAGGGAAAGAGAAAGGCCAGGGCAGCGATCATCAGCCGGTTGCTCATTCAACCAGGCTAGCATGCGTCAGGAGTCCAGAAAAGCCTGAAGGTCCCCGGGAAGTCCGCTGGAAAAGCGTACTGGCAGCTCCGTGAGCGGGTGGATGAATTGGATGGCCGCGGCGTGAAGCGCGTGACGCGGAATGATGAGCCGGGCCTGCGCTTCCGGCGAAAGGTGCTTGCGCTCGTAGTAGCTCAGCGATTCCTCTTCGGGCATGCCGTAGAGCTTGTCGCCCACGATCGGGTGGCCCGCGGCCTCGAGATGCACGCGGATCTGATGCTGGCGTCCTGTTTTTGGGAAACATTCGACGAGGGAGAACACCCCGTGGCGCGTGCGATGAACGCTCAGGCGGCGGAAGGCGGTGAGTGCCGACTGGCCCCCGTCGGCTTCCTCGGCCACGGTCATCTTGACGTCGATGACCGAGACGGTGCTCTTGCGCATCGCCAGCTCGATGGTGAACGCCTCGGGCGTCTCGCCGTGGGCGACGGCGAGGTAGGTTTTTTCAGTGGTGCGTTCGGCGAACTGACGGGTGAGGTGATGGGCGACCTCGCGGCTCTTGGCGAGGACCAGGATTCCGCTGGTTTCCTTGTCGATCCGGTGCACGAGGAAGTACTCGCGCTCGGCCTTGAGCGGGTTACGGTGTCCCTGCGTGCGCAGATGGACCAGGAGCGTGTTGAAGAAGTACCTTCCGGCCGGATGGACGGGCAGGTTCGCGGGCTTGTCGACGACGAGGATCGCCTCGTCCTCATGGATCACCCGGTAGTCGAAGCAGACCTCCGGCTCGGGCTTGCGCTCGCTCAGCACGAGCACCTCGTCGCCTTCGAGGAGCTGGAAGCTCGGCTTGAGGCGCCCGAGCGTCAGATGCGGGGACTGGAGGCGCTGGACGGTGATGGCGTCCGAGTCGATCGCGCGCTTGATGGCCTCGCGCGAGCGTTTGCGGTAACGGTCCTTGAGGAACGCGTCGAGGCGCGCGCCGTTCTCCCCACGATCCACGTAGTGGGTGACGAGGTACTCGTCCTCGGACCGGAATTCGTTGAGACTCCTGCGGGCGCCCGCCGTGGCGGGTATCGGACGCGCGGAGGTTCTGGCGCTAGCTACTCCCATCGGGAGAGGGATACCAAGTTAGTATCTTTGCCGCATCAGGAAAAAGATGGCTTCCTTCGCGCAGTTCTCGCAATAGCCGTGCTTTTGCTGGAGATTGGCGAGGGTCTGGCGAGCGAGCTTGCCGCCTTCGGAGTTCGGATCATCCCGGTCGCTGCCATAGACCAGAAGCGCGTCGTGCAGCTGGGTCAGCACCGACTTCTGGGACTCATAATAGTGCTTCTCCAGGCGACGCCAGAAGTCCGGGAAAATCTGGGCGAAAACGACCGACTCCTTCGGGTGATCGAGCGACCAGGCGCCGATCTGCGAGATGATGTTCTGACGGAAGGTCTCGCGGGCGGACGCCTCGTCGGGAGCGCCCACGATCTTCTCGAACTCGTCGATGAGGGAAAAATCCGGGTCTTCGAGCTTGCCCGTGATGGGGTTCTTGATCTTCTCCTTCTTGAGCACGAGCGAGATGTGCTGGATGTAGCGGCGAAGGAAGTCCTCCCACTGCATGGAGTTGTACAGTCCCATGGCGTCGCGCACCTCGCGGTCGAGCCGGTTGAGGTATTCGTTGCGCACGGTGTTGACGAACTCGGGGGCGTCGTGGAAGCCGTCTTTCACGTCCTGCTTGAGGAACTCGTACTCCGAAACGCGTTTGACGAACTCCTCGGCCTGTCGCAGGATCCCCAGCGGCGAAAGGCAGGGGAACTCGGGGCTCTGGGCGGCATCATAGAGCATCGACTTCATCTCGCGCGCCGAGGCGCCCATCCGGCCCTCGTAATAAGGCACGTTGGAGTACTCGTCGCGGATCCTGCGTAGCGCCGCGCGAAGGATCTTGCGGTCCTCGGGCGCGAGCGCCGCGGGCATGTCGCCGTTGTCGTAGAGGCGGGCCTTCTCGAGCGGCGAGAGGTTCGAGACGATCGCGCTGATGGCGGGAGCGAAGTTGATGCTGTTGGGCTTCTTGAGGCGGGTAAGCACCGCCCAAAGCGCCGCCGTCCAGGCAGCGTGGGGCGCGACGTGCTTGTCGCCCGCGTACTGCTGGATCTGGCCGGAGTAGATCTCCTCTTCCTCGTGCGTGGCCATCAGGTAGGGGACGCGGATCAGCTCGATGCGTGCCTTGAAGCTCGTGAAGTCCGGAAACTCCTTGAAAGCGTCGAGCTGCACCTCGTTGGCCGAACCGAGCATGACGCTGTCGAGGTAGGCGATGCTCGAGCTGATGTTGACGGAGCCCGACTCGCAGGCGGTCAGCAGGTACTTGAAGGAGTCCACGGGCCGTTTGAGCAGGTCGCTGTACTCGATCACGCCGCGGTTGCCGTCGATGAGGTCCCCGGTGAGGGCGAAAAGATTGAGGCTCTGGAGCGAGGCCGGAAGCGCCGACATGCTCCGGTTGTAGGTGAGCTGGTGGTACTGGGCGTCGACATGGAGCTGCGGCTCGATCGTGACGAGGCCTTTGCGGTAGCGCCGCGCGAGGTAGAAGCGCTCGACCTGCACGTGCATGAGGACCTTTTTGTAGTCGCCCTGGTTGGCGGTCAGGAGGGCGTCAAAGACCTGCTTGCAGCGGTGGCAGAGGTCTCCGCGGGTCAGGTAAATCGGCATGTGCTCCCAAAGCTCGCGCGCGGCTTTTTCGCCGAGGAGCTTTTCGAGGAACGCGAGACGCTGCTCCTGCGGTACGATCAGTAGCGGGTGATCCTTGAGGTCACAGGGAATGCGGGCCGCGACTTCCTCGTCCGGAAGCTTGGCGTAGGTATGGATCGGCTCCTTCTGCGCGGGGGCGTAGACGTTCAGGCCGATGCCCCCTTTGGTGTAACGCTCGACGGGGAAGACCCAGTTGAAGGTATAAAGCGCGCCGTCGGGCTCGTGGCAGTAGCGCTCGAGTCCGCCCATGATCGCGTGGATCAGCGAGCTCTTGGCGCTGCCATTGGGACCGTGCAGCAGGATCAGCTTGTTGTTGAAGTGCTGGCGCGAAAAGGTCTTCAGAGCGCGGTAGATCTGGTTCTGGACCTGCTCCTGTCCGACGACTTTGGGCGCGTAGCCATCGACCGGGAAGTCGAACAGCTTGAAGCGCTTTTCGGAGTGCGGGTTGCCTTCGGTTTCATAGGTTCCGAAATGATCCATCATGTCGGCCAGGTACTGGGAGGAGCCGCGAGTCTGCCGCTCGGCGTTCTCCCCGACGAGGATCATGTATTCATCAAAGGCCAGCACCCGGCGATTCGATTCGAATTCCTTGCGAATCGCCTGATCGATGGTTTTGAGTATCTCGCTTCCCGGCAGATCGGATCCATTAGGCATAGAGAGATTCTAGCATAATGGACGAGCCGGGCCAGCGCTTCGGCTCAGGTCGCCCGGGCGGGCTTGCTTCGGCGCGTCTTTTTCCCGCGCTTGACGGGCTTAGCGGATTTTTCGAACTTGACCCGCGGGTTGCCTTCATCCACCAGCGGAGCGCGGGGGGAGTTGAGCGGACCGGTTTTCGCAAAGACCGTCTGGATGTGCTGGACCGCGGCATCACGGATCAGGATATCCACCTGGGTCTGGCGCTCGGCCGGGATCTGAAGCAGGGCCCAGCCCACGTCATCCCCGCCCGTGACCAGGAAGTCGACGGTCGCCAGGGTGTAGGTCTTCTCATCAACGATCTTGGAGCCATCGGCGAGCCGAACGTCGATCAGCCGGTTCACTTCCCAGGCCTCGATCTTGCTGTCCTTGTTCAGGTCGTCGGCCGGCGCGTCCTGGTCAAAGCCGAGCAGGCGCAGCTTGAGGCCCGAGGTCGGGGCGTAACCGCGTGAGCCGCTC
Organism: Oligoflexia bacterium; assembly: GCA_023700925.1. Taxonomy (GTDB): domain Bacteria; phylum Bdellovibrionota; class UBA1018; order UBA1018; family UBA1018; genus JAMPXJ01. The sequence goes on along the minus strand of JAMPXZ010000112.1, from coordinate 2,758 downwards.
TCGGCAATCCGAAGGATGCGCTTGAGCTCCTTGCCGGTGACTTTGAGCTTCACCAGGGCGTTATCAAAGGGCAGTACGCGGAAGACGTCACCGTAGCTGACCTTGCCCGATTCGATCGGCGCACGGATGCCGCCGGCGTTCACGAGCGACACGTCGGCGTCCGCGACGAAGCGGACCGCGTCAGCGACGAGGTTCCCGAGGGGCGTCTCCTTGGTGCGATCCGGCGTGAAGGCCGTGGCGAACTCGCCGACAAACGCCTTCTTGGCGTCGTTGGCTTTTTCGAGGGTTGGCTTGAGGAGTTCCTCGACCGCGGCGCTTGGCTCGATGGTCTTGCCGTGGAAGCGGGCTTTCACGAGCGCGCCTCGGCCGTTCTTGGGCGCCGGACGATCGCCATTGCAGTCGTTCTGATTCTGGAAGACCTGCGCGCAGACGGGAATCGGGCCCTCGATGCGGGTGCGTTCGCGGAGCAGCTTCTTCTGGTTCATGTCATAGGTCAGGTAGATGACGTTGAAGTAGCGTCCGAAGCTCCCGGCCTGAACGATCGGCACGCCGGCGATCCAGTGGTGGGCGATCGCGTGGGTGTGGCCCGCGATCACGCCGTCGACGGTGCCCTCGGGCAGTGACCGGAGGAGCCGGACCATCTCGTCCTTGTCGCCGCATTCGCCCAGCGGATCGCTTTCCTTGCGGATCATGTGCCAGGTCGGCGAGCGGCCGGGCGAGCATTTGAGTCCGGCGTGAGCGACGACGAGGATCACCTCGGCGCCTTGGGTGCGGAGCGACTGGGTTTCGCGAAGCGTGGCTTCGCGAAGATCCGTGAACGAGAGGTTCTTGATGTAACTCGAGCGCGTGGTCTTGGGGGTGTCCAGCGTGCTCAGACCGATCACGCCGACCTTCACCTTGCCGAGCTGGTAGAGCTTGCTCGGGGAGCTATTCGGGAACTGGGCCGCTTGGCCCGTCGTTTTGTCGAGAATGTTGGCGGCGAGGAAAGGATATTTCGCCTCGGTCATCCGGGTTTTCAGGGCGCTCAGGGTGTCAGCCGAGCCTGCGACCTCCGGGCCGTAGTCGAACTCATGGTTGCCGATCGCGGCGGCGTCGAGGTCGGCCTGATTGAAGAAGCGGACCATGGCTTTGCCTTTTTCGAGGTTGCTCTCGATGGTGCCCTGGAACTCGTCGCCGCCGTCCAGCCACAGGAAGCGCTCGCCATGCTCCCGGCGCAGGACCTCGGCAAAGGAAGCCAACGTGGCGACCCCGCCGAACTGGTATTCGATCTGAGGCGTGCCGGCCGGCTCCTTGGTTTTGGCCGTTTCGGTCACGAGCGCACCGTGAATGTCGTTGGTGCCCATGATCACGAGGGTTTCGAGTCCATCCCTGCCGGTGGCGACCGGGATATCGAGCTCGACGGTGTCTTTCTGGAGGGAGGAGCAGGAAACCAGGAGTAGGGCGATCAGAATTGAAAAGGGGTGGCGCATGAAGGCAATTTTGCACAAGACCGCCGGAATTGGAATGCCAAAACCTTGACGGGAGGGTGCGTCTTTTGGACAGATTTTCGGGTGTAATCCGAGCGATTCTCTCTTAGGATAATAAAGGTAAGAGGAGAGACCCTATGCGCAGGATGCGCTTTGCCTGGTACCACGTCCTTTTCATTTTGCCCGCTCTGGCCCTCGCGTTCGGAATTCAATATCAGATCCGGAAGAATCATCAGGAACCCTCGAGCACCGAGCTCGCGGTGGTGAAGCCTTCTTATTTCCATGTTGATTCGAAGACTCCCGCGACCAGCGCGCCCGGTGCCGCAACCGCGGTGACGGCGAAAGCAGGTGCGGGAGCTCCCGCGAAAGCGAGCGGAGCGTCGACCACTGCTGTCGCGGGAACGCCGACTGCGGCGGGCCTGAAGACAAGAGCCGCCATCACGGCGGGCGCCGTGCCAGGTGCTGCGACGACGACGGGCGTGGTGGCAGGTGCTGCGACGGTTGAACGCGCCGCGCGCCCGGCTGCAAGATTCCTTCAAAAACTCGGTGAGCTGGCTGCCGCGCTTCCGGCGGGTGATGGCCCGGTCTTTGAAGATCTCCCGAGTCCGAACGCGAACGTTGTTGTTCCGCAGAAAAAGCCTTCTCGGAAAGCTCTGGCTCAGGCCCCTGCGGCTTCCGCTCCTGCTGCCCAGGGGCAGCCGGCGCAGAGCCACGAAGACGCGGCGGTGGCTCCGGCGCCTGGCGCAGGGCGCGCTCTCGCGGCGGCGCAAGGTCAGATGAAAATGGCGAAGAGCGCGCAGGTGCCGGTGGCCCCGCGAACCGCGGCGGCGGCGCAACCCCCGGTTCATGCGGCGATGGATCCGCAGGAGCCGCGGCAGGCTCCGATCGTGGAGACGCCCAGCGCGGTTCCGACTCAGCCGCTGGTTCTTGCGCCCGCGCCTGAAGCGCCCGCTCAAAGCTTCCTGACGGGCGCGGACACGCCCTACAGCACTCAGGATCAGGGGCGCAATATCTGCTCGAGCATCGAGTACCGTGGCGAAGGGCCCGCGGCGGTTCCGACCCAGGAGGAATGGGCCGAGTTCATGGCTACGTTCCATGAGGTGAAACGCGAGCTGGCTCAATGGCTCCAGAAGAATCGCGGCGGACTTTCGGCGGAAACGGTCGATGCCATGCAGCAGCGGCTGAGCGCGGTGCGGGCGTACCGCCCGCCCGTGCTCGACGAGCCGGATCTCGCCTGGCGCGGGATCGGGGTCTGGTCGACGGCGGATGCGACGACTGACCCGGCACTTCGG
>JAMPXZ010000111.1 GCA_023700925.1 Oligoflexia bacterium | reverse complement strand
CGAAGGCTTCAAGGTCGTGGCAGTCGATAGCTCTCCGGCGAGCCTGGCGACAGCGCGGCTCCATGACCCGACCGGCAACGTGCGCTACGTCGAGGCGGATGCCCTGGCCCTGCCTCTTGCGGACGGGAGCTTCGATGCGGCGGCGGCGATGGACTTTCTGGAGCATGTGGAAGACCCCGGCCGCGTCATCTCCGAAGCCAGTCGCGTGCTTCGCCCCGGCGGCGTGTTCCTCTTTCACACCTTCAACCGCACCTTTCTCGCGTGGCTGCTCGCGATCAAGGGGCTCGAGTGGTTCGTGCGGAACACCCCGCGGAATCTTCATGTTCTGAGGCTCTTCATCAAGCCTCGCGAGCTGCGAGCGCTCTGTGCGCGAAACGGCCTCGAAGTCGCCGTCTTCCGTGGGCTCATGCCGGTCCTGGATCCGTGGGACCTCTTCAGGCTCCTTCGAACGGGGATCGTCCCGGCGGAGTTCCGTTTTCGGCTCACGAGGCTGCCGTGGGTGGGATACCTGGGCTACGCGCTCAAGCGGTGAGCGCGATGCTTACGCGGCTTTCCGCTCGCTCGAGTTGTCGTCTTCGGTCTGCTTGAGCGGGATCGGCGGGCTCGCGGGCCGCGGAGCAGGCACGTCCGGGAGCAGGCCTTTGCCGCTGGTGAGCAGCAGCTTCAGCCATTGCGTGAAATCCTGCTTCAGATCCACGGCGCCGCGCGAACGCAGGCCGGTAAGCTCAAGCCCTTGGGTGAGCTTGATGAGCGCGATGCGGGTCTCCGCGGTCGGATGGAACTGGAGCCCGTAGCCGCGCGTCTTGCCGTTTCTTCGATAGGCGACGCGACAGGTGACCCGGTAGCTGAGCTCGAAGAACGAGAACGTCAGCTCGATCGTCTCGCCCGTCGCCCAGTCGGCAGTCGCTTTGACGAAGGCGCCGCCTTCAGAAAGATCCTGGATCACGCAGTGGCTGTCGCCTCGCGGATGCCCGGCGCGGGCGCGCAGTCTGACGGCGAAGCGAGGCTGACTTTCCCACCAGCGGAGGCGGGGATTGAGGAAAACGGCCCGCACCTTCGGAAAAAAGAAGTAGGCCACGAGCGCGACATCCAGAAGCGCGGTACCGAGGAAGGCCCAGATGGGAAATGCCTGGGGCGCCCCGTACCAGGTCTGAAAATTCGAGTAGGCGGTCTGGAGAACCACCGCGAGAAAGATGGGAAAGCTCCAGCGTTTGCAAAGGTAGATCGCGGCGCCGCCGATCGGCAGCAGCACAAGCGCGTCGAAGATCCCGTACCAGCCCTCGTTGAGCCAAAGCAGGGTGAGATAGCGGTCGACGGAGAGGCCATCCAGCCACGCGCTCAGCGGTACGTTCACCACTGGCGAGAGGACGTGAAAAAGCGCAAGAATCACCAGCGGCCAAGGACGGGTTCTCATCACTGTCCTTGTCGGCCGTTCGATCCGGATTTATTAGAAGATTTCGATCAGTATCCGATGCTTTCGATAAAATGCTCGTCGACGACGTCTCGGGCATCCCACTCCTCACCGGCGGGGTCCTTGTCGAGCCGGGAAAGCAGGAATTTCAGCATGTCATCCGTGGTGACGATCCCGTGGATGTGGTGGTCAGGGCCCATGACCAGAACGCCCGTGATCTTTTCCCTGAGCAACGTCTCAGCGACATCCCGGAGCGAAAGATTCTCGTCCACCGATAATACCGGGGTGTGCATCAGGTCACGGACCCTCAGATCGGTATCGACGTCATAACCCTCGGCGCAGTTGCGGGGACTACCGGGGTGCCACTTCATGGCGCGCTGCAGCTCAAGGTCCGTCAAAATCCCGACGATCCGGGTAGGGTCTTCGTCGTCCACGACGGGCAGGTGACGGATTCGGTTCTCGGTCATGAGCCGGTGAGCGTTGCACAAGGAATCGCCGGCTTTGATGGTGATGATCCTCGGAGTCATGATCTCGTTCGCATGGCATTCCATGCGAAAAGGAGATGCAAAGTCGGGGCGAGCTATTCGGCGGGCTGCAGGCCGATCACGAGGAGCTGGGCGGGAGCGCCTCCGCGGGACACCAGGCGCAGCGGCTCGCGCGCCGCTTCGCGGAACTCCGCGCGCAGGGTGTCTCCCTCGGGAACCCGCAGCGCCTTTTCGCTACCCGGTACGAAGGCCTCAAAGCCGCCTTCGGCCGCGAAGATGAAGTTCCATCGCCGCTCCGGAGTCCAGACGAACGTCTCTCCCGGCGCGAGCGTGACCATTTCGACGGCGGCCTCCGCTTCGCCCTTTCGGATGAAGACGCTGAAATCGGTCACCGGGCCGTCGAGCAGCTCGCAGCGGCTCGGCACGTCGCCCGGAAACTCGTACGGAGCATACCGCCGGACTTCCACGGGCTCCTCCGCCGTCTCATCGAAGCAATGGGTCAGGCGGACCCCGGCGCCCCGCAGGATCACGAGGAACCGGTCATGCTGCGGAAAAAGCGAGAAAGGCGCCGCCTGTTCGATGCGGGCCGAGCTGAGGCGCCAGAGAAAGTCGCCCCGTTGGAGCTGGGCGTCCTGGGGGAAAATTCCGATCTGGTCGGTGTGACCGAGACCGTTTTTCCACGTCGCGCGGCGATAGTCCGCCTGGGAAAGAACCGATACTTCACCGAAGGGCAGCGCGATGGGAGAGCAGGTCATGAGAGCAAAATGACATCCTCCGGGCCGCTTGGCAATGTCGCTCAGCCCGTGGGCGCGAACTGCGGATGCGAGGCCACGGCGCGCTCGAACGCGGGCCGCAGGTTTTCAGGCAGCCCGCTCGGGAACTTCGCGCCGCTTCGGTGCCAGTGCTCGAGCCAGTCCTGATCGAGGAGCCGCTCACGCCATTCCGGCGTGGGCGCCGTCAAGGCCACCGTCGTCTCGGCCTTCGGGCCGGTTGCAACGCCCTTGGCGACAAAGAAACCCGACGCGAGCAGCGCGGCGCGGACCGCGGTGGAGGCCGAGTAGGTGCAAAGCTCCACGGGCCGTCCCGCGCAGGTGCGAAAGATCCGGGCGAAAACCTCCCGCGTCCAGAGCGCTGAGTCGGTTTTCGAGGAGAACGGATCGTAAAAAATCAGATCAGGCTTCTCCGCTGAATCCAGCAGCGCGAGAAAATCGCCTTCGAGGAGCTGCCAGTCGAGCAGCCCCGTTTCGTTCTGCCAGCTTCCGCTCTCGAGGAGCCGGTGGGGCGCTCCATGGCGGAGGTGAGGGAAGCGCACGGGATGGCTCGCGGCAAGCCGCAGCGGATCGAGATCGCGCTCGAAGCTGATCAGCGAGAGGGGGCGAGGGGAGGAACAGGCTTCAAAACAGCGGATGGCGGCCATCGCGTTCGTCGCCGCGCCGAGCCCCACATCCCAGATCACGAGCGGCGTCTCGCCGGGCTCGGCGAGACGCTCGGCAAGGCGGCACTGGTCGACGTACAGGCGGTTGGCCTCTTCCATCGGATCGCTCACCGAATGCATGATCTCCCCGGAGCTGCGCTGCCGGATGCTCGAGAACCCCTGGGGCGACGAGTGAACTTCATAGTCGCCGAGCTCCATTCGCCGCGTACCGCGCACGCGCTTGGGGCGAGGGGGAGACACGGGATTCTCGCCATCGGCCGCGGCGAGCGCGCCCCGCCGCTCGTGATAATACTCGGCGAAAGTGCCCGCGAGGATGCTCGCGCGGATCTCGCGCATCAGCCGGTGGTAGAAGGTCAGATTGTGGCTCGTCAGGAGCTTCCAGCCCAGGAGCTCTTCGGCTTTGTACAGGTGGTGCAGGTAGGCGCGCGAGTAGTGCGTGCAGGTCAGGCAGTCGCAGGCGGGGTCGAGCGCGTCTTGCGAAAGCTTGTAAACCCCGCGCCGGAGCTGGAGCTTGCCGACGGAGGTGAACGCGACCCCGCGCTGGGCGAGCGAGGACGGCAGGATGCAGTCGAACATGTCCACGCCGCGGTGGACGGCCTCGAGGATATCGATCGGCGTGCCGACGCCCATGAGGTACCTCGGCAGCTCGCGCGGCAGGAGCGAAGCGGTCCACTCAGTGAAATCCTCGCGCTCCGCCTTGGTTTCGCCGACGGCCAGGCCCCCGATCGCGAAGCCGTCAAAGGGAAGCGCCGTGAGAAACTCGGCGCTCTGGCGCCGAAGGTCCTCGAAGCACGCGCCCTGGACGATGCCAAACAGGGACTGTGGCGAGTCTCCCCGCGCCGAGAGGCTGCGCCGGGCCCAGCGGTGGGTGAGCTCCATCGCCGCCACCGCCTGCGGGCGTTCGGCGGTCGAGGGGATGCACTGATCGAGCACCATCATGATGTCGCTGCCGATCGCCCGCTGCATGCCGATGCTCTCCTCGGGCGAGAGCAGGTGCATGCGGCCGTCGACGTAGCTCTGAAAGCGCGCCCCCTCCTCGTTCATCTCCCGCGAGTGGGGAAGCGAGAAGATCTGAAAACCGCCCGAGTCGGTCAGGACCGGGCCGTCCCAGTTCATGAAGCGATGGATGCCGCCGAACTTGCGGAAGACCTCGGCGCCGGGCCGGAGCAGCAGATGGTAGGTATTGGCGAGCAGCACTCGGGAGCCCGCCGTGCGAAGCGAGTCGACCGTCTGGCTTTTTACCGTGGCCTGGGTTCCCACCGGCATGAACACGGGGGTCCGCACCTCTCCGTGGAGCGTGGTGAAGGTCGCGGCGCGCGCGCGGGAGCGGGGGGCTTCGCGCTCAAGCTGAAAGCTCAGTCGGGACATAGACCGTTTCCTTACCATAATTGCCTCGATTTGCCCGGGTAAACCGGGTACGAACGGGATCTCATGCTGACCTCCACGCTTGCTTCCCTGAGCTGCCCCCGCTGTACCGGCCCCCGGCTGGAGCTTCGCGCCCGCGAAACCCTGCCCGCCGGGCCCGCCGAGGAGATCCGCTCGGGTGAGCTGGGCTGCCCGTCGTGCGGGGCCGCCTTTCCGATCCTGGCCGGGATCGCGGTGCTGGTGGAGGACGTGGGGCAGTACCTCCAGGAGCATGTGAAAGGGATCGCGCAGATCGTCCCGGATGAGGAGATTCCCGAGGGTTTTCTCGAGGAGTATCTCGAAGCGAAGGTGGAGCTCGCTACCGAGCACATCGAGGAGGACCTCGAGGCCGAACGGGTCAACGCGCTTTACCTCATGAATCACTATCTCCATGCCGGCACTCCCGAGACCGGAGCGCCCTGGTGGCAGCCGCGCGGGGGCGGTGGCGATCCGCTGATCGATGCGCTCGTGCGCCGGCATTGGGATCAGGGGCCGTTCGCGCGGATCGGTGACTGGGCGCAAACGCTCGCGGGCCGGCGCCCCGGGCTCTCGGTCATCGAGCTCGGCTGCGGAGTCGGCGGGCTCGAGGCCGTCCTGCGGCCGCACGTGGCCTCCTATCTTGGCGTCGACAGCTCTTTTGCCAGCGTCGCGTTGGCCCGCCATCTTGCACTTGGGTTTCCGTATCCTTCGGCGCTTCGGATCCCCGAGGACCTGCTCGCGGGTTCCGTCTCGCGCGAGCTCCGGCTTCCGAGCCCGCCCCCTTGCGACGGCCGGGCCGACTTCGTAGTGGGGGATCTCGCTGCGCCGCCGCTGCGGACGGGACTTTGGGACCTCACGATCGCGCTCAACGCGATCGACATGCTCGACGAGCCGGCGTCCCTTCCCGCACTTCAGTGGCGTCTGCTGAAAAGCGAAGGCATCGCCGTGCAAAGTTGCCCTTACATCTGGCACCCTCACGTCGCCGCGGAGCTGCGGGCGCGTTTGCCTGAGGGTATCCGCGACTCCGCTCGCGCGGTGGAGTGGCTGTACACTGAGGTGGGCTTCCGCTTAGGCGAGAAGGTCGAGCACCTGCCCTGGCTTTTCTTCAAGCACGTTCGTCAGCTCGAGCTCTACTCCGTGCACCTTTTCATGAGCCACAAGAGGAGCGGCTGAGGCGGCTGCAGGGGCTTCCTACGCCGCCACATCAAACTGAATTTGGTATGGGCTCTTAGGCAGATAGATCACCAAGCCGACGTAATCAAACCGCAGGAGAGGAATTTTTGTCTTCTTTCTATCCTTCGACTCTTTCAATGTGATGAACCCTGTTTGTTCAAGGCCGGTGCAATCGCGCAGCACCGCAGCGAAATCTCGGTCGACCATCTTGGCTAGTTCATAAATGGACATAGGTCTCCGCGTCGAAATCGCCGTCAACAGTTCGATCTTCTGAATGGTCATGAAGTGCCTGAATGAAGCGACGCTATCAAACATGATCGTGTTTGATGGCTGAGTGGAAGGGGTCCGCTTGGCGAGCGCGCTCTTCACTTCCTTCTTGAACTCATCAAAGGATTGAAATCGAACTTCCAAAAACTTAGGTTTCATAATTTTTCACGACCCTTTCCACTTCATCCAAGAAGAAGGCGAGAGCCTCCTGATGATCTCTCACATCGAGCAGCTCCCGGTGGTTCCGGTCACGCGGCAACCGGGTATGGATGTGAAAGCCAAAAGGCTCGTGGTTATCGACCAGAAGTCTGGCAAATCCATTTTCAATGTCTTGGAGTACAAACTTGGCTTTGATTCCGGCGGGGTACTTCTTGCTAGCCTCAACTTCAAACACCTTGATCGAGACGGCATATTTGCCGTCACGGATCACTTGGGTTCGGTCGATGAGGACTCTTGCTTTCATTGCTTCTATGTTACTTAACATCATATATGATTGCAACACATATAAACAGCGGGTGAATGTCCGGCTCTTTCGGGCAGCTGAAATACTGAGGGTAGGGGCCCACCTTCGGGAGTATGGCGCGAAGGTCCCGAGGGCGGGTCTGGTTCGTCACCCGGATGAGTCCCTGAAGGGGCCTGGACCGCTCGTTGCATTTCTCACAGGCGTCTCTGAGAGGGGACGTTTATGGCATTTGAGCGCACACCTCTGTCTAAAAGATCGACAGTCGCCCACGCCACGGGCCTGGTCCTGCTCGCGGCGATTTTCGCGGCTACCGTCGGGGCTCGCGCCGAGCGCGGCTCCTACCCGTCTTGCTCCCACCCTCGGGCGGAGTCCTCCGCGCGTGGGCAGAACCGGCAGGTGGCGCGGCACGAGTTCCTGGGCGCGGTGGCGAGCAAGGCCCGTTCTTACTTCGCGGTCGCGGCTTTTCATGCGGAGACCCTATCCGAGTGCGTGAAGCTCGTCGAAACCGGGGATGCCCGCTGGTTCGAGGAGCTGGGCAAGCGGCCGCCGGAGGCGCTGCGTGCCTGCCAGGCGAGCCTCTCGCAGCTTTCGAAAGAGATTGGCGAGCGCTGGAGTCCGCTGCGCGTGGCGCTTGCGCTCGCGGCGCCCGCGCTGCGCGAGGATTCGCCCTACGGCTCGGTCGCCTCGCGAATCCACCTGCGTCCGCAGCATCCGTTTGGCAATGCGGTGCGGATGCCGGCGCTCACGGCCGATGAAAGACGCGAAGCGCTTGCCGAGTATGACCGCGCTGCCACCGAACTCACCGCCCGATTCCGCGCGAGGCAGCCGGGAGGCGAAACGCGGCTTCTTGCGGAGGGAGCCGAGGCGCGCTCCGTGCTTCAGGGCCTGGAGCCGTTCCGCGCGGCAAAAAAAGCGCTGTATTTCAAGCTGCTCGGCGAGCTGCCTCTTATGGCCTACCTTCGCACCGGTTCACCCGGCCCAGACGAGCTGATTGCGGCTCTGGAGCGGATCATCGAGAACGCGAAGGAGGCCGCTGAGGAGCTGGGCGGCGCGCGCGAGCCGGGCCTTCGCTTTCATGAGTCCTACGGAGAAATCATCGAGCAGGTTCTTGCGGAACGCCCCGAGCTTTGCGGCGCGGCCGAAACTTGGCTCCATGACGCCCGAGCCGAGCAGCGCACTGAGGACCAGGTCCGCGGCACGGTCAAGGTGATCGCCACGGTGGGCTCGTTCTTCGGCCCGACGGCCGCGATCCGCGGCGCCTCCGGGCTCGTGGGTTTCGGCTTCGGGGCGACGACGGTCGCGCACTCCTGGCGCGCTTTTGAGGGCGATTACCTGATCGCCTTGTCCGCGGTGCAGAGGGAGGCGGAGCTGACGGACTTCGAGCATCTGAGTCAGCGACACCGTAAGCTCCTGCTGTCCGCTTTTATTCTGGCCGTAAGTTCGGCCCTCGAATAGCGCTCGTGCACTCCGGACCGTCAGAATTCTGGCGTGAAATCGGGCTAAGATTTTTTTCCGCCAGCAGAATCCGGTTGCTGGTCGGTCCGTGAGGGCTCATCCTCTTTAGAATCAGGGAGGATTCTCATGAAGAAGGTTCGGGGAAGTGTCTTAGGGTCCGCGCTCGTCGCGGCGACGGTGGGTCTTGTGCTGAGCTGCGCGCCGAAAGCGACGGTCAAGCAGGATCTGAAGAACGGCGAGCAGGCGAAAGCCGCTCCGAATCTGACTCAGGCCGCGCCACCCTCGGTTTTCGAGCTGGCTCATAACCGCGGCGCGCTCCGGCTGCGTCCGGGGTTCCAGCGCTATGTCGCCGGGCAGAAAGCCCCGAAACCGCGACGTGGGCGATCTCCGGCTTCCGTCGAAGCTCCGGTCGACGAGACCCCGCGTGTCCCGCGTGGCGCTACCGCGTTGCAGCCCAACAGCATCCGTTATCGCGAAAAGGGCGCCAAGCCCGGTACCGGCCGCGCCGGCACGGCGACGCTCTCCACGCGCGCCCTCATGGGCAAGGATAAGACCACGGTCCTCGAGGTCACCACGGGCATGATCGATAGCCCGACGACGGCCGTGGGCTCGCTCGCCAAGGTGCAGCTCAAGCTCCTGAACTCTGCTGGCAAGACGCTCTCGACCCGCGTTTTCCCCGAGCTCAACAGTGGCGCCTATCTCAAGTTTAATTTCTCGGACCTGGGACGTGGTCAGCCGCTTCGTGTCCAGGCGAACGTCACCGGGGTCGACGGCGCCCGTACGAGCGTGGTGACGGTGAACGATACGGTTTATCTGCGACCTGATCTTAAGATCGAGCAGCTCACCGTTCCGGCGAGCGCGAGCGTCGATACGCCGGTGAACATCTCGGCGACGGTGCGTGAGCTCAACTTCGATGTCGGCGCGCAGGCCAACTGCGTGCTTTACGTCAACGGCGTCGAGGCCGACCGGGCGAGCGCGATCTGGGTGGACGCGGGCGGGTTCGTGTCCTGCGCCTTCACGAAGGTCTTCACCACCGCGGGCGCGCGCCAGCTGCAGGTCAAAGTTGAGGAGACTGTTCCTGCCGATTACGACGTGGCGAACAACGCGGTGAGTGGCTCGGTGGAGATCGTTGCTGCCGGGACGCCGATCCCGTACACCGCGCTCGTGGATGATTACGCTTTTACCTTTCATCAGAAGAGCGAGGGGTTCGATCTTTACAACGATGGCAGCTTTGATTCGAACTCGGCATATTCCTACGTCACTGATAATAGTGGCTGGGAGCAACGCGTGCTTCTCACTGCCGAGAGCTTTGGGCATTCAGCGGGGTTCCCGCTTTCGTCGATCATGATCGTCGAGAAGAATGACGGCGCCGTGGTCAATACCGTAAATCACAATGCCTTGCCTGCGGATTACACTTATGACCTTATGGTTGGAACCGATCGCGTCGTAGGTGGTTGCGCGCAAGCACTCGGTGCCCAGAATTCGACGTTGTCGGTCTGCTCGCAGCGGAGGACCAATACCGCTTCGGGAAGCGTGGTCTCCCAGAATCTCTCGGTGGATTATCGTCGCATGGCCGGTGACGTGATCTATCGGTCGACGGGCTATGAGCGGTACTGGTCCGCTTATTACGGGACGGACAACTACTACACGATCAACGAGACGAATCGGAGCACGAGCGGAACGCGCGTGGCGCTGGGTTCGCAGTATGTCGTTGATCTCAAGGTCGTGACCGGGGCTGCGGACTTCGCGGTTGTCCCGATGATTTCGCTTCAGCCCTTGAGCGAAGCGAGCAGTACGCCCTACGGCTGTTCTGAGTGGTCGTCGGAGATCTCTTCGATGCGGTACTGTTTCGAGCAGAGCCAGACGTTGACCGGAAAGCGCGGAACCGCGATTTTCCCCTGAGTCATTCAGGACGCATCTCGTCTTCGCGGCCAGGAGTGATACTGTGGAAGAGAATGGCACCCGCCTCTCGTCTTCCCTCACTTCTGGCCGTTTCGTTTCTCGGGCTCGCGTTTGCGACGTCGCTCGCGGGCTGCAGCTCGAAGCTCTCGCGCTTTGACGTGATCCAGATGCAGGGAAGGGGCTCTCCGCTGACGGTGGCTCCGACGGGTATCCACCAGCTATTGCGTGGGGAAACCGCCGCGCAGGGCGGTGGCTCGGCCGCGAGCTTGCAGCACTCGCTCGAACGGGTCACGATCGGCGGAAGCTATCTCCGAAGGTCGGCGGCGGCGGCTGGTGGCACGAGTGCTGATTCCGGCCTGCATTCCGGCCGCGTCCACTGAGACACAGGTTGAGTCCTCAACTCCCCGAATCCGGCCACGGGGCTTACCGTTAAATAGATTGTGAATAGTATTGATAGTGGTACGATTTAATCAAGTACTACTATGGTCCGTATGTGGAAGAAGTTCCTTATTAATCAGAGGCAGTCTTCCGTTCGGGTTGGCCTCGTCACCCGAACGATCGCGCTCGTTTGGGCTGCTTGCTTCCTTGCGTTTCCCACTCATGCCGTCGCTGTCGTGGGTACGACCGAGACGATCGATTTCCAAGGCTATCTGAAGGATTCGGGCGGGGTTGAGCTGAACGGCCCGGTGACGCTCACGTTCCGGATTTTTGACGTCGCCACGGGTGGTACCGAGCTCTGGAGCGAGAGCGTGGTGGCGCAGACGAGCGCGGGCGCCTTCGCGGTGAACCTCGGCGCCACGGCGCCACTGCCCGCAGACATCGGCAAGAGCCCGAATCTGTATCTCGAGCTCGAGGTTTCGGGGGATAGCGCGCCGATGAGTCCTCGCTTCGAGATGACCGGGGCGATCTCGGCGCTCTATGCCCGCAATGCGGGCGATGTGCGCGGCGCCCACATTCATCCCGAGCAGATCACGCTTGAGCCCACGGGTCCGGCCGCGATCGCGATCACCGGAGTCGGAACCATTATCGATAGCAGCGGTAACTGGGTGGGGCCGGGCATGGGCGGCGCTGGCGCGACGGGTCTCACTGGCGCCACGGGTGAAACGGGGGCTTCCGGTGCCCAAGGTTTGACAGGCGCTACGGGTGAGACCGGTGCTCAGGGCGCGCCGGGGATGACCGGTGCGACGGGCGAAACGGGTGCTCAGGGCCCCGCGGGAGCTGATGGCGCAGAAGGTCTGACGGGTGCAACTGGCCAGACCGGTGCGCAAGGTCTGCGAGGGTTTACCGGCGCTACGGGTGAAACCGGTGCGGTGGGCGCGCAGGGCTTGACGGGTGCGACGGGCGCAACCGGTGCGGGTGCGACTGGCGTGACGGGAACCACGGGCGAGACTGGCGCTCAGGGCGTACAAGGCGTGAGTGGCGCCACGGGCGAAACTGGTGCAGCCGGCGCGCAGGGTTTGACGGGAGCTACGGGTGCGACAGGAGCCGGTGCCACGGGTGTGACTGGAGCTACGGGTGAAACTGGTGCTCAGGGCTTACAGGGCTTTACGGGCGCGACTGGCGAAACTGGTGCCGCCGGTGCACAAGGCTTTACGGGAGCGACGGGCGCAACCGGTGCGGGTGCGACCGGTGTGACGGGTGCCACGGGCGAAACCGGGGCAGCTGGTGCGCAAGGATTTACGGGAGCGACGGGCGCAACCGGTGCGGGTGCGACCGGTT
>JAMPXZ010000110.1 GCA_023700925.1 Oligoflexia bacterium | reverse complement strand
CGCGGCGGAGGGAGCGGTGTAAACGCCCGGGGCGAGAAATGAGCCTCCGCCCGAGGTGACCGCAAAGGTGTAAGGCGGCTTTCCCCCCATTGCGGAGAAGGTGAAGGGCGAGCTTTTGGCGAGCGTCAGACTGGCCGGACTGATCCGAAGAGGCTGGATGAGCGTCACGATCGCGCTATCAAAGTTGCCCAGGCGATCCTCGGCCTTGATCATCGCAAGGCCTACGGACGAAGGCGCGAGGTACTCGCCGGAGGCCGGATCAATGCGACCTTCACCCGAGACGATCGAATAGGTGACCGTGCCCACGCCGCCTGAAGTCGTGAAGGTGAAGCTCCCGGAGGCATCGACGCTTACGACTTTCGGGGAAATCGCGAGGGCGTTCTCCACGGTAACTGAAGCATCCGAAGTCCGACCCTTGGCATCTGTCACTCTTACCGTTGCCGATCCAGCGGTCGCCGCGGTGTAAAGCCCGGTCAGGGGCTCGATCGTGCCCGAACCGGAAACAAGCGAAAAGACGTAGGGACCCGTGCTGCTCGCGGTGGAGAAGGGATAACGGTTACCGGCTGCCAAGGTGAGGGAGGCAGGCGTGATGATCGGATCATCCGTGATGAGAAGCCCCGCATAGGCCGCTTTCCCTTGCGCATCCGTCACCCGAACGACCGCGTCGCCCGGGGCCGCGGGAGCCGTGTAGACCCCGGACGGCGTAATCGCGCCACCACCATAATACACATTGTATGTATAAGGCGCCGTTCCGCCGCTCACGCTGTAGCTCACGCTCCCATTGATGGAAACGGTTTTGGTGGTCGGAGAGAGCGAGATCCCGCTCTCCGTGAGGAGTTCAGTGGGTGTCTCCAGCGGAATGGGAGCGTTGAGTCTGGCGGCGCAGGACATGAGTCCACCCGCCAGCGTGCCCGCCAGCAATATGCTCGTCAATCTATTGAAAAGCTTGATCGCTCCAATGAGCATACGTACCGCGATAACTCCACCTTCCATGATAGGGGAGCGTTATCCCGGCGAATAGTTGTGTCACTTCCGACACGCGTGTCTTTTGTCGATTATTTATAATCTCCCGGACATCCGCCGATGAGCCTGCGTGAACCGAATTCAGATTCTGCGTCTTATCTCGATCGGTGCCGCGCTTCTCGTCGGCTTCTGGCTGCCGCTTCGCCTGATTGATATTCACCTGCCCTGGTCCGTCGATGTCCTTCTTGATCTGCTGATTTCCGTGGCGTCCGCGGTGAACATCTATCTCTTTTTCCATACGCGGGAGCGATCCTGGAGAAAACCCAAGGACTGGCTTTCCTTCGGGCTTTTCGCCGACCTGACCTGCCTGCTTCCCCTTTCCCTGCTCGAGATCCTGATCTTTCAGACGCAGCACAAGTCGTTGCTCCTGCTCAATCTTCTTACCGTTCGGCACATCTGGCGGATTAAGTCGTTTCTGGATGAGTTTCATTCGCTGCAGCCCGTGGTTTACCGCCTGGTGCCCATCGGCCTGACGATGCCGCTCCTGGTCCATCTCGTGGCCTGCTGGTGGATCGGTCTCGGGAGCGGTACGGCCGGGCCGGACCCCGATCATTTCGTGGAATACGTTCGCGCGATCTACTGGGCGTTCACCACGCTGACCACGGTGGGCTACGGGGATATCTCCGCCAAGACGCCGCCCCAGATGCTGCTCGCGTGCTGCGTGCAGGTCCTCGGCGTCGGCGTCTTCGGCTTCGTGCTCAGTAACGTGGCAAGCCTCTTGAGCCGCGTGGATGCGGCCCGCGAGCATCACATGGACAACCTGGATCGCGTCGAGACGTTCATGCGCTCCAATCGCATTCCGCAGGAGCTGCGTACGAAGGTGCGGACCTATTATCATTACCTGTGGAAGAATCACCGCGGCTATCAGGACCAGTCCCTGCTCAACGACCTGCCGCCGAAGATGCAGTCGGAGCTGTATTTCCACATCAATCGGGCCATTATCGAGAAGGTTTCGCTCTTTAGAAATGCGGATCGGGAGATGCTCGAGGACCTGATGCATGAGCTCAAACCCCGGATCTTCTCACCGGGCGAGAAGATTTTCCGGGCGGGGGAGGCGGGCGACGCGCTCTACTTTATTCATAACGGGCGCGTCGAGATTCTGAGCGGCGCCAACGAGCTGATCGCGGCGCTCGAGGACGGGGCGTGCTTCGGGGAAATGGCCCTGGTGTCGGACAAACCCCGTAACGCCACGGCGCGCGCCGAGAGCTTCTGTCATGCGTATGCGCTTTCGAAGGAGTCGTTCAATCGAGTGATCGTCTCCTATCCCCTGTTCCGGGCGCACCTGGAGGAGCTGGCGGTCAATCGCGGTCGCCATGCTTAGGGGCCCAAGATTTAACGGCGTTCGACAAGATTTTGACAGTCGATCTGGAGATCGGTTTTCCAGCCGAACATGCGCTTGACCTGGCCTTCCACCGTGACCGCGGTCAGGCCGTTGCGGAAGTCGATTTCGGCGCTGCCCCGGGTGACATAGTCGCCATTCTGATGTGCGTTACAGAGGAGGTTCACACCGGTGCCAAAGGAAACAACGTTTGGCTCGTCACAGTAGCCAGCGATCGTTCCCTCTCTGCGGTCGGAGGTGACACCGATGATGGCTTCCTGCCCGTCATGAGAAACGTACAGGACGTCGCCATTGCCGCGTTTTTCCAGGTCGACCCGGCAGCCGTCCAAGTTCGTGAACTGCCGCATATCGCTTGCTTGGGCGAAGCTACCAACAAGCAGAGCCAAGAGTGCCAGCTTTTTCATAAGAATCTCCTTCAAGGGGGGAACTTGTTAATACGCCCGCACCCTACCGCACGATGACGCGGCGCGCAAGAAGTGTCTTAAGTATAACTTAGTGCTGATATAAACTTAGATATTACAGCTGGTTATGTGACTATACTGCCGTTCAACGCCGGGGCCGGGTGCACATCGCGAGGTCGCGGACCTTGCGGTCCAGACGGCAGTAGAAATAAGTACGAGCCGTGTTTTCGTCCTCGATCTGCGCGTTCGTCATCTTGACGAAGAACTGTCCCGCCGAGTTCTGACGGAGATAAAGCTTCCCGACGAGAATCTCGTAGGTGAGCATCGAAACGAGGCTCCCGTTCTCGAGATAAGCGGGCTGGTTGCGGTGCGCGTAGGTGTTTTCGAGGAGGATGCACAGCTCCTCGTCGTCGATCTCATCCCAGGCATCGGGATGTTTTTCGGTAATGCTGGAGGCGGGCATGATGTACTTGACCCCTCCTTCGCTCAGCGGAATGACGGTGATGAGGCCGGAGGCTTCCTCAGCGGGGTCACGCTCCGTATAACAGCGTCCTGAATACCAGCCACCTTGGAGCTTCTCGATCACGGGGGCCGCGGCGCCCTGGAAGGCTGATTTCATTCGCTCATAGTTCATGGAGGAGTCCTGGGCAGAGGCCGGGCTCGACAAAGCGGACAAGATAGAAAGAAGTGTGAAAAGGCGCATAAATCCCCCTTAAGGACATCCGTAGCATAGTCCCGGCCGCCCGCCAGCCGAATTATTCGTGGAGGATCGCGCGCGGGATGTCTCGCAGGTCCTCGATGACTCGGCCGCGCGGGTGGGAGGCGACGAAAGCCCGTTCATACTCGGGGGTAAAGTCATTCGCGGCCAGGATCACCCGGGCCCCGAGCACCAGCGGCAGGGAGAGGTCCAGCTCGAAGATGTCGCCCACCACTGTCACGTTCGCCCACGGACGGTCACCGCGCAGGCGCTCCAGCAGGGTGTGGTACTGCGGGCGTCGCACGAGCACGGGACGTTTAAGGCCCGGGACGGCGATTTCGCGGGGGAGGTGGGTGGCCGCGTCGTCCACCTCCTGTTTTTGCGCGCGACCGATCACCTGGGGCAGGAGCCAGGAGAGCGAGTCGGTGTCTGAGAGCTGCTCCTCGAGTTCGGCGATCTTCGCTTTGACCGGCTCGACGTGGGCGTTGGTCACGACCCAGGTGGAAAAATCCTTGAGCGAAGCGAGCGCCTCGGCCGCATGGGGTCTGAAGGCGCGTACCGTCTTTCGATAATTGTATTTGAACAGAATTCCGTCGAGAAGCCGGGCCCGGTCCTGCTCGTCCAGGATCGATTGGCACTCATCGAGGATCTTGCGCGCGACGGGCATGACTCTCAGGTACGGATCGACTGTCGCCGGGGCGACGATGTTTCCGTTCCAGAGCCAGCCGTAAGACTGCGGGTCCGCAAGCACCTCGGCTTCGAAGCGCTCGGCCATGGCCGAAATTTCAGGGAGCGGGCGGCCCGTCAGGGCGGCCAAGTCTTCAAGGTAACCAGCGCGAAACGGCTGTCCCTCCTCTTCCGCGTTGGTCATGGTGCCATCGAAATCCAGAATTACGAGCTGTTGCATCAAGAGATGCTTAGCACGCAGCCTCGGGTTCCGCACCTCACCGCAATGCCCGTCCGCCATTTTGGGAGGCCGATCGCCCTCTTTCGGCTAATGTGGGCTTTTGTGGCCGCGCTGTTGGGTCTTGGCGGTGTTTGCTTAACGCTTTTCTCCTGATTTCGAGAGCTTCTGTGTCCTTGGTGCGCTGGGAGTTTCGCCCTTCCTATCTTGGGCGTTGGAAATCAAAGGAATTTTCTCCAGAAAAAGCCGACAATCCGAGGCAAGACCCAACATTAGCCGAAGGGAGTCGAGCTGGGTGCAAAAATCCTTGCGACCGCCCCGCCGGCCGCCCCCACACTCACTTCCGCACAATCTTGAACTCGACCCGGCGATTCGCCTGCCGGCCCTGGTAGTTCCCGTTATTGGCGACCGGCCGGTTGGCTCCGAAGCCTAGGGCGGTCAAGGTCTTGGGGTCCATCCGGTATTTGTCGACGAGGTAGCGCTTGATCGCCTGGGCCCGCTTCTGACTGAGCGCCAGATTGTAGAGCGCGTGTCCTCGCGAATCGGTATGGCCCTCGATCACGATTTCCCGGTAGTGGCGGAGCTTTTTGATCTCGTCGAAGAGCGTGTCGAGCGCGCGTTCGTAATCGCCGGTCATCTGGTCCGAGTCGAAGACGAAAAGAATGCTTCGGATCACCAGGCGCTCCGAGGAGTCTTCGTCCACGTAGCGCTCGGTCTGGGGTTTGGCATAGAGCGGGCCGATCGACCAGTTGATCCCAGTGTAGACTCGCCAGTCCGGCGCGGCGATTCCATTGAGGACCTTCGTGCCCAGGCCCGCATGGCCCGATAGGTTATGGGTAAGATCGTGTTTGAGGCCGCCCAGCAGCTCAAGCGAGGCATGGTTGCGCGCGGGGTCCGGCCCCGAGCTCTCCGTCGGCAGGCCGCCCTGAAGCTCGACAATCAGTTTGGTATCGAGCTTCTCCAGCAGATGGCTCGCCGCGAGCGAGGCGATGAGCTGGTTTCCCAGGGGGCTCACCGGGACATCCGGGATCGGCTCGCCCCGGTTCCGCCAGCGGTGACCGAGGTTCGCGCCCCAGACGATGCCTTTCCAAAGCGTCGTGCCGGCGAGCTGCAGATTGAACGTCGGGCCTCCGCCGAACCCGACGCCGGTGTAGGGTTCGTTCGAAATCCGGTTGAAGTTGAAAGAGGCAACCAGAGCGAGGCTCTGCATTCCGGCGTTCCAGAGGCGGTACTTAGAGAGCGCGCGGATTTCGGTCAGGCCGGTTCCCGCGAAACGACCATGAGACATGGAATCGTCCGAAACACTCTGCGCGAGGTTGTAGGGAATACTCAGACCGAGCTCCCAGTCGCGGAAGACGCCGAGTCCGATATTGAGGTCGGCGGTGAGAAGCGTGTCATTGAAGTTCAGCAGGTTCTGCGCGGACTCGCCGTAGTAGGGCAGGGAGTTCACCGCGTAGTTCAGGAAGAACCCGACATTGAGCACCCCTGGGCGCAGCGTCTCGGCGGAATGGACTGAGATGAAGTCCATCCCGCTGGAGGCGGGGTTGAAGTTCTGCGTCGGCGTGCCTTCGAGATTGGCGAAGGCAGGGGACGCGGTGGCGAGCACGGCCAGCAGGGCGAAGGTCGGAATTCTCATTCCCGCCGCTCTTCCTTTCTTGCGCGGTTCTCCTGCGCCTTGCGGATCATCTCGAGCAGACGTTGGTCGATGAATGCCGAGCCTTCGTCGAGGAGTTTTCGGGCTTCGGCGAGAAGCTTCTCCGCGCGCTCCTGCATCTCGGCGACGTACGCCGGGTCGTGGATGTCCTTGAGGTTGATCACCACGTTCCAGGCGGCGCCGCGGACCCCGGCGTAGCCCATCTGCAGGCCCACGGCGGCGTCGGTGATGGAGTTCGGGTTGCCGATGGCCGCTGCTTCGCGCGCAAGCTTCATGGCGTCGAAGCTGGCCTGCGCGGTCTGCCATGGCACTTCGATGGCGATCTTCATGCCGTCCTGCATACGCTGAAGGCGGTGGGCCTTTTCTTCGGACGTGCCCTGCGGAAGGCGGCGCGCTTCCATATAGGCGTTGAACGCGTTGGTGTCGGCGTCGACGGCCGTGAGCAGGCTTTCCTTGAGCCCCTGGCTCGCCTCGGCGATTCGCGCGAGCGCCGGATCGCGCTCCTCGGTGCCTTCCTTGCCGTAGGTCAGGTTGGCGACCATCGAGGTCAGCGCCGCGCCGAGAGCGCCCGCGAGCGCCGCAATGGAGCCCCCGCCCGGAGCGGGAGTATCGCGCGAAACCTCATCGGTGAACGCGCGCACCGGCATGCGGACGAGCGCACTCGGCGGATCGACCGGAAGACCGATGACCTTCTTGTCGATGTCGAAGGGGCTCGCGTCGGAGAGTCCCATGGAAAACACCGCGGTCTTGAGAACGTCGCCGGGCGGAAACCCGACCGTCTTGCCTTGGCGCCGGAGGTAGAACTTTCCGGCATCCATCAGCGCCTGGTACGGCACGACGCCAACGATCTCGCTGCCCGTCACGACGAGACCGCGCTCGCTGGCGAGCTCGCGCGCCGCCTCGAGCACGAGGTGCGGCGGGGTCAGCCGGAAGTTCGTGAGGTTGATCGAAACCTGCGAGCGCTGGTATTCGGCGACGTACCAGCCGATCGACTTGCAGTGGGTGAATTTGCCCGGGCGGTAGACGTTTTTGCCAATGAGGTTCGCCGGGTCCAGCTCGTTGGCTCGGAGCAGCGCGTCCAGGTCATAGGCATGCGCTTCGCGGCAATGCCGGCGGACTTCCTCGTAGGTCCGCGTGACGATCGCGCAGGAGCCGCAGGGGTAGGCGCCTTCGGCATAGGCGAGCTTGCGGCCGCGGTTGTAATAAGGAGCCGTGTTTCCCGCGCGGCCCATGCGTCCGAGCTCGCGCAGCTCGAAGGCGATGTCGGAGGCATGCTGCTTGTCGGCCGAGTTGAGCGTGATGTTATAGGCGATCAGGAACTCGCGCGCGCCGATCACCGTGGCGCCGGAACGGGCATTGAATTTCGAAGGCCCGAAGTCCGGCTGCCAGGCCGGGTCGCGCAGCTTCTTGTCGAGCGCCTCGTATTCGCCGCGGCGGATGTCAGCGAGGTTGCGGCGCTCGGGTTTCGAAGCGGCTTCCTCATAAAGGTAAACCGGGATACCGAGCTCCTGGCCGACGCGCGCTCCGACCGTGCGCGAGATCTCCACGCACTCTTCCATCGTGACGCCTTCGATCGGGACGAACGGACAGACGTCGGTGGCGCCCATCCGCGGATGCGCGCCCTGGTGCCTGGACATGTCGATGAGCGTCGCTGCCTTGGCGATGGCCTGGAACGCGGCTTCAGCGACGGCGTCGGGAGAGCCGACGAAGGTGACGACCGTGCGATGGGTGTCCGCGCCGGGCTCGACTCCGAGGAGCTGAATTCCGGGCACGGCTTCGATGGCGTCCGTGATCTGCTTGATCTTGGCCAGGTCGCGGCCTTCGGAGAAGTTGGGTACACATTCAACTATGCGTCGGTTCATAGGCCACATCCTCACAGCATTTTCGCGGCAAAGGCAAGTGCGAAACGCCCGCATTGCTGGTAGAGCTGAGGGATGGACATCATCCAAACCCGTTGGGAGTCCCTGGTCAAGGGGCTGGTGCCCAATGTTCCCGCTGCTGTCTTGTTTTCTGACCGGCCCCGGCCGATGGATGAGGAGCTTCGCGCGCGCTTGTCGCGGGAGCAGCTCGCGGGGTTCGCGCAGATCCGCGCCCCCGAGCGGGAGCGCGAATGGATCGAGGCTCGGCGCCTGGAGGTTCAGCTCGCCGACCGGATCGGTACGGGGGCCTTTCGAAGCGTTGCGCACGCCAGGACGACTGAAGGTCCCGCGGTGCTGGTGGTCGGCGCTTCGTGGACCCCGGCAATCGCCGGGGTGGGCGTGGACCTCGAGCCCTGGGATCGCGAGATCCCTCCGCGCGCGGCGGCGCGCCTGGCCGATTCCCGCGAATGGGAGGCGGCCCGGGAAGCGGGACTCTCGGCAATCGATGTCTGGGTGGTGAAGGAAGCCTGCTTCAAGGCCGTTCCGGGCAACCGGGGTACCGTCATGCCGGCGTATCGGCTGCAGGCGCTCGAGCGCGAGGCGTCGGGTGGCGCGTTCGGCGAAGTACAAGCGCCCGTTGCGGGCGGCGCTCTCCGAGTCCGCTTCAAGATTTTTCGCTGGGGACGTTTTGCCGTCGGCCTTGCGATCGCCCCGGCCGCTCAGCGCAGCATCTCGGACCAGTAGCTCCGGGCGGTCGCCCGCGCCACCTCGCATTGCTCGGCCGTCAGCCGCGTGGAGCTTGCATAGATCACCGCGTTCATCACGTCACCGACATCGCTCACGTGCCCGAGTCCCAGGTAATGGCCGAGCTCATGCGCGATGAGGTTCGGGTAGTCTCCGATCGGCTCCTCGAGGACTACTCCGTAGGTACCGCTGCCTGGCATCGCCGTCCAGGCGTTCGCTGAGCCCGCGCCCAGGGTTCCCGACCACGTGCCGGTCGTCACGACGAGAAGCGTGCGGGTGTCCATGAAGGCGCGACGGATGTTGGTGAGCTCCGCGGAGCTCGCGGTGCTGAACCGCAGACCGTACCGCTCGGCCGTCGACGGCTGGTATCCTTCGATTTCGAACGCGATGTCGCACTGGTTCCACACCGCGTTGATCCGCGCGAGATTCCTGAGGGCCTCATCCTCGGAAACCACGGGTTGTCCCTGCGCATCGCGATAGACGACGTATTTCAGCGAAAGACAGAGACGATCGGGATCGGAGGATCCGCAGCTTTCGCCCAATCGCGCGGACGGCTCGCTGTCGAAACCCTCGGCGTTGCAGCCGGCCAAGCCGAAAGCGGCGATGGCGCACCACGTGATCCATCGGATTTTCATGCCCGCACCTCTCTCGGAACAAGTTACGGAGGCGATTCCGAAAAGGTGTCGAATTTTTTTTATTGTTTATATAAAAAATAGTTTAGAGTTGAGGGCGATGTTCGACAAATGGAATGACCGCTTTATCCAGGCTTTTCGGAATGGCGAGGAATGGGCGTTCTCGGAGATCTATTGCAGGTTCGGCAGGCCGATCCAGCGTTTTGTCTCCCAGAAGGTCCGGGACGAGGAAGCGGCGCGCGACATCAGCCAGGAGATTTTCCTGAAGGTGCATCGTTTCCGCGACTCCTACCGCGCGGAGTTCGCGCTTTCCACCTGGATCTGGACCATCGCGCGGAACACCATCACCGACTGGTTCAAGCGCGATGACAGCCGCGACACGGAGGGGCAGGTCGAGGACCTCCCTTGCCAGGCGCCGAACGCCGAGAAGCTTCTCGAGCGCGAAACCGAGCGGGCCCGTTTCGCCGGTTTCCTCGGTTGCCTGACGGAGCTTCAGAAGAAGGTCCTGTGGATGCGTCTCGTGCATCACCTTTCCTACCAGGAGATCGCGAGCAGCCTCGGGCTGAGTCTTTCGGCGGTGAAATGCCTGGTTTACCGCGCCAAGCGCGCCCTCGGGCAGATGGGCCACGCCGCGACTTTGGTCAACGCCTGATTCCGCCGCCCGCCGGCGACCGGGTTGTGCTAGAGTGTGCCCATGAAAAAACTGCGTCTCGGCTTTTTTGATTCCGGCCTGGGCGGCCTGACGGTCGCCCGCGAGGTGCGGCGCCTCTGTCCGTGGGCCGACATGGTCTATCTCGGGGACACCGCGCGCGTGCCTTATGGCACCCGCAGCGACGAGATGATCCGCCGCTACGCGGGTGAGGGCGCGGCCTTCCTTCGGCGGGCCGGCGTGGACGCGCTCGTGGTGGCCTGCAACACGATGAGCGCTCTCGCGCTGCCGGGGATGTGCGAAGCGGCGGGCGTTCCGGTCTTCGGCGTGATCGAGCCCGGTGCGCGGGAGGTCGGGCGGATTCCGTCCGATGCGCCCGTCGGGGTCCTGGCCACGCCGGCCACGGTCGATTCGGGCGCTTACGAGCGCGCGGTGCGGCAGCTCGCGCCCGGGCGCGAGGTATTTTGCCGGGCGGCGCCGCTGCTGGTTCCGCTCGTCGAGGAAGGCTGGGTCGACGGCGAGGTCCCGCGGCTGGTGCTCGAGCGTTACCTCGAGCCGTTGCTCGGCCAGGGAGTCGGGGTGATCGTGCTGGGTTGCACGCACTACCCGCTGCTCAAGACGGTGATCCGTGAGGTGCTCGAGGCGCGCGGACGCGACGACATCCAGCTCGTGGACAGCGGCGTGGCGCTCGCGCGCGAGCTCAGGGCGTGGGTCGATGAGCGGTTTCCCGAGCTCGGCCAGACGGCAGCGGAACTCGGGCGGGACGCGGGAGCGCTTTCGGTTTTCGTGACCGATTCGCCGAGACGGTTCAAGCTGCTCGCGGAGCGCTTTTTAGGTGAGCCGGTCGAAACGATCGAGTCGGTTTCGCTCGTCTAGTACGCCGAGAGGAAAAGCAGGTCCGCTTCGGCGAGGACCGCCTCGGGTTTGAGCGGCGGATAAAAGATCGGGAAGACGAAGCGGCCCTTCTCATAGGCGCGGGCAACCTCGGTCAGGTCGCTCTTGAGCAGGGAGGAGAAGCCCGCGGTCACGCCGGTCAGCGCTTCGGCCTGGGCGTCCGAGGCCAGCTCGCGGGCGTAGGCCTCGTTCTGCCGGAGCAGGCTTCCCACCGCCTTGAACTGCACGGTGAGGCGCATCGCCTTGATGGATTCGCGCGAGCCCTTGTCGGTGGTGTTCTGGACCATCTGGTGCTCATGCCGGAGCAGCCGTGCGCCGAGCGCGTCGCGGGCCTGCATGAGGTGAAAGAGCGTGCCGCGGCGTTGGGCCTGGTTCAGCCGCTGGCCGCTCATCTCGCCGCAGCGGAGCACGATCGAGGCGATCTCGATCCGGCCATCCAGCGGCGGGAAGCGAACCGTGGAGAGTCGCGAGCCGATCAGGGTTGCGCCGAGCGGGCCGGTTTTTTCGCTTCGGAGCTCTTCCATGGCGCCCTCGGAACCGCCCGCGATTTCCTGCAGCACGCTGACGAGAGGAATGGGCGGGAACCGCTCGGGCTTCTGCCGTATCCCGTCGCAGGCGCTGTCGGCGAGAGTTTCCAGATCCGGATTTTCATCCAGGAGAAAACCCGCCTGCTCGGGCGGCAGGGTGAGAGCGCGTTTGAGGACCTCGATATTCTCCCTCATCGCGAGAAACGTGGCTTTGCGCGTGAGGATTCCGACGTTTCGGAAGTACAGGAGGTCCGGGTTGCCTTCGACGGGTTGGGCTTCCCAGTAGCTTTCGCGTCCGTCGGGGAACCTCAGCCCGTTGGCCTTCGCGGCGCCCGGAACGAGGTTGGCCTGCGGAGCGGCTTTTTTCGACGCGCGCGAGGGGAGGCGTCCGCCCCAGAGCGTGACCGCGGCCACGGCG
>JAMPXZ010000109.1 GCA_023700925.1 Oligoflexia bacterium | reverse complement strand
GGCTTTTCGGCAGTTGGGAATCAGCTTTCACGTGAGACATGGCCTTCGGTGTGTTTATCGAAACTGCCGTGTAGGGTCAAGTCAAAAATTTTACGGAAATGCAGGGGCAATGTTATTCCAGAAGCCATGGGTAAATTCTCGGGTCCGGACCTGGTACATGGTTTACACTTTGGACCCCAGGACATCGTTAACACTGAGGGCCTGCCTCTGGGATGGCGGGAAACTCGAGTGGCCGAAGAAAGAATGAAGTTCGTCTTGGAAGCTGAGAAAGGAGAGCGCTACCGTCCATTCCCCTCGCCAGCACACCTGTATTCACTTCAGGTTTCATGAGCATTCCCCTCCCGAGAAGTGTCGAACTTTCAGACATCTGTCAGAATCATTACAGGTGAAAACAACGAACAGCTTCACTATATTTCGGATCGCTTATCGCAGAATCTTAGGATCCTGCATTTCGAGGCACGGAGATCAGACCTCCCGATGAAAGGCCTTATGAAATACCTGAAGCCGATCGCGCCAGCAGTCATCCCGGCATTCATCGGGCTCGCCTCGTCTTTCGCGGCGATGGCTCAATCCACTCCTTTCACCCGATGGGAAAGCCTGAGCGAATCTCAGCAGCGGTCGTTATTGCCGTTACGAGAAGCTTCGGTGAGCTTCGATACGGTAGGTGGCAGTACCTGCACCGGCACGTTCATTTCCAATGACGGCTATATTCTTACGGCAGCCCACTGCATCGACAGCGCCCTTTACAACGCTCTGGACGAACAAAAGCCGGGAAGTGATTCTTTGCTCAGCCCGATACTCTACCATGTGAAAGACAGCAGCGATCAGCTTCAATCCTTCACAAAGGATCAAACGGGCGTTGGACGTATCTCTCTTTAGAGGCCTGAAAATAAAAACCTCCATCAATGGAAAGCTCACCGAACTTACCTATCTCGCAGGTGGAGAGGGAGAACTCTGGCCATTTCAATCGTCTCAACTCACTGAGGGATCGAGGAAGCTTTTACCCAAATGGATGAATTTCGTTTCGCAGGGATTCGGCCCAGGGGGTGATTTTGCTTTATTGAAGGCGGACCTCGATAAGACCCCTTGTTTGCCACTGGGTACTTCCAGCGCAATCGGTAGTGAAGAAATGAAAGTCATGTCGGCTACTATTATGCCGGGTTACAAGAGTCGAGAGGAGCGCGCGGGGCAAACGGCCTTTTACTCCGCGGGACCTGACCTGACCGTCACACTCGGCAGCCTCCGGCCCGATCTTCCTTCGACGCCGTTCCACCATGCCAAACTCGACGCGAACTACGGAAGCAGCGGTTCGGCCGTGGTTGGACAAGACGGAAGCATCAAGGGCGTGCTCACCCAAGCCTTGGATGTCAGGAAAAAACCGTACAATCCGGAAGTCGGCCCGGAGAAGGATTATACGATCGCGACCTTTATCGATGTGATTGCGATTCGTCATCTGCTCACTTCAAAGTGGGGAGTGAGTCTGCCGAGTTGTGATTAGAAACAGATGAACAAATGGAAGGTGCTTTATGAACAAACTGGTTCTCTTCATTTTCCTGCTCATTTCCTCGAATGCCATGGCCGGCCTGGAGCCGCAGATGCTTGCTGACACCCTCGGTAACGAAGACGTGAAAATTGCCCTTTCCGGACAAGTCATTGACTCCGTCAAGGTCGTTCAAGATGAACTGGGAAGAACAATGTTCGACTTTACCCTGGTCATTTGCGGCCAGTCTCTCGACGAGTCGGTCGAGCCTCCCGTTTCCCTTTTCAATACGACCAGGATCGCTGGGCGCGCTGTGTTCTTTGGACGTGGCTACGCCAAAGCGATCACGCAGTCGTCTGGTGAAACAGCAGATCCAGTTTGCCGGGAGAAGTGAGGAGTAGATCCTCGTCTGGCTAAAGCCGCGAGCCCCCTCACCGCACCTCGAATTCCCGAGTCGAGCCATCGAAAGACGAGACCTTCCCGGGCGGAAAAGCCCTGCGCGCGCCATGATGGAGTATCCGGTAGGTCCCGGCAGGAGCCTCCTCGGGAATCCGCCAGCGCAGAACCGCCTCCGAGCAAGCCGGACAGTCGAGCCGGCTTACCCGCTTCCACTTGAAGAGCAGCTCCGGATCCGCGTCCGTGGCGACCGTTCGCCAGCCCTCCGGCCCGAGCACCTGCACCTCGCCGAACGTTCCGCCCGTACGCAGGTCGTTGTTCGGGTGTCCCGTGCGGTAAATCGCCTCCACCGTCTGCCCTCGAACATACCGGACTTCGGGCTCCCGAAGCGTCTGGCCGTACTTTTCGCCGGGCCTCTTGCTGTCAAAAAGAACGGGAAGCTGCGCCTCCGGGACCTTGCCGCTCAGATCCGGCGGCACCGTGCCCGGGGCCGCGGGCGCCCCTTCGCGCATCGCCTCGGCGAGCTCGCCGAAGACCTGCCGGTAAGCGGCATGAGTGAACGGACCATAGAGCGTGGAGGCGCCTTCGTAGTGCTGAAGCTGGTATTCCTCGCGCGTGGTGATGTAGTCGCTGTACGTATTGGCCAGTCCGGCGATCACGACCTGACTCACTCCGAGCGGCGAGAGCTGCTCGAGAACCTGGCTCCGGAGCGTCCGGCCCGCGAACGTCGTCATCTCGCCGGGAACCGCAATGAGCGCGAGCGAGCCGAGGCGGAAAAGCTGGAACGGCAGCACCTCGGGCGTCCACGCGGGTCGCTGCCGGCCCGTCGCCACGAGCACGGGCTTCGGATACTGGCACGCCGTATCCTCGCGGTTCGGCGGCGCGAGCACGAGCGAGGCGATCCCGTAGAGCAGGGAGAGCGGGTCGGAAATCCGGGTGACCTCGCCTTGCCGCATTCCCTCACGAAAACCCGGCATTCCGCTCGGCCCGTCCTCGGCTCCCGCCGCGAACGAGTAGCCGAGCCCCGCCAGGCAGAGCGCGCGCGGCCCCTCGCCCGTGAACTCGCCTCTCACCACCAGGCCCGGCATCCTCACCCAGCGATGACGATAGTCCAGTTCTTCCCCCACGCTCCGGCTCGCTCCTTCAAAAAGCTCGCGGGCCTTGCGGAACTGGCTCTCTCCGCTGAGGCGGACGCTGGTGAAGTCGTCATGAAGCCGGTTCCAATGCGGATCATAGAGGTTCGGCGCGACATCACCTTCCTCGCTGTTGGCGAAGGCGGCGACAAAACCCGCTCCGCGCTCCCGCTCAAAGAGCCAGGCGGCGTGCCCCTTGTTGTCCGAGCTGATATACCGATTGTCATGGCTTGCGGCCGTGCCATGGATGGCAAACCAGTTGACCATCCCGAGCTCCCGCCCCGACTCGCTCACCGCCTTGAGCACCGTCATCTGCCGAGGCGTCTCTTCCGCCCCCCGGCGCGCTCCGGGATTGGCCAGGTACGGCTCGACCGAGCGATTGACCGTGGCATCCTCGAGCTCGCCTGTGGCCAGGAGGAGCCGACCCGGCTCCGCGCTCTGATGAGCCCGCACGATCGAGCGAACGATCCCCGAAACGATGACCTCGAAGCTCTGGCCGTTGAATCCGCCGATCGTGATGTTGAAAAGAAGGTAATGGGAGAACCCTCCCGGCCCGGCGTGAGTGTGGGTCGCCGTGAGCATCACGTTCTCATCGCGATAGAGGCCCGGCAGGAGCGTGGCGAGGCGCTTCACCACCTCAAGCTTCACTGCCTGAGTCACAAATGCGAGGTCAGTGCTCACGAATGCGACGCGCCGGGCCCGATCGAGGCTCTCCATCACGAAAGCGCGCGAATACAGCCGCGTCTGGATACCCCGGCTTTTTTGCCCCGGAGTCGCATAGCCCATCATCCCCACCTCGGCCGCCGGTCCCGTGATGTCCTCGCGAGCCGCGCCGATCCGGTACTCCGGTCCTGACTCAGGCAACGACGCCGCGTACCCTGAAAATGAGAACGCCAGCGTCCCGATTAGAAGTGCACGGAAAGCGAATTTTCGCATTCGTTGCGCCATGTCATTCTCTTCGGACCTGGAACAGGCAAACTTGATCGCGACACTCAAGTGATTTTGAACGTCCGCTTGAACTTCAAAGTATGGGCCATTTCGGTAACTTAATACGCCGCAGCAATCTACTGCTTCGATAGATTGTTAAGAAAACGCACTTGCGTTCAAACTTGATTGAGGTCAAGGATAACGAACGGCCTTATGGTCTATTTTGATCTGCATAGTGGCCTTGGATCCGAAATGAAAAGATTCCTCTTTCCACTCTCACTTCTCGCGCTGGCGGTTCCGCTCGGCTTCGTGCTGGGCCTGGGAACCTACACGTTCTACTACGCCGAGGGCGCGTCCTATTTCTCGGAAAACCCCAAGACCTGCGCGAACTGCCACATCATGAATCATCAGTACGATACGTGGATCAAGTCCGGGCACCACCACGTCGCCACGTGCAACGACTGCCACCTGCCCAAGGGCGGCATACAGAAGTACATCGCCAAGGCGAGAAATGGCTGGAACCACTCGCTCGCCTTCACGCTCGAAAATTTCCATCAACCGATCCAGATCACCAGGCCGAACCAGGAGATCCTCCAGGAAAACTGTGTTCGCTGTCACGGCAATCTGGTCAAAGACGCGATTCTGACTCCCGCCGGAGGATCGCATCAAGCTCAGTCCTGCACTCACTGTCATCGGAATATCGGCCACTTTCCGATCCAGTAAAGGAGAATCCCATGGCAATCACCGACCTCACTCATCGCCTTCGCTCTCCCAAGATCGCGCTTCTGGCGCTCCTCATCACCGCGGTGGCGACGTTCCTCATCGCTTATCTCCTGGTCTCGATCTTCCGCCACAAGACCGAGGCGGCGAACCCGTACCTGCGCTTCGTCGAGGTGAAGCAGTCGACGACCGATCCCGCGCCCTGGGGCCTGAACTGGCCGCGCGAGTATGATCGCTACAAGAGCACCGTGCAGGCTTCGCGCACGAACTTCGGCGGCGGCGACGCGAATCCCGCGCAAAAATCAGAGGTCTTCCCGTTCCTCACGCGGATGTTCGCGGGTTATGCCTTCGGAATCGATTACCGCGACCGGCGCGGCCACTCCTACATGCTGCATGACCAGGAGATCACCCGCCGCGTGACCGAGCGCCCGCAGTCCGGCGCCTGCCTGCATTGCCATGCCTCGGTGATCCCGACCTATGTCCGCCTGGGCGGCGAAGATCCCGAGAAGACACCCTACAACGACAAGACGATCCACGATGGCCTCGTCAAGCTCTCGGCAATGAAGTACTGGGACGCGCACGCCGAGGTGATCAAAACCGGCTCCTCCACCCCGATCGAAGGCAAGCCCGACCAGTTCAAGCACTTCGAGGGCGCGCACCCGGTTTCCTGCACCGATTGCCACAACGCCAAGACGATGCGCCTCGAGGTGCGGCGCCCCGGCTTCGTGGCGGGGATCCGCGCCTTGAAAGCCTCCCAAGGCATCAAGGACTTCGACGTCAACCGCGACGCCACGCGCTCGGAGATGCGGACCTTCGTCTGCGCGCAGTGCCACGTGGAGTACTACTGCGGTCCCAAGACGACGCTCTTCTTCCCGTGGAACAACGGCGTCAAGATCGAGGAAATCGAGAAAACCTACGACAATTATAAATTCGCCGACGGCAAGCGCTTCAACGACTGGGTCCATGCCGAGACCGGCGCGGAGCTGCTCAAGGCGCAGCATCCGGAGTTCGAGATGTGGAATCAGGGCGTGCATGCGAAATCGGGCGTGAGCTGCACCGACTGCCACATGCCGTACGTGCGTGAGGGGGCGATGAAGGTCTCCGACCACTACGTTCGCTCGCCTCTGCTCATGGTCGCGCAGTCCTGCCAGCAGTGCCATGGCTGGAGCGAGAGCGAGCTCACGAACCGCGTCGCTTCGATCCAGAACACCACCTTCGCGCAGATGCTGCGCGCCGGGCAGTCGCTGACGGACTTCCTCGACACCTTCAAGACGCTCCGCGCGCCGTTCAACGAGAAGAACCGCGCCCTCGCCGCCCAGCAGGCCCGCGAGAAGCTTTCGAAGGATGCGGCGTTCGCGAAACTCTCGGGCGCCGAACAGGAGAAGAAGCTCACGGAGGCCACGCAAGGCGCGCTCAACGCCCTCTGGGCCGAGCACGTAGCCAAGACGCCTGAACTCAAGGCCATCGGCGAGCTGCAACGCAAGGCACAGTGGCGCCTGGATTACGTCGCCGCCGAAAACTCGATGGGCTTCCACGCCCCGCAGGAGGCCACGCGCATCCTCGGCGAGTCGATCGACTACTTCCGCCAGGCGCAGCTCGAGACCGTGCGGCTGCTCGGCCCGGGCGCGAAGTACCCGGTAACGCTCGAGCCTGCGCGTAAGAAGTGACCGAAGGCGCGACCGCCGAAAGCGAGAGCCGGATCGCCGCCATCGCGGCGAGGCTTTCCGCCGCGCATCCGGGGGCGCCCTTCGCCTTCCTCGATGCAGGGGAGGCCGTGTACTGGTCTTCCTTCCAGCCGGCCCCGCACGCGCCGTTTTCGCCCGTCACCCGGCTCATCCAAGGCGTATACGAGCGGCACCCCGCAAGCGCGCGTTCGCTGCTCAGGCACCGGATTTACACGAACGCCCCGCTCACCCCGATGTGCCACGGCATGATCAAGGTCGCGGCCAAGCGCTCTGCGGTCGTGAGTAGCGCCCTAAGCCTCCCGACTTCTGAAATTCCGGCCGCTCGCGAGCTACTCGAGCTATCCGCCCACCTGACGAGTCACGGAGCACTTCCCGTCTCGGAACTTGCCCGACTGGCGGGCCTCTCCGCAGGGCCGCCGAGGGGCCATCAGGAACTCATGGATCTTGCCTTCAGGCTTTGCGCGCCGGAGATCCGGTCTGTTTTCGGTCACGAACGAGGAAGGCCGATCGCGGCGCTGCTGGTATCGGCCGAGGGGCAGCTTCTCGAGGCAGCCCTTAACACCGACTACGGGAATCGCACGCTCCATGCCGAGGTGAACCTCCTGCAGACCTATTTTCTTCGAACCGGCCTGCCCCTTCCCCTTGGCGCACGTCTTTATACCACGCTCAAACCCTGTCGAATGTGCGCCGGGATGATCTGGCACTGCGCGGAGGATATCCAGAGCCTCAAGGTATTCTTCGGTGAGGATGACCCCGGTCCTCACGGACGCAACACCGCGCTCACGGTCGGTACGGCCGCACGAGCCACTGCCGCACACGGCGACGCCGAGTTTAGGGCGCCGGTGGAGTTTCTGCTACCGCCGTCTTCGTCACGACTTTACTGAATATCGAAACAGGTGGCGACGCAGCCCACCTGGTTGCAGGCCAAGGGCGCATAGCCCCGCCAATTCGTGCCGTCACTCGCAACCCGGCATTTGTACTCGACCGCAGGCGAAACGCTGACCGCGTTCCCCACGTCGTCATCAGCGGCACTCAGGGTACACATCCGGTTCGGCTGAACGGGCTTGACCACCGACCCGCCAAAGCCGGTATTGCAGAAGGGATGCGTACTGATATTCGCGAACCGCACCGCTCCACCGAGGCAACCGGTGATCTTGTTTGAAGCATCGGCCGTGATCCCAAGGCGGATCGTCAGCGGGCGGAGCGGGCGGACCAGCTTTGCGGCATCGAAGGAAACCTGGAGCTCGGCCAGATACTGGTTCGGCGGGCCGGCGCTGGTGAACTTTCCAACCGAAATACCACTTACCTTGAGAGTCGGACTCATGGGCGACGCCGGCGCCCCGACGCTGACAAGCACGGGCGATGCGGGAAAGGCCGTGGCGTGGAGCGAGTTCAGGACGATCGAAAACGAGGGATTGGAAGGCGAAAGAGTGTAAGGAGCCGAAGGGTTCAGGGCGCTGTTCGAAAGTTCAGCGGTACAAACCGTTCCGTCGGCCAGGGTCGCAAGCAGCAGCTTTTCGAGATCCAGGGCGGCCAGCTTCTCGGTGAGCGCCCGGGATTCTTTCTGCTGCACCGTCAGCATGGAGGTCGTCGCCAGAACTATAACTCCCAGCACCCCTGCGGCGACCATCACCTGGACGAGCGATTGCCCTTCAGCTCTCTTCATGTCATCAGGATAGCAGGCTAGCTGCCCTTCTGGGCTCTTCGCTTCTGCGCGACGAACACGATCCCCTGAGCATTGAGCTCGAGATCCAGCCGGATCAGCTCCCAGTCAGCCCTGTCAAAGCCAAGCTTTTCTCTGGCAACGAACGCCTCGTAATGCTCCCGCAGCCGCCGCTCGCAGAACGCCCGGAGCGGCTCGCCCGAAAGCGGAGACGCGATCGCCTCACCGAGAAGCGCCTCACTGAACCGAAGGTGCTCAAGCAGCTGCGCCTCAGCCCGCACGAGCTCCGGCACCTCTCCGAAATGAGTGAGAAACGCGCGCCGCGCCCCTGTCGCCACGATCCTGCGCACGCTCTCCTGCGCGAGCGCCGGTTCAAAATCGGTCGGGCTCGTCGAAGGAAAGATGAAGAGCCCATGCTTTTGCAGCTGCGGATAGCGAAGGCCGAAAGAGTCCCCGGTGAAGACGGCGTCGCTGCCTGAGTCGTGAATGACGAAATGGTGATTGGCGTGCCCGCGCGTGTGCAGGAAGCGCAACGTCCGCTCGCCCCAGCGCAACGTCTCGCCATCCTCCATCGCCCGGACGCGCTCGGCCGGGATCGGCCCGATTTCCCCATATAACTTTTCAAAGGCCTCGGCGCCATACACGATCCGGGCGCTCGCGACGAGCTTCGAGGGGTCGATCACATGCGGCGCGGCCCGGGGGTGCGCGAGGAGCCGCGCGTTCGGGCAAGCCTTCATCAGCGCCTGCGCTCCGCCCGCGTGATCCAGATGCA
This sequence comes from Oligoflexia bacterium, assembly GCA_023700925.1. GTDB lineage: Bacteria > Bdellovibrionota > UBA1018 > UBA1018 > UBA1018 > JAMPXJ01. Next base: position 3,024 of record JAMPXZ010000109.1, on the reverse strand, counting down.
CATGCGTGATGATGACGTAATCCACCTGCTCAGGGGTAAGTCCCGCCCGCTTCAGCGCCGCGAGCAGCAGCGGAACCGAATGCGCCGTATTAGTCTCGACGAAGGCAGCACGGCGCTGTGCGCCCTCTCCTTCCGTCAGGAGAAAGGCCGCCGCGAACTCGGGTTGCAGGTACTGGCAATCAATCACTTCCACCGACATGAGTTCCTCCCTCGCCTATCAGGTCTTCTTGCGGCTTTTTTGGAGTACCGCAAGCGTCATCCGGCTCAGGCAGACCAGGCGCCCCTCTTGCTCGATCCGTGTTTCCCAAACCTGCGTCGTGCGTCCGAGATGGATCGGGCGCGAGGTCCCCGTGACAAAACCGTCGCGGCACGAGCTGACGTGATTGGCGTTGATCTCCAGGCCCACGCAGTAGTGCTGGTCATCGACGACCAGATTGCCCGCGGTGCTCGCGAGTGTTTCGGCGAGAGCCACCGAAGCCCCGCCGTGCAGGAGCCCAAGAGGCTGGTAGGTCCGGTGATCGACGGGCATAGTCGCCGTCAGGTGAGAATCCCCCAGCTCCGTAACCACGATGCCAAGATGCTCGACCAGGGTGTTCCGCCCCCGCGCGTTTACGTCCTCGACCGAATGCGCCTTGTGCCAGATCGCCATGAAGGTCTCCCCGAAGAGGCCTGCCGGGCCTCAAATCGTCAACAGCGCAACCAATACCCCAAAAAGCGACTCCCCGGCAATCAGGCCTGAGCTGACCGGTACAATGTAAGTCTCGGCCGTCTTGGGAGCCGCCTTTGATAGTACGAGCGCAATCACCGCCCCGATGAACATCGAAAGCGAGTTGAAAAACGGAATCACCATCGCGAGCCCGAGCCCCATGGCCGAGGGGATGTACTTACGCTTGCTCGGGAACAGGAGCTCCAGCAGCGGAATGACGATCCCGACGGCTCCCCCGATGAGAAGCCCCATCCGCGCGGTGGGATGCAGTGCCTCAAAACCCTGCGCCAGGAGCCTCGCCACGGCCGCCCAGACCTGCGCGGCAGGCGCCGGCCAGCGATCCGTGCCGAGCGCGGCAGCGTCAGGAACCAGGAGATAAAACGCGGGCACGACGACGAGCGTCCCAGCGAAGATCCCGAGGAACTGCGCGATGAACTGTTTGCGCGGATTGGCCCCGAGCAGATAACCGCTCTTGAGGTCGATCAAAAGGTCCGCCGAGGCGCCAGCGGCTCCCGCGGTCACGCTCGCGGTCATGAGATTGGTCACGAGGTTCGAAGGCGCCAGAATCCCGAAAAGGAGCTGCGTGATCTTGCCCATGGCGCCGATCGGGGTGATGTCCGATTCGCCACACGCGCGGCAGGCCACGAGGGAGAGCACGAAGGTCAGCGCTACGGCAATGATGCCCATGGGGAAGCTCGTTCCAAAGGCGTAGTGCAGGCCCAGCAGGCACCCGAGACCCGAGATCACCGTCCCGGCGAGAAACCAGCTCATGGGGACCTCGATCCGGTCCCAAGGCTTCGCCTGCCGCTCACCCTTTCGCGAAAAAACGGCGAGAATCGCGCCGAGCGCGCGACCCACGACCTTCCACTGCATCGCGAACGCTAGGAGCCCAGAGGTCACCATGATTGAGGCACCCGTCCAGGTGCTCCAACCCACGATCGCACGGTAGCCCACCTTGTCGGCGTCGATCGCTCCGAGCTGCACCATCCAGGGCGCGAGCACCGCATAGTTGATCGTCGCTCCGAGCAGCAGCGACCAGGCGATCTTCCACCCCATGATGGCGCCCGCGGCGACCATGATCAGACTGACGTCGAAGGAAATCGTCCATTTGGCCAGGGGCAGGCCACCCAACGTACCCGGAAAAGCCAGCGACGCCGGAAGCTGAAAAGGTTTGCCCATGTCGCGAAACCACGTGAGCGCCGCGCCGAACGCGCCGGCGTAGCCCAGGGCGCGCGCCTTGCTCACGGCCTCGGCGCCCGAAGAGTGAAGGCTTCGTAGCGTCTCGGCCGCCGCGATCCCGCTGGGGAACTTGAGCTGCTCCACATTGATCATCTGCCGTTTCATCGGAATCGCGATGAAAACCCCAAGCGCCGCGAGGAAGAACGTCCACCAGACGAGGACCGCGGTCGGGATGTGGTGGCCGGTGACGATGAGATACGCCGAGATCGCCGACACCATCGTGCCGCCCGTGGAGGAGCCCGCGGAGGTCGCCGTCGACTGCATGCAGTTGTTTTCCAGGATCGACATGTCCGTCCGGAAAAACCGCGGAAAGAGCGTCCGAAGCGTCTTGTAAATGGCGAACGACAGGATGCACGACGTGATCGCGACGCCCAGACCCCATCCGGTCTTGAGACCAACGTAAAGGTTCGACAGCGACATGAAGCCACCGAGCACCGCGCCCATCAGCACCGCCCGCAGCGTAAGCTGCGGCATGGAGTCCCCCTGATAGACGGTCCGGTACCAGTGCCCTTCGATCTCGTCCGGGTCCCGCTTGTCGATGGCTTCCATTACGCCTCTCCGCTCAGGATACTGAAAAAACAGAAGCCCAGCCGGAACTCCCGGAAGGACTTCGAGTTGTTCAAAAAGACCGTCACCTCGGTCTTGACTCCCGGCTGGGAGGAAAAGAGCAGCGCCACGGCTTGCTGATTCACGCGGTGGAGCCCCAGACCGGCGCCAGCCTTATTGCCTTCCGGCGGCACGTACTGGGTGAAACGCAGGTCCTGACACAGATGCTCCAGCACCTTCGCGCGCTGAAGAGAACCAAAGCCATCAGTGACACTGATGCCGATCAGCTCCTCATTCGCGGCCATGCGTACGGTGACCCGCTCTCGCCCATCGAGCGGAAAGCCCTCGCTTCGGCTCAGGTACTTGCGATACGGGCCGCCGGCCTCGGACCACGGCGCATCGAAGAGCGCATTCATGAGCAGCTCATCGGTGGCCTCTACCCCGATCCGGATAATCCGGGGATTCACGCCCCGTCCTTCGAGGAAAGCCTGCACCTGTTGGAGCGCCGACTGCCGCTCGAACGAGTGCGCGAG
>JAMPXZ010000108.1 GCA_023700925.1 Oligoflexia bacterium | reverse complement strand
TGACTGAAGGGCTCTTCGGCAGAGATCGGGAAGAGGACGAGACTCAAGCTCGGCGATCGACATCGGGTGAAGCTCGAAGTTGATGATCCGGCCGGTAAGCGACTCACGGATTGCCTTACGACTGGTGAAACGGACCGATCCACTCAGCAGGTATTGTCCTGGACGAGGACTCCTGCGCACCAGTTCCTTCAAGGCCGGAAACAGGGAAGGCGCCAGCTGGCTCTCGTCCAGAGCGATGGGCGAGGTTTTAGAGGGAGCCGCCTCGTTCGATAGGAAGTCCTTGGCGTTCCGGCTTACCCGCTCAAGAACGGCCTCATCATCGAAAGATAGGTAGTTCTCGGTCAGCTGCTGAAGAAGTGTGGTCTTTCCCACCTGGCGATGACCGAGCACGCCAACCAGTGGGCTGTGCCGCAAGGCATGAAGAAGGAGCTCGCGAAGGTAACGTTTTCGAGAGTGAGGCATGGCTATGCCAAATTAGCATCAGATGTCGTTTTAGACAATGGCCCTATCATTTTTACATCGGATGTAAAATTGAAAGATGGCTTTCCTGAGCCGCCCCCCGCCCCCTCGCATGCCCCTTGCAGCGCTGTCGCGTTTTGAACCACTCGACAGGAGGCATCAACACATGCAGGACAATTCTCAGCTCATCCGCAACTTCTACCAGTCGCTCGAGAAGAATGACCCTTCCCAGGCGCTCTCTTACTTCGCGTCGAACGCCGAGTTCAAGGTGATCGGTATGGACCAACCGTTTCGCGGGCAGCAGGAGATCGGGCAAGCCATCAAGGAATGGAACCAGACCTTTCCCGACCTCAAGAGCGAACTCGTCAACGTGATCTCGTCAGGCGACAGCGTCGTCGTCGAATTCATCGCCCGCGGCACCCACAAGGGCCCGATGGAATCCCCCACGGGAACGATCGCCCCGACCCAGCGCAAAATCGAGGTGCCGGCCTGTGATGTCTTCAAGCTCTCGGGCGGCAAGATCCTCTCGTGGAACTGCTATTGGCAAAGCGATGTCATGATGCAGCAGCTCGGCATCGCTCAGGTGAAAGCGGCGGCATAGTACCCGACGGCGCGTCAGTTGCCCTTCCAGCCGTCGCGAAGGTTACCGGAGAAGCTCCACTGCCGGAGCCGTATCTCCTTACTTGTTCCAGTCGGAATAATGCCGTCGTGCTCGAGCATGATGCCTAACTCAAGAGTGAGGTTGTCCGTATTCCTTACCTTATCACGCGAAGGGAGCGACCGAAGGAGCTTCAAGGAGTAAACCGTGGTGTCCCCGCTTTCGGAATTGTCGAAGTCGTCTTCGTAATAGAAAGCCACGGGGCCCCCCTTGGCGTCGCGGAGGGTAGCATAGGGAAGGATAAGGAAGAGGCGTTCCAGCTCGGGATCGGTGATCTTGGGCATCCTGAGGCGGATGACCTGGCCTTCGACTTCGGCCGAGAGGAGATCAGGTGAGACATGAGCCGCGGTCTTCCGGGCCTGCTCAAAGTCGTCGAAGGTCAGGTAGATATGTTGCTCGAATTCGAAAAGATCAGCGTTATCGGTCAGAACCTTCTGCCGCTCCACCAAGGACGACACGACGAGGGTTTTGCTCGACGGCCTAAGGATGGCGCGGGGCTTCTCGTCTTCGAAGCGTGATCTATGGCCTTGGGAGACGGTCGCGAAGATCTTGACGGGCGCCGCGGACGGCGGGACCTCGTCGAGGTGAAGCTTGATGTGTCCGCGCACGGGAGGGAGGGCTTGTTCCCCTCCGATCAGGCGATCAAGAAAGCGTGATTCCGTGCCGGCGGCGCCTAGGGTCATTTCAACTACGCGGGCCGGTCCTGAATGCTCGATAACCTGTCTGGCATCGCTCGCGAGGGATCGCGCCGGAGAGTTCGCACGAAGCGCGAAAAACACGCTTCCAGCCAGGATCACTGCGGCGATTGCCGCTCCGGAATAGGCCAAAGTTCTGTCTCTATTCATGGCTCACACCTCGTTATCCAATCGGAGTTTTAAAGAAAGCCTTGAGTGTTCTCTAAATATGTAATAAACAACGATCCGTGAGAACAAATCAGTCTCTAACCTACTGAAATTAAATAAGATATATGCACATGTGATAGATTTCTCAAGTTGACCTGAGAACAATAAGTTGACTATTATCGTCTCCCGGCTCATACTGTTTTTAGGTGGCCTTGAGAAGGACGTAACGATCTAGGAGCGGCGCCACCTCCGCCGGATCAGGAAGTGAACAAGGAGTGCAGTATGAACTCTGTCAGAACGAAAATGGTTGTCTCGACCCTGCTGGTCTCGGTGGCGCTTTTCACGTCTGCCTGCGGGAAGGAGAATCCTTCGGCGGGGATCCCGCTTCAGAGCAATCCGTTGGCGGGCCCCAGTCAGGCGCTTCGTCATGGTTCCTCGCTGTACTTCGCTCAGACGGGACTCGATCTTTTCGGCGCCCTCCTGGGAGTTCGGACCGCGCAAGCCGCGGTCAATGCTTTCAATACTTTCAAGGTTTGCGTATCCGAGGTGGTATGGGAGCTGGCTTCCGGAACGTCCGCAAGTTCCTCCACCGCCCCGCTGAAGCCCGGTCTGTTGACTTTCAGTCCGACGGCGACGGAAGCCGCTACGATAGGAAACCTGGATTTGCAGGCGGGAACGGCGCTCAAGAACATCAAGTTCACGCTCGCAACCAAACCCGAGATTTGCGCCGGGGCTGATTATGCGGTGCTCTTCAACTCGGACTCGACGGGCGGGGACAGGAAGGTCACGCAGGACATGTCCTTCAGCTTCGAATTCCCGGTGAGCGGCTACATCGTCGAAAACGACCAGCCGATCACGCTCTTCCTGGGTGACATCGTGAATGGCTTGGCGGCGCTCGGCGCGGGTCTCGATAACAGCAGCATTCAGGGCGTGAATGTCGGTCAAGCCCGGTAAGGAGAGTCATTGCCGATGAGGAAGAACCGAGCGCACCGCGCGATCAAGCCCGACGTCTTTCGCTATCTCGACTATCGGGCGTATCTCAAGGACTGGCTTGCCTATCAGAAGGCAGGCCAGTCCGGTTACTCGCTCCGGGCGTTCGCCAGGGCCGCCAAGGTGGCACCCGGTTATCTGTCCATGGCGATCACCGGCGCGAGGCCGCTGACCCCCGGGATCGTGGCGCGGATCACGCCGGTACTGGGCCTGGGCCCCTCGGGCCAGTCCTACTTCGAGCTGCTCACGACGCTCGGAACTTCCGAGGACCAGGAGGTTCGTCTCAGGGCCTTGGCGCGGATGAAGCGGTTTCGCGCATTTCGCAAGCTCAATCCCAAGGAAACCGAGGTTCACCATTATCTCACGCGCTGGTACTACGTCGCGATCCGGGAGATGAGCATGCTTCCGGAGTTCAAGCCGGAGGCCAGCTGGATCCAGCCTCGCCTGCGTTCGCGCGTTGACCTGAAGGACATCAAGGAGGCGCTCGCCTTTCTCTCTGAGCAGGGCTTTATCGAGCTGCTGCCAAATGGGCGGGCGCAGCCGCCGGAGAAGCGGCTCGATTGCGACGGGGGCGTCTTCAGCCTGTCGATGGCGGGCTTCCATCGCCAGATGCTCGCGCTGGCGGCTGACTCGATCGAGCAGACGCCCAGGGAAGAGCGCAACCTGATCGGACATGCTTTCGCGGCGGACGCCGCGACGTTCGCGAAGGCCCGTGAGATCCTGCAGGAGGCCTTTGAGAAAATCCGCGCTTTGGAAGAGGATAAGAAAGAAGCTGATTCGGTGTATTTCGTGGAGCTGGCCCTCTTTCCCTTCACCAGGCGAACGGGGGACGTCAGCAGGAAAGGGAGCGGAAAATGAAGAGGCAGTACGAAATCCAACGATCGAAGGCGGCGCCGGTGCTGGCGTTGGTGCTGGCGCTTTTCGTCAGCGGTTGCGGGGGCACCTCGGTGGGCAATCCGCTGATCGGGATTGAGAGCACTTCTTACGGCAACGGCGCTTCGCTCTTCCAGGTCCTCGAGCGATGGCTTGGCATCCGGACCGCATTCGCGGCCCCGGTAAGTCAGTTCAAGTTCTGCGTTACCAAGCTGAAGCTGACCAACTCCGATGGTCAGCCTGTCACTCAAGGCGGTGCGGCCTCCATCGAAGCCGCGCTCGGGCTGATCGACATCTCGAATGCGGGGGTGACGACACGGTGGGGCGAAGTCTCCATCCCGGTCGATTTCAACCTCAGGCAGCTGGACATCGAGTTGCACCGGGATCCGGAGAAATGTGCCGGGGTCGATTATTCCATTTACTACAATGGCAGCCCGCTCTCCAGGGATCTGGAGTTTCATTTCGATTTCAATCCCGTGGTTACCGTACGGGCCGGGGATTGGCTGAAGCTCGGGCTGTCGAACATCGCGATCGCCCTCGAACAGGCCGCGCAGGCCGGGGCCTTCACTGATGAGCGGATCAGCGAGTTCCTGACCGCGGATACTAAAGGCACCGGAACGAAATAGGTTCTGAGAGGACGAGGAAGCGTGCGCATGGGCTCTGACAGCAAAACCCAAATCCCGTGGAGACTCCTGGGGCTACCCGTGATGTTTCTCCTAGCCTGCTCCTCGGCTCCGACGCGCAATCCGAGCTCCTCGGATGATAGCCTCGAGACCCTCCTCATGCGGCATGCGGCGCTCAAAGCGGAGTTCGCGCGCGAAACGGATGAGCGCAAGCTGACCGGAAGAGAACCCACCGACCACCTTGAGAAACAAAAACTCCTGACCGAGCTTCACGCCCGGATCCTGCGCCTCGCGCCCCCTTCGCAGGAGGAGCCTGCGGCGATCACCGTTCCCTACCTGGCTTCCGAAGGCCTCAGCGCCATGCCGCTGTACATCGACTCGCTCCCGGCCTTCCGCGCAAAAGACGGGCAGCCCGAGCGGGTCGTGCCCCTGCCGCTCTGGTCCTCACGCGAGCATCGGGTGGAGCTGGTGAACCGGGCGACCGAGGAGCCGCTCCAGGCGCGCCTCTCCTGCGACGGCGAATTCACCGTGAGCCGCAGCGGGCCCGCGACCGACCTCCGCGAAAAGCGCGAAGCGCGGTTCGAGCTCTACAACGCCGACCTTAACGGCCAGCGCGTCTTCTTCACGCCGGGCCCATCGATCCGCCAGTGCACGCTCCTGCTTCAGGATTCCCGCTCACCCAAAGAGACCTATGGCGCGCGCTTCGTCCGCGAGGACGAGCTACATCCGCTCGCCCCGCGGCTCCTCTCGGCCTCGCAAGCCTGCTTTTTGCCCCAGGCGCCCGGGGATGGACCGCGGAGCCTTTTCCTCACGCCCGACTATGACCACATGACCTGCCCCGCCGAGGTCGAGCGCATCGTTCCGCTCGACGACCCCCTCGACGCCTTCACCACCAAGCTCGAGCTGCTCCTGGGTTACCGGCTACCCACCACCGCGCTCGAACGGCAGGACCCGTTCATCGAGCTCGATTTCTCGCGCGCGCCCAAGCTCGATGCGATCCTGATCTCCTATCTCGTGTTCCGTGCGGACTTTTCGGGGACCCTGCTCTCCCGAATCCTGAAGTGGCACGCCGACCGCGGCACGATGGTCAAGATCCTCGTCTCAGACGTGATTTCGCTCGAAAAAGACAAGGCCATGCTCCGAAAGCTCGCCGCCTCGAGCCCGAATATCCAGCTGAGCGAGTTCCGTTACAACTCCCCGCGCACGCTGTCCGTCCGGGACCGGTTCGCCGAACTGCATCGCACGATGCACGTCAAGCTCCTGATCACGCTCTCGGAGTCCGACCCCTCGCGCAATGCCGTCGTCCTCGGCGGACGCAACATCCATGACGCCTTCGTCTTCAAGGAGCCCAAGAGCCACGCGAAGTGGAAAGACGTCGTCGACTACGTCGCCGGCGACGAGGCCTTCGTACACTGGAAGGACTTCGAGGTCAAAATCACCTCGCCAGACTTCGCCCGGACGATGGCGCAGCACTACTTCACCCTGTGGACACAGGACGCGGAGACCTTCCTCGTCCGGAGCCTCAACTCGAACTTCACGCTCCCGACCCAGGCGCCCCCCTCCTACTTCACCGCGGCCAAAGGCCCGCTCATCCGCCATTTCCTCTCGATTCCCTACAAGGACGGAGGCCGCCTCGAGGACTTTTACGTCGAGCTTTTTGACAGCGCCCGAAAGACGCTCCACCTCTCGACGCCCTACTTCCACCTGACGCCGCGCCTCGGCGACGCGGTCAGGCGTGCGGTCGACCGCGGCGTCGAGGTCACGCTGATCACCCGCATCGAACTCGACGGTGACACGGCGGATATCGTGCTCAGCGACGTGAACAAAGCGGCGATCAACCGCTTCCTGGACCAAATCACCATCTACGAATTCATTACGCCGAAGACGATCCTGCACTCCAAGCTCGTCCTCATCGATGGCGAGCTCTCATTCATGGGCGGCGTGAACCTGAACAAACGCAGCTTCCTGCATGACACGGAGAGCGGGATTCTGGTGCACTCACCCGAGTTCGCCCGGACCCTTGAGCGCCTCTACGAAAGCTACAAGACGGAGTGCCGCCCGATTCGTGAAGAGCAGAAAACCGTCATCTGGAAGCAGCTCCTCATCCGGGCGTTCCAGGATGCCCTCTAGCATCGAGGCTTGAGCTGGAGGATTTCTTGCAGCCCGCTTGGGGATGCGCATCCTTCCATCCGGAAATTCGCCGCACTGGGCCCTTCTTGGCGCCTTGACTCTGGTGACGCTTTCGCTCCCCTGCGCACACGCGAAGCCGGAACAGGGCGTGATTCCGCGTCTCGTCGCGGCGCCTGCCGCCACCCCGACCGAGGCGCCGGGCATCGCCCCGGGCAACGACCCGAACCTCTTCGTTTCGCTCGCCAAGAAGGTCGTGCCCTCGGTCGTCAACATCTCCACCCTGTCGCGGGTGAAGAGCCCGTTTCCTCCGGGCTCGCCGGAGGAGCTGTTTCGGCGATTTTTTGAGGACTTTTTCGGCGGAAGGGGAATGCCTCCCGGGATGCCGCCGGAAGGTAACGACGACGAAGGTGGCGGCGAAGGCGGACGCGCCCCGAGGGCGATGGCGCTCGGCTCCGGCTTCATCATCGACGCGTCGGGCGTCATCCTGACCAATAACCACGTCGTCGCCGAGGCGGATGAGATCAAGATCCACTTCACCGAAGCGCCCGATGAGCGTCCCTCGGACGGCGAAGTCATCGGACGCGATCCCGATCTCGACGTCGCCCTCATCCGGGTCAAAAGCAAAAGGAAGATGGTGCCGCTTCCGCTGGGCGACTCCGAGAAGCTCGAGGTGGGCGAATACGTCATGGCCGTGGGCAACCCTTTCGGTCAGGGCCACTCCGTCACCCACGGAATCATCTCCGCCAAAGGCCGGATCGCGCCTGACCTGCCCCTCCTCAACTACCTGCAGACCGACGCGCCTATCAATCCCGGCAACTCGGGCGGACCGCTCGTGAATCTCCAGGGCGAGGTCATCGGGATCAACAACGCGATCGAGGCGCGCGCGCAAGGGATCGGCTTCGCCATTCCGAGCCACTCGGTCAAAGCGGTACTTCCGCAGCTCAAGGAGAAGGGCACCGTATCGCGCGGCTATATCGGGCTGCTCGTCGAGCCTCTGCGACCCGAAATCGCCGAGGGCGTAGGCGCCGGCAAACACACCGGCGCGCCCTTCGTCACCCATGTCTATCCCGGCGACCCCGCGGCGAGGGCGGGCATCAAACCCTATGACGTGATCATCCTTTTCGACAAAAAGCCGCTCAAGACAGCGACCGATCTCGTCGCCGCAGTCACCGCGACCCCGCCGGGCGCCCGCGTTCCGATCAAGGTCCTGCGGGCAGGCAAGGAGGTGGCGCTCACCCTCGAGATCGAGAAGCGCCCCGCGCAGAAGGATCTTCGCGGATCCGAACGCGGCCAGAAGGCGCCTCCCAAGAAGTCCAAAGGAGGCCTGAGTCTCCAGGACCTGACTCCCGAGGTGGCGGATCGCCTGGGGCTCGACTCCGCCAAGGACCGCGGGGTGGTCGTCGTCGCGGTCGAACAAGGAAGCGCGGCCGACCGCGCGGGTCTTCTGCAAGGCGACCTGATCGTCGAGGTTGACCAAAAGCCGATCTCCGATGTGAAAGCCTATGAATCCCTCGTGAAAGCCAAGGGCAGCTACCTGCTCCGCATCCGTCGCAAGGATCCGAGCGGCCTGGACGCCTACACCGTGATCGTACTGAGCCTGAAGGAATCTAAAAGCTGAGCCCGAATTTCCCGCCGAGCATGCTGGCGCCGGCCGAGCTGTACGCCCCCTCGACCGAAAGCTTGAAACCCATCCCCGGCAGGCGAAGCGCCAGCCCCGTAAACGCGAGGAAGCCGCCTCCGCGCCCGCTCATCTTGTAGACCGGAGCGGGAGTACTTACGGGCACCGTCAAGAGCGCCTTTCCGATGGCATACTGGTAGCCGACGCCGAGATAGGGATCGGCAAAGGCCAGCCTGCGCGAAACCAGCAGGCTCGGCGTGACGGTGTTGGTGAGAAGCTGGAGGGTCACGCCGTTGCCCGCCTTGAAATTGGAATGAGTCAGACTCAGGCGCAAGGCGAAGGTCGGGCCTTCTTCAGGCTCGGCGATGATGACTTTCGCCTCATAGCCATAGAGACGAAAAGAGGTAGTCCAGAAAATCGAAAACCCCAGGTCGAGCTGGCGGGCGAACCCCTTGTGGATATTGAGCCTCGGCACGGGAAGAAACGGAAGATTCTCTCCCCCGGTCGTTCCCGCCGCGGCAAGCGCCTCGGTAAAAGCGTCCGGAAGCTTCACCATCGTGCCTTCGAGGCCGATATCGACGCCCTGGGTTCCGTACGCGGTCGCCGGCTCGTAGCCGCGATGGTCCGTCGCCAGGCCAATGGCTTTGATGAGCCGCGGGGCCACGTCAGCCCCGAGAAGGACGGTGGGATCCGAGAACTGCGAGGGATCCAGCGGAAAGCCGAAGGCCCACCCGACGCGCGGCAGGCACGCCATGGCACCTACCGTCACAATGACTAACCGAACCCAAAGCCTCACAGCCATGAGCTCATCGTATCATCCCTTGATCAGGACCGCCGTATCGCCGTTGCGAAGCAGGGCTGCGTTGGCCTCGTCGGTATCAATGTGCATCTCGAGCGCGAAGCTGTCGCTCACGCGAATCAGCACGTTCTCGAAGGTCACCGAGCGCTCACCCGTCGTACGAACGCGGACGCGCTCCTTGTCTTTCACGCCGAAGCGAGCGGCATCCTTGGTGTGCATGTGCACGTGGCGCCAGCTGATGATGGTGCCTTCCTGCGCCGGCACTTCGCCCTTGGGGCCGACCAGCGTCAACTTGGCCGAGCTGGCCACGTCACCGGAGTCCCGCACCGGGGCCTGGATACCCAGCTTGTAAGCGTCCGTCTGGGACACCTCGACCTGAGTGGCCTTGCGCTCGGGGCCAAGGATGCGGACGTTCTCGATCTTGCCCTTGGGCCCGACGATCGCGACGCACTCCTCGCAGGCGTACTGTCCCGGCTGCGAGAGAGGCCTCATCGGCTTCAGCTGGTAGCCAGGGCCGAACAGCGAGTCGAGATCCTTTCTCGAGATGTGCAGGTGCCGGTTGGAAACCGCGACCGGAATAGTCGAAACGTCGTTGGCAGGGGTAACCGAGGCTCCGCCCTTCTCGAACGAATACCGGAAATCGGCCGCCGCCGGAGAACGCCCCTCCAGAAGGGCGACAGTGTCCTCGACGATAATCTGCTCTTCATCGGTAGCCACGACCGCGGCCTTCACCGGTGAGCCCGGCTGGGTAATCACGCCCTCGGCGCCCCGGATAGCCGCCTCATTGAGCTTCGAATCGAGCTGGACGCCCAGATACTGCATGTCGGAGAGAACCATCTCGCGAATGATCGACGAATTCTCGCCAACACCCGCGGTGAACACGATCACGTCCACGCCGTTCATGACCGCCGCATAAGAGCCGATGTACTTCTTGATGGAGTGCGCGTAGATCTTGAGAGCCGTCGTGGCGCGCGGATCGCCTTCGAAGTGCCGGGTCTCGACATCACGCAGGTCATTGGAACCCGTCAGTCCCAGCATGCCGCTCTTCTTGTTCAGAGCATCGAAAACCTGCTCGAAGCTGAGCTTGGCCTGCATGTGGATGTAAGGGATCATTCCCGGGTCACAGTCGCCCGAGCGGGTCCCCATCACCACGCCAGCCAGCGGGGTCAGGCCCATGCTGGTTTCGACCGAACGGCCTTTTTGCACAGCCGTGATGCTCGCGCCGTTGCCGATGTGGCAGGTGATGATTCGGAGGTCGCCAACCGGCCGACCGACCATCCCGGCAACCTTACGCGACACATACAGGTGAGAAGTGCCGTGGAAGCCGTAGCGGCGCACGCCGTACTTTTTCACCCATTCTTCGGGTACCGCGTAGGAATAGGCCGTCTCGGGCATGGTCTGATGGAAGGCCGTATCGAAAACGGCAATCTGGGGAACACCGGGCAGGAGCTTCTTGGCGGCCTTGATACCAGCCAGGTTGGCAGGGTTATGGAGCGGAGCCAGGGGAATCAACTCCTCGATGGTCTTGACCACCTCATCGGTGATAACGACGGAGCGGGCGAAACGGTCACCGCCATGGACAAGCCGATGGCCAACCGCTTGGATCTTGGCACCCTTGGGAAGCACCTCATTCAGAAGCGCGCTCACCTTTTCGATCGCGGCCGTGTGATCCGGGCAGTTGATTTCGAGCTTCTGAGCCGGCAGATCACGCACCTTGTGCTTGATCAACGCCCCGGGCTGACCAATCCGATCAACCAGGCCACTGGCCAATTTTTCATGACTATTCCAGTCGAAAAGCTGGTATTTGAGGGAACTCGAGCCGCAATTGAGTGCCAAGATGTTCACGATGTGACTCCTTCGGTTGGATGAGAGGCCAGAAAACAGTAGTCTGCCCTTCATCCTTGAGGTGCTTGGATGCCCTCTTCTTACCGAAGGAGAAGCCTCTTGGCGAGAGGGACTTTAAAGTTCCTCGATGAGGAACCATTTTTTTTCAGGAGCCCCAGGTGAAGGACCAGATCGACTTCAAATTAGTGCTGCGAATAATTAAATCGGCCCTGAAGAAAAACAAGATCCACTATCGGGATCTGGCACAGAAAATCGGGATGTCCGAGTCCGGCCTCAAGAAGCTCTTCATCGCGGAGGACTGCTCCTTCAACCGCCTGGTTCAGATCTGTAACGCGATCGACATCTCGCTCGCTGACGTCCTCGCCTCCCTCAAGCAGATGAGCGCCAAGGACGTACGGTTCTCTCCCGAGCAGCAGGAATACTTCGTCCAGCACATCGAGTGCTTTTACTTCTTCTGGAAGCTCGTTTACGAGCGGCTGTCGGTCGAGGAGATTCAGAAGCACTTCGGACTCACGGACTCCGAGGTCTTCCGCTACCTCAAGCGGCTCGACGAGCTGAAGCTCATCCAGCTCCACGAGAACAACAAGGTCAAGATTCCCAAGGTAGGCCTCGTTCGCTGGGTCGGCAGCGGCCCGCTCATGAGGAAAGTCCGCAAGGAATGGAGCCACGAGCTGGTGACTGACATCGTCGACGCCGACATCCCGGAGTCCCAGCACTTCAGCCTGCGCAACTACCAGCTCACCGCCGAGTCCTACCAGGACCTGCTCAACGCCATCCGCGAGCTGGATGCCGAGTTCGGCAACCGCACCATCCGCGAGATCAGCCTTCAGAAGGGTGGCCTCAAGACGATCCGGATGATCTCGGCGATCGCCCCGGGAAGCTACGTCGGCAAGAAGAAGATCGGACCGCTGAGCCGGTGAGCGATGGAGCTCGGCCTTCTCAGTAGACGATTCCCTTGAGCTCCGCTTCCATCAGAGGTGTTTTTCTCGCCCCATCCAGGATCGAGATCGT
>JAMPXZ010000107.1 GCA_023700925.1 Oligoflexia bacterium | reverse complement strand
CTGCCACGGAAGCCCTGCTCCCAGAGCGGCAGAACTTTGATATCGGAGCCGGCGATCCCCTGGCGTCCCGAGTTATCGGCCTGTCCGGTGTTGTGGATACCCCACGTCTTCTCGAAGTCGGGATCGTTCGGAACTCCCGCCTGCGAAATCCGGTAAATGAAGTTCGGCTCGGCGATCTCGACCGTGCGCTCCTGCGAGAGCGTGTCGATCGCGGCTTTGATATCGCTGTCCTTGGCCAGGCTCAGCACCTGATAGCTGGCGTCCGTCACGAAGGGCTTGACGCTGAGGACCGAGTTGCCGCCCAGGCGTTGAAGGAGATTGGAGTAAACCGTGGCCTGCGCGTTGCGCGAGGACGCATCCTTGAATTTCACCACGAGTTGACCGGGGACGCGCTCGGGCGCGTTCAGTGTCTTGCTGGGGCTGGAGAACGCTGATGCCGCGAACACTCCCGCTCCGACCAGCGCTGTAAGCGATAATGCGGTTATGAATCCACTCCGCCGCTTTGAGATTCCATTCTCCATTTCCCCTCCAAGTTGGAATGCGGGCTAACCAATCCTTCGTGCCCACGGTTACCGGTGCGAGTTAAACACCTTCATGAAAAGCAAATTTCATTCTAACGGCCAGCCACTTTAAGTCAAGGCAGCGGGTCGATTAAGTCCCCGCTAAACCGGAGAATAGCAATCAGGTGAGCCACTCACACCGGGCCAATCGGATGCCAGTCACGAACGCGGAACGTGGGGGTGACCGCGCCGCGGAAGCGGTTCAGCTCGGGTACGCCGGCCCACTCGGCCTCGCAGCGGAGAAGCTCACCCGAAGCCATGGCCTGATGCTCGACGCCATGGAACCAGATCGCTTCAATACTCCCTGTTGAACCGACGGGACTCAAAGTGAGCTTTAAATGCCTTTCTTTCAACACTCGATGATCCCGCACGGTGGCGCGAATGACGAAAACGGGCTCGGGATTCCCCGGCCCGAACGGTCCGAGATTTTCGAGCTCTTCCAAAGTGCGCGGCTGGAGGTCGCCGATGGAGCACGAGCCTTCAATGAGCAGGGGCAGCGAATCGGCGTCCTCGACAAGAGTTGCCAATGCTTGATCGAAAGCGTTTTCGAACTCCTCCACCCTCCCGTTCGCAATTGAAAGCCCCGCCGCGTGCTTGTGACCTCCAAAGCCGAGAAGACACGTTGACGCCGCCCGGAGCGCACTCAGGACATCCTTGCCGCCATAGGAGCGCACGCTGCCTTTGCCATGATCCTCGCGCAGGGCGATCACCGCCGCGGGCCGCCGAAAGGTCTCCGTCACCCGTGACGCCACGATCCCGACGACGCCCTCGTGCCAGCCCGGATCGGCGACGACGACACCGTGCCGGAACCGCCCCACCTTGATTCCCTCTTCGACTCGGGCACGCACCTCGTCCCAGATCTGGTTCTGAAGTTCCGCGCGCTCATGATTGAGCTTCTCCAACGCCAACGCCAACTCCATGGCCCGCGCCGGGTCCTCGCAGGTCAGCAGCTCCAGCGCCAGCGACGCCGACTGCATGCGTCCCGAGGCGTTGATGCGGGGGCCGATGACAAATCCAAGATGCCCCGGGCTCACGTCGCGCGAGCCAATGCCCGCCACCTCGAGCAGCGCGCGTACTCCCGGCTTCTTGGAACGCTTGAGGACCTCGAGACCGTGGCGCACGAGGACATGGTTGTCCCCGGTCAGCGGCACCATATCGGCCGCGGTCGCCATGACGACGAGGTCCAGGTGCTGCTTGAGATTGGGTTCCGCACCGGCCGCGAACCAGCCCTCCTGCCGACCGCGGGCGCGCAACGCCATTGCAAGATAGAAAGCCAGGCCGCAGCCGCAAAGCTGGCGTAAGCCGCTTTCGCAATCCGGGCGCTGCGGATCCACCACCGCGACGGCGGGCGGAATGCCGCGTTTGGGATCGAGCTGATGATGGTCGACGACGACGAGATCCAGCCCGAGCTCCCGCGCGCGGTCCGCGGCATCGAAGCTGGTGATCCCGCAATCCACCGTAAGAAGAAGGCCGGTGCCGGCCTCCATCGCCTCCTCGACCGCCCGCACATTGAGGCCATAACCGTCTTTGAAACGATCCGGCTGCCGGAGGTCATAGGTGAAGCCGCAGTCGCGAAGGATCCACCCGAGGAGCGCCGCGCCCGTCGTGCCGTCGACATCATAGTCCCCGAAGACGCGGACCCGCTCCCCCGCCGCTCGCGCGCGCCCCAGCCGGTCCACCGCGCGATCCAGGTCCCGGATCTTCAGGGCGGGGGTCAGCGTCTCAAAACGCGGCGCAAGGAACTCCTTGATCGCCTGGGCCGTGGTCAGGCCTCGCGTCAGACAAACTCCTACGGTGACCCGGGACAATCCCGTGTCCGCCTGCAATGCGGCAACGAGTTCGTCCGCGTGGGACTGCTGCCCCCGCGACTTCCACTCGCGGGGCTCGAGATGACGACTCATACAACGCCGATCCGGCTCAGGACTGGAGCTTGGGCTCGGGCCTTACGGTCACCGAGCGCTTGGACTTGCCGTCCTGGCCTTTCATCTTCGCCGCTTTCTTCTCCTGCCAGTGGGTCAGGTAGATCACGAACGAGCTGGCGATGAAGATCGACGAGTACGTCCCGGCGACCATGCCGACCATCAGGGCGAAGGCGAAGTCCTCGATCACCTTGCCGCCGAAGATCCACAGCGCCATGACCGATAGGAACGTGCACAGCGCCGTCAGGATCGTACGTCCGAGCGTCTCGTTGATCGCGCGGTTCACGCCCTGTTCGATCGTCACGCCCGGTTGCTGATGCAGCGTCTCGCGCACGCGGTCGTACACGATGATGGTGTCGTTGTTGGAGTAACCGATGAGCGCGAGGATCGCCGCCAGGATCTGCAGGTCAAACTGCTTCTGGGTCAGGATGAACACGCCGATCGTGATCACCGAGTCGTGGAACAACGCCAGCACGGCGCCCGGCGAATACCGAAGGTCGAACCGGATCGTCACGTACAGCAGGATGCCGAGGAGGGCGTAGAACATCGAGAGGAAGCCGCTGGTCCGCAGCGACGCGCCGGCCGCCGGACCGACCACGTCGGCCCGCTGGATCTCGTACTCTCCCGGCTGCAGCTTCTTGCCGAGGATCTCGCCCACCTGGCGCGAGATGAGGTTCAACGACTTGTCGTCGCCTTGCGCCTTGATGAGGAACTGATGCGCCGAAGGCTCGCCGATCTGGATGACCTTGAGGCCTTTGATGCCACCTTCATCCATCTCCTTGCGGACCGTTCCGATATCCCAGGCCGCGGGGACCTGGACCTGGATCTCGGCGCCGCCCGTGAAGTCGATGCCGTAATTGAGGCCTTTGGTGAAGAACAGGATGATCGAGCCCAGGATCGCGATGGCGGAGATGGAAATCCAGAGCCGCCGCTTGCCTACGAAGTCGAACTGTGTGCCAGGACGAATGATTTCAAACATGGCTTCTTTTCCTTCTCAGATGCTCAGGGTCTTGGTGCCACGATTCTCGAGGCGCCGGAGATAGGCGTCAAAGACGACCTTGCACACGAAAACCGCCGTGAACAGCGTGGTCACGATACCGATCAGCATCGTGACGGCGAACCCCTTGATGGGGCCCGTGCCGTACATCAGCAGAACGCCGGCGGCGACCGCATTGGTGACGTTCGCGTCGAGGATGGTGCGGAAGGCCTTCTGGAAGCCCGCCTCCACCGCGCCGTGAATCCCCTTGCCCAGCCGCAGCTCCTCTCGAATGCGCTCGTAGATGACCACGTTCGAGTCCACCGCGATGCCGACCGTGAGCGCGATGCCCGCGATACCGGGCAAAGTCAGGGTCGCTTCGAGACCGACCAGACAGGCCAGAACGAAGAGCACGTTCAGAATCAGCGACAGCACGGCGATCACGCCGCTGACGCGATAATAGAGAATCACGAAAAGAAATACCGCGAAGCTCCCGACGATGGCGGCCAGGGCGCCGCCCTTGATCGAGTCCTGGCCAAGGCTGGGACCGATCACGCGCTGCTCGAGGAAGTCGAGCTGCGCCGGAAGGGCGCCCGCGCGAAGCACGATCGCGAGATCCTTCGCCTCCTTCATCAGGTCCTCGCCCGCACCCTGTCCGAGCGTGATCTGGCCATGCTCGGTGATCCGGCTCTGGATCACGGGCGCCGAGTGCACGATCGTGTCGAGCACGATGGCCAGGCGGTTGCCGACATTATCGCCGGTCAACTTGCCAAAAAGCGCCGAGCCGCGGGGATTGAACGAAAAGGCCACGTAAGGGCGCTGGTTTTCCTGATCGATCTGGACATTGGCGTCCTGGAGATCGTCACCCGTGACCTCGACCTTGGAGAACAGGAGGTACGGAACACGGTCCGGGCCGCCCTTCAAGGGATCGTTGTTGCGTTCGAAGGCGATTTCCGTCCCCTCCGGGATCTTGCCTTTGGCCTTTTCGTTGATCTTGGCGACGTACTCGGAGAACTTATGGCCTTCTTTGAAGACGATGCCGTGCTCTTTCTCGATCTCGGCAACGAGCGCCTCGACCTGCCCGGGATTCATGGCCTTGTCGTTGACCATCTTGAACTCGAGCTTGGCGGTGCGACCGATGAGGTCCTTCGCGCGATCGACCTCTCGGATGCCGGGGAGCTCGACCACGACACGGTCCGTGCCCTGGCTCGTGATGACCGGCTCTGACACACCGAACTCATCGATGCGGTTGCGGATCACCTCAATGCTCTGGTTCAGGGTCCGGTCCCGGACCTCGCCGCGGAACTCCGACGAGAGACCGAGCTCGAACGAGCCGGACTTTTCGCCGGCGATCCGGAGCGTCCAGTACTCCTTCTTGATGATCTGGTAGAACTCCTCGCGCTTGCTGCCGTCGAAGCTCACCTGGATCTTCGGGTCGTCGAGGGGCTGATTTTCCCGGACCACCTTCAGCGACGTGGGCGTGATGCCTTTGTCCTTCAGCCGGCTTTCCAGGCTCGAGGCCTGGCGGTCGACGATGTCCTTGTAGACCTTGTTAAAGTCCACTCCGAGAACGAGGTAGAGCCCGCCCTGCAGGTCCAAGCCGAGATTGATCTTCTGCTTGAACGGAAACTTCGTCTTTTCGAGATCGAGATTTGCGACCGTCGGAATGACATAAACGATCGAAAGAACTGTGAAGAACACCAGGAGAAGAAACCTTCCCCACCAGCCACGGGTCATTCTACCCCCCCTTAATCGAGGTATAAAAACAGACCGCCGCAGCCAAGACTTCAAGCGCACGCTCGTGGCGTGAGCCAGCCCGGCGTTGACGGCGGTCCTTCGTAATAGTTAAGCGAGGTCCTTGATCTGACCTTTGACGATCTGGGATACCTGGCTCTTCAGCATTTTAACACGAACATTGTCCGCCACCTCAAGGGTGATTACCTTATCCGTGATCCCAGTCACCGTGCCCAGCATGCCGGAGGTCGTGATCACCTCGTCGCCATGCTTGAGGGAACTGAGCATCTGCTGCTGTTCCTTCATCTTCTTTTGCTGCGGCCGAATCATCAAGAAATAGATGACGGCGAACATCGCGAGGAAGGGAACCAGCATTCCGCCGATCCCGGGTTGCTGCGGCTGTCCCGCCGCCGGAGCGCCTCCCGGAGCGGCGCCACCAGGCACGGCCGGGTTTTCGGCCAGCGCCAGACTGATCGTCCCCAGGAAGTAAACTACCGTAGCGAGAGAAATGGATTTCCAGATTTTTTGAATCATCTTCTTAAGTCCTCAATTTCGTATAGAAAGATTTAGCCCAATCGTCAAACCGATTCTCCAGGATCGCCGCTCTCATCTGGCCCATCAACCGGAGGTAATAAGTCAGGTTATGCAGTGTATTCAACCGCGCCGAAAGCACCTCGCCCGCGATGAAAAGATGCCGCAGGTACGCGCGAGAGTACTGTGTGCAAGCCTCGCACGGGCACTCCGGGTCCAGGGGACCCGAATCATCCGCGTTCTTGGAGTTCTTGATATTGACCTTGCCCAGGCTCGTGAAGAGCTGACCATTACGGGCGTTCCGGGTCGGCATCACGCAGTCGAAGAGGTCGATCCCCGCCCGGACGCATTCGACCAGGTCCTCGGGCCTGCCCACTCCCATGAGGTAGCGCGGCTTGTCCTGCGGAAGAAAGGGCGCGGTGTAATGGGCCATCTTCTGCATCAGCTCCGGCGTCTCGCCGATCGAAAGCCCCCCGATCGCGAAACCGTCAAACGGGAGTGAAGTGATTTCCCGCGCCGACTGTTCCCGCAGCTGCTCATACAGCCCGCCCTGGATGATCCCGAACCGGGCCTGATGCGGCTTCATCGGAACGCGCAGGCCGCGCTCGGCCCACCGGACAGTGCGCCTCATGGCAGCCTGAACCTGCTCGGAAGTCGCCGGATACGGCGGACACTGATCGAAGGCCATGACGATATCGCTGCCGAGCGCCCGCTGGATCTCCATCGACAGCTCCGGCGTGAAGCGATGGCTGCTGCCGTCGATGTGGGACTGGAAGGTCACGCCTTCATCGTCGATCTTGTTGAGCGCGGCGAGCGAAAAGACCTGGAAGCCGCCACTGTCGGTCAGAATGGGCCCATCCCAGTTCATGAACTTCTGAAGCTCGCCCAGGCGCTCCACGCGCTCGTGACCGGGCCTCAGATAGAGGTGGTAGGTGTTCCCCAGGATGATCTGCGCACCGATGCCGCGAAGCTCCGTCGTGGTCATGGCCTTGACCGTTCCGGCGGTTCCTACCGGCATGAACATGGGCGTGAGAATCTCGTGCGCCTTGCCGCGGGAACCCGGAAGCACCAGTCGCGCGGCCCGCGCCCGGTTATCAATCGTATGCTGGACTTCGAACTGGATCATAAAAACGGATTTTCTCTCTTCTCGATGCCGATCTGGGAATCAGGGCCGTGACCGGGACAGACCCGGGTTTCATCACTCAGGGACAGAAGGCGGGTCCGGATGCTCCGAAGAAGCTTGTCATGGTCCCCGCCCCAAAGATCGGTTCGGCCGATACTCCCCTGAAACAAGGTATCTCCGGAAACGACGGTCTCCTTCACTCCGAGGGCCGCATCCCCCTTCACAAGGAAGCACATCCCGCCCGGACTATGCCCGGGGGTATGAAGCGCAACGATCCGTAACTCGCCAACCTGGAGCTCTTCGCCGTCCACCAGAAAATGGTCCACGGGCAACGGCTCCGCATAGTGACTCAGACCAAACATACTTCCCTGGCTTTTCAATGCTTTATACATCTCCTCATCGCCCTGATGGAGAGCGACCTTGGGCCATTCCGAACGAGCCTTGCCCGCCCCGAGCGCCTCGACCACCGGACGGGTCGCGCCGACATGGTCCAAGTGCCCGTGAGTATGGAGAATGTATCGAATCTCCACGGGAAGGCCCGTTGAAGTACGAGTGTCCCCCACCAGCGCAACGATCCGCTGAGGCTCGTCGCCTGGATCCACCAGAACACCCTGGCCGGTCTTGGGGCAAGCCAAGAGCCGGCAATTACTCTGAAAAGGGCCTACGGCCACGGACCGGTCGATGAGCATATGCTCCTTCCCTAGCACAAGTTTCAGGAAATCGGTGCCAATTCCCGACAAAAATGATACGGTGCGTCACGCGCATCCGTGCGCAAGGAAGGTCGTTCTCATGTTCCCAAAAGCGCTCATCGCCTTCGGTTTACTTTCGGTTCTCACACTCAGCTGCACGGAATCCAGGGTCGCGCTCAACCGCAAGAGCGGCACCCCCTGGCTCAAGCGGATCGACGTGACTGAGCAGAGCCAGAAGGCGACCGTCACTCCGGGCCAAAGCAGCTCCCCTTCCGTGTCAGTCGTCGCGACGGTAGACCGCAAGGCGCTGCTCGAGCAGGAGTTTCTCTACGGCGTCGATCTGCAGTACTCGTCCTTCTACGATGCCGAGAGCGAGCTCTACCTTCAGAGCCTGACGATGGGGCACTTCCCCGTTCGCTTCGTGATCGCCGGCAATGAGCTTCAGCTCATCATGGACGGAAAGTACCGCTATCCGAGCGACGTGAACCACCCCGAGAAGCTCATCAGCCGGTTCAAGATCCTGGCCCAGACCGAAACCACCCTCACCCTTTCGGGCGCGGACTCACGCGTCTTCCTCGGCACGGTCGCGGGCGAGCTTGGAGCGGAAGGTCCCGTGACGGATCACTGGATCCGGTCTTTCGAAACCGCGGAGAACGGCACCTACCTTCTTCAGCAGACCAGTATCCTGCTGCCGGATGGCTCAGTCGGTGAGCTCCTCGAGTCGATATTCCCGCGCACGGCGCTCACGCCCAGCCCGAACTTCCAGACATTTGAAATGGACCCCGAGGACCCGGTCGGCGCGAGCGAAGGCGCGGCGGCGCGCTTCCGCTTCCTGGGAGGCGAGAAGGTCTATCAGGGCGAAAACGCCGTCACCTACGCGCAGCACTTCGATCTTCCGCCGGGCGGAACCATCGACTGGTACGTGACGCCGAACATTCCCGATCAGTACCTGGAGCCGGTGAAACAGGCGGTCGAGGGCTGGAATCGCTATTTCCTCGCTTTCAAGGGAATCGAACGCCCCGTGATGCGTTTCCTCGGGAGACTGCCCGAAGGGGTTCGCCTCGGCGACCCCCGCATCAACGTGATCAACTGGGACAGCCGCCGCGTCGCCGGCGCGGCCTATGAAAGCCAAGCCGTGGACCCATCCACCGGCAAGCAAAGCCACAGTCTGATCTATCTGCCCGCCGCGTGGCTGCAGATCGGCATGGAGTACTGGCAAGAGGGGATCGTCTCGGAGCCCGCGGCCCCGAAGATCAAGGGCAGCATCGCCCACGTCGCCTGCGCCCGCGAGCTGCGCGATGGCGCGGCGCTCGCGGCTTCCGGGCGCCTGACCGAGGAAGAGGTGGAGAATTTCGCGGTTCAGCTCCTCAAGCAGACGCTCTTCCATGAGCTCGGCCACGCGCTCGGACTTGCGCACAACTTCAAGGGCTCGCTCTCGTTCGACCGCTCGAAGCCGGAGACGCTCTTCTCGACCTCGATCATGGATTACAACGATTTTGAGCTCGAGCGCGCGGCGTTCGCCTCGGTGACCGCCGCGGACGGGCCCCTGCTCGAGTATGACCGCCAGGCGCTGAGCGCCCTGTACAACCAAGGCCGCGACTTCGCGGAGGACTCGGATGCCCTTCCGGCCTGCAACGACGACGAGGCGGATCAGGAGGAAGGCGGCGTCGATCCGCTCTGCATGCGCTACGACGCGGAAAAGGATCCGACCCTTGCCATAGCGACGGCTTTTGACCGCATCACCGCGCCGGAAAAGGCCGGGGACGTATCCCTCTCAGCCGCGCTCGGCCGCGTGCCCGAGCTCGTGCTGACCGCGAAGAAGCTCGAAGACACCGCCACGCGCGAGGAGTTCAATGCACTGACGTCGCTCATCAGCAAGTCCCTCAAGGGTGCGATGAACTTCTACTTCCTGTCGGCGAAGACCTCGCTGTCCCGCGCGGTCCGCATGAACATCAAGTCGCTGCTCCTCGTCGCCAACGGCGCGCTTCTGCCCGGCTATGAGCTCGAGGCGATGCGCGAGCGCGCTTATCTCGGGGTGGAGCGGACGCTGGCTCTGCGCGAGCTTCCCGCACCAGTGCTCACCGCGCTCGAAGGCGCGCAGGCCTATGCCCTCACCCGGCTCGCCGAGGCACCGTTCGTCAAGTCCCTGAGCGCCGCCGACGCCGAGAAGCTTCTCGCGGAAACGCGCGCGGGAATGGCGAAAGAGGCGCTCTCGTTCACCGAAGACGTGAGCGCGGGACTGCCGAAGCTCCGCGCCGCGGTCCTGGGATCGCTGGTCCGTCGCGAAGAAGTGCCATTCTTCCTCGGCAAGGTCGGGGAGCGCCTCGTGGACTACGAGGCTGCCTTCGTCACGATCCTCGGCGAAGCCGTCCCCGCCACGGGCAACCGCACCGCCGCCGAACGCCGCGCGGCGGCCAAGGCACTCTCGACCTACTCCGGCCGGCTGCAAGGCACGTCGGCGATCGAGGCCGTGCGCGCGAAGCTCCTCGAGGAGCGCGCCACCGCCACGAGCAACGCCGCGCGGGAGCTGGTGGAGGAGCTGCGGACGGCGCTGGAGTGAGCCCGGCTATACAATCAACATCGCATCCCCGTAGCTGAAGAAGCGGTACTCCCTCGCCACGGCTTCGCGGTAAGCCTTCATCACGAGCTCATGGCCCGCGAACGCGGAGACCAGCATCAGGAGCGTCGATTTAGGAAGATGAAAGTTCGTGAGCAACCGGTCCACGACGCGGAACTCGTGGGCCCCCGGCCGGATGAAAATCGACGTCCTTCCCGAACCCGCGCGCAGGCCGTGACCGTCCCACGCGCTTTCGAGCGTTCTCACCGAGGTGGTCCCGACGGCCACGATCCGCTTGCCCGCGCGCTTTGCCTGATTCACCGCCTCGGCCGTCTCGGGCGGGACCTCGTAGGCTTCCTCATGCATCCGGTGTTTGCTGATGTCCGGATCTTTCACCGGCCGGAAGGTCCCGAGCCCCACCCTCAGCGTCACCTCCCGCCACTCGACTCCCCGCTCGCGCAGCCGAGCCATGACCTCAGGGGTGAAATGCAATCCCGCCGTCGGTGCCGCCGCCGAACCCGGCTCCTTCGCGTAGAGCGTCTGATACGAAGTTTCGTCCAGCGCCTCGGGCGAGCGCTCGATGTAGTGCGGAAGAGGGATCTCGCCCGCGCCACTTTCGACCGGGTCGCGATCGAATTCCGCAACCACCGTTCCCGTGGGCGAGTCCTTCACGCCGCGGACGAGAACGCCCCGCAAGCCACGCCCATCGGCGGTCGGAATCTCGAACCGCAGGCCGGGATTGTACTTCGCGCTCGCGTGAAAAAGCCCCTCCCACCGCCGCGGCGCCAGCTCCTCGAGGAGGACGAACTCGACCTTGCCGCCGGGAACCCACTCTCCTCGCTCCTCACGCAGGCGGTGCCCGAGAAGTCTCGCCTTGAGCACGCGCGTATTGTTCGCAACGAGCAGGTCGCGCGCATCGAGATAATCCGGAAGGTCGCGAAAGATCCGATGCTCGATCGTCCCCTTCACGCGGTCGAGGACCAGCACCCGCGAGGCATCGCGCGGCTCGGCGGGCCGCTGCGCGATCAGCCGCTCGGGAAGGTCAAAATCAAAATCACTCAGCTCGTGCATGCAAAGGGGGCTTTACCACAGCTTCCGCACCGTGGCGTCAGGGTAATAGTGCTTCAGGATGGCCACGGACTTGAAACCCTTCTCCCCCATCGCCTTGGCGCCGTACTGGCACATTCCGACGCCGTGGCCGTTCCCTCTTCCGCGGAAGCTCCATCGGCTTCCCTTGGAATGAATTTGAAAGGACGTACTTCGGAACCGGGCAGGCCCAAGCCAGTCACGAAAACGAGCGGCCCCGAGCGGCAGCTCGAGCGCGCGATCTCTGAGCTTCCAGCTCGTGACGACAGCCGCGACCTTTCCGGCGGAATCCAGCTTGCCGAGCCGAACGCCGACGAGCTGCGCTCCACGCAGAAGCGCTCGCCAGTCGCGAGGCCACCCCGGCAGGAGCTGCTCCTCGGCGCGAGCGCCCTGGAGAAGGGTCTCCTTCAGCTCCGGCGCGCTGAGCTCGAGGTCCCAGTTCAAAACAGGCGAACCCGCGCAGAAAGGACAAACGACGCTCCGGCGAAAGCCCGGAACGCTGGCTCCCCAGACGTGCTCGGGCAATCCCGTCCGGCCACCGCAGGTCGAGTGATAGAAAGCCTTGATCGGCGAAGCGGGAGCACGCCCCGAGCTCACGGTCAGAACCATTCCTCGCGTCTTGAGCACGCTCTGCGAAGCCCGCGTGTCCTCGCGGATCGAGCCGTCGTAGACCTGGTCGCGCACCGTGGCGTCGACGTCAAAGTGAGAAGCACGCGCGCGCTCCATCTGGTAAAGCGCATAGGTCCGCGCCGCGATCACCTGAGCGGCGAT
>JAMPXZ010000106.1 GCA_023700925.1 Oligoflexia bacterium | reverse complement strand
GCGGGGAAACGCCTCGTTCAGCCGGATCCGCAGGTACGGATAAGCTTTGTCGTCCTTGAGACGCACGTTGAAACGGGGCTTGTGCTTCTTGATGAGCGTGCACTCGAGGATCAACGCCTCGGCCTCGGTCTCCGTCAGGATGACGTCGAAGCGCTCCACCCGGCCCACCATCATCTCGGTGCGCGGGTTTTCGTGAGGCGCCGGCTGAAAATAGGTCAATAGCCGGTTCTTGAGGTTCTTCGCCTTTCCGACATAGAGAATCTCCCCCTCGACGCTCTTCATGAGATAGACCCCCGGCTGGGTTGCCGTCTCATGGGCCTGTTCGAGCAAGGCGGCTTTAGGAGCTTGATTTTCCATCCAAGTCCATATAACCACAAATGAAGCTATAGGATTCTTTAAAATTGACCAGGAGGCCTGAGATGGCTCGCAGTTCCGCTAACGGCGCCAGCAGCAATGTCGCCAAAGAGACCCTCGCATATTGCACGAGCTGCAAAATGGACCTGAATCACGTGGTGGTGGCCATGAAGGGCGACCGGATCGCAAAGGTTCAGTGTCTGACCTGCAAAAAAGAGCATGTTTACAAGACCCCTAAAGGCGTCACCGAGCCGACCAAGGCCAAGGCCACCCGCAAGAAAAAGGAGTCGGCCGCTGAAGCCACCGCGACCTCCATCGAGGCCGAGTGGGAAAAGCTGATGGCCTCGCACCGCGACGCGCCGATGAAATCCTACACGACCAAGGGCGTGTTCGTGCTCGGCGACAAGATCAAGCATCCGACCTTCGGCGAAGGCATCGTGGGCAGGCTGATCTACCCGAACAAGATCGAGGTTATTTTCCGTACGGACCTCAAGATCCTGATCTACGGCGGCCAGCCTCAGCAATAACAGTGAAAGCACTCGTCAGTCTGCTGGTGATGCTTTGGATTTCAGGCCTCGCGGGCTGCGCCAGCACGCCCCGCAAGACGCCCGAGCTATCCTCCATGGTGGGCAAGAAGGTGGCGCTCGTCGAGCTCGACGGAGAAGCCTCTTCGCGTTCGATCATCGAAGTCTCGCTCGTGAATCAGCTCCGCCAGCGGGGGACGTTCCTCCTCCTTCCGAAGCAAGATATCGAGGCCGTTCGCGGGCAGCCGGACCTGAATCCGACCGACTGGAAAGAGCTGGCCCGGCGCGCGGGCGCGGAGTATGCGCTTCGCGCGAAGGTCCTGCAGTTCGACGCGGATACTCGCGAAGGCTACAACGAGGAAGAGATCGAGGACAGCCAGCTTGAAGCCGAACGCGGCGACGGCAGGACGAAACGGCTTTTCAAGGTCAAGTCCCTCACCGGACAGGTGCGGATCGAGCTGGAGTTCACGGAGCTGACGACCTCGGATACCCGGGTGGGCATTGCCGAAGCCCACGACGAGGTCCGCGCTGAAGCACGAGCTTCGGCCGCGCATCTCCCGCCGAAGCTCCGCTTTCTCGAAAAGCTGGCCAACGAGGCCTTTCGCGCCTTCTTTGACCGCTATCAGGACTGAGCCCCGGGGACCGCGCTACTCAATTCCGAGGCTGAGGACTTTTAACCGCTTGATGCGGTCGCGCAGCTCGGCCGCGCGCTCGAACTGCATCTCCTTGGCGGCGGCGCGCATCTCGTCTTCCATCTTTTTCACCGTACCGGCGAGCTTGTCGAGCGAGGTGAAAAACTCTCCGGCAAGCACCCGCGCCTCCGCTTCACGATCCACCGGATCCACGAGATCCAGGGCGGCCATCGCGGCAGCCGATGACTCGGCGGCGCTCCAGAGACTCCGGCCATGGCCCGAGCCCGATCCGGTCCTGAGCGCGCGCTTGGCGAGCGCCGACTTGTCACCCGAGCGCCGCGATCCCTCGTCCTCGTCGAGCGTGGGCGCGATCGGCGCCGGGATCGCCTTCTGGATCGTCCTCGGCACGATCCCGTGCTCCTCATTGTAGGCCTGCTGAAGCGTCCGCCTCCGCGCCGTCTCGTCGACCGCGCGCCGGATGCTTTCAGTCATCTTATCGGCGTAGAGGATCACGAACCCATCGGCGTTACGGGCGGCGCGCCCGATCGTCTGAATCAACGAACGGAAGCTTCGGAGGAAACCCTCTTTGTCCGCGTCGAGAATCGCCACGAGAGAGACCTCGGGCAGATCCAGGCCTTCGCGGAGCAGGTTGATGCCGATCAGCACGTCGAAAACCCCGAGCCTGAGGTCCCGCAGGATCTCGATCCGCTCGAGGGTCTCGATATCCGAATGCAGGTATTTCACCTTCACGCCCTGCTTTTGGTAATACTGCGTCAGGTCTTCAGCGAGCTTCTTCGTCAGCGTGGTGACCAGAACCCGCTCGCGTCGCTCGACGCGCTTGCGAATCTCGATCAGCAGGTCATCGACCTGCGAGCTCGCGGGCCGTATCTCGACCTTCGGATCGACCAGACCCGTCGGCCGGATCACCTGCTCCACAACCTCTCCGCCGGTCTTGTTCAACTCATATTCGCCGGGCGTGGCCGAGACGTACAGGGTCGTGTCGATCGTCTTTTCCCATTCCTCGAAGCTAAGCGGACGGTTATCGAGCGCCGACGGAAGACGGAAGCCGTGCTCCACCAGCGTGCCCTTGCGAGCGCGGTCTCCGCGGTACATCGCCCCGATCTGCGGCACGGTCACATGGCTTTCGTCCACGATGAGAAGCCATTTCTCAGGGAAATACTCCAGCAGCGTCGGCGGTGGCTCGCCGCTCGACCGGCCCGTGAGATGTCGCGAGTAGTTCTCGATCCCCTGGCAGAATCCCAGCTCCTCCATCATCTCGAGATCAAAGAGCGTACGCTGCTCCAGGCGCTGCGCCTCGACGAGCTTGTTGAGCCCGCGCAGCTCCTGCAGCCGCACGAGCAGCTCGGCGCGGATCGACTCGATCGCGCGTTTGCGATTCTCCTGGGTGGTGACGTAATGGCTGCCGGGGTAGATCGTCACGCGGGGAATCTTCTGGAGACGGATGCCCCGAAGCGGATCGACCTCGCTCAGTGTCTCGATCTCGTCGCCGAAGAACTCCACCCGGATCGCCCGCTCCTCCTCGTACGCCGGGAAGATCTCGACCACGTCCCCCCGCACCCGGAAGGTCCCGCGATGGAAGTCCACGTCATTGCGCTTGTACTGGATCTCGACCAGCTTCTTGAGCATGTCCTGGCGCTTGAGCTCGCGCCCGACTTCCAGGTACAGGAGCATCCCTTCGTAAGCCTCGGGCGAGCCCAGGCCATAGATGCAGGAAATCGACGAAACGATCACGACGTCGTTGCGCTCGAGCAACGAGCGCGTGGCCGAGTGCCGGAGCTTGTCGATCTCGTCGTTGATCTGCGAATCCTTTTCAATGTAGGTATCCGTCTGCGGGATATAGGCTTCGGGCTGGTAATAGTCGTAGTAGCTGACGAAGTACTCCACCGCGTTGCGCGGAAAAAACTCCCGAAACTCCGAGAAGAGCTGCGCCGCGAGCGTCTTGTTATGGCTCAGGATCAGGGTCGGCAGGTTCACCTGGGCGATGAGGTTCGCCATGGTGAACGTCTTGCCCGAACCCGTCACGCCCAGGAGGACCTGCGATTTCTTGCCTTCCTGCAGGCTGGCGACCAGCAGGCGGATCGCCTGCGGCTGATCACCCGTCGGCTGAAACGGCGTCACCAGCTCGAATTTTCGGTCCGAAAAGATCGGCATATACGCCAGATGGTAACGGATCTCGCCCCGCGAGACATGTCACGGCGTGTCTAGATTGACCCCCCCTGCAACGTTTCGGGCGACTCGTCCGTCCTTCCTTCGGGGACTGAATCCGTAATCTCTTTCAAGGGGGAAATCATGAAGAGAAGTTTAGCCTTGCTCGCGTTCGCGGGTGCTTTCGCAGTGGCGTCCGCTCCATTCGCGGTAGCCGGAGCCAAGAATGCCATCCGGGTCGGCGAGATCCAGGTGCTGAAATCATCGGAGATGGCCTGGCGGACCATCATGGCCGCGCCGATCGGCACTTCGATGAACAAGACCCTTCAGATGAACGTGTCGCTCGAGTGCGGCCTGTACACCAGTACGGTCGTGAAGAGCCAGAACATGGTGACGGACACCTCGTCGGCGTTCGCGGGGGTCATGGTCCGCGTGCTGGTCGACGGCAAGGAGGCGCAGCCGGGACAGGTGGTTTTCTGCAATCGCATGCAACAGCTCACGGCGCAGCTCCAAGGCGCCCTGCTCAGCTGCACCGACATGCTCAACATGAGCACCTGCCTCACCTCTCCGGAGATGATCGGCCTGCTTCAGGAAACGATGACCGCCAACTCGTTCAACTTCGCGCTGACCATGCCCACCGGCAAACATAACGTCGAGGTGCAGGCGAAGATCCATACGGATCTGAGCTTCCAGAACGGTACGGCGGCCGCCAATGCCACGATCGGCAAGGGCGCCATCACGATCGAGGAGGTCAACCTCATCCCGGACGGCAACATCATCTCGTTCTAACCGCGAAACAGAGCAAGAAGAACGGCTCCGGCGCCGGCACGATGCCAGCGCCGGAGCCCTATTTGTAGGACCAGGTCGTCCCGCTCGGACCGTCCTTGATCAGCACGCCCCGGCTCTCGAGGTCCTTGCGTATCTGGTCGGATTTGGAGAAATCCTTGGCCTTGCGCGCCTCCGCGCGAGCCTGAATCAAGCCGAGAATCTCCTCCTCGCCGATTCGGGCCCCGCCACCGGCCGCCGCGAGCTTCTCCGCCCTGACCCGGGCGATATCCGCCAGCGCCTTCGAAGCTTCCAGACGTCCGACGCCGAGCACTCCACCCAGCTCCTCTTCCATCACGCGGACCAGCTCGGCCGCGCCGAGGGCCGCGGCCGGCGTCGCGGCAGCCTGCGGCTCCTGAAGCACCCGGTTGAACTCCCGGATCAGCGAGAAGACCGCACCCAGCGCCCCGGCCGTATTGAAGTCATTGGCGTAACAGTCGTCGATCTCGGCCCGCGCCTTTTCGCACGAGGCCAGGAACGAGCCCCACACCCCTTCAGCCCGCAGATCGGCGCGCGCGCGTCCCTGCCGCAGCAGCTCGGCCGCGCGGGCCTTGGCCTCGTAAAGCCGGTGAAGCGAAACCAGCGCGTTCTCCAGCGCCTCGTCGCCGAACTCGATCGGCGAACGGTAATGAACCGAGAGGAACATGAACCTCGCGAGCTCTCCCGAATACTTCGTCAAGAACTCGCGCGCGGTTATGATGTTACCCAGGCTCTTGGACATCTTCTCCTTGGCCATGTTGATGAAGGCGTGATGCAGCCAGTAGCGGACGAACGGGGCGTGGCCCGAGGCGGCCTCGCTCTGAGCGATCTCGTTCTCATGATGCGGGAAGACGAGATCCTCTCCGCCGTGATGAACGTCGATCTGGTCGCCCAGCCACTTCGAAGCCATCGCCGAACACTCGATGTGCCAGCCCGGCCGTCCCTTGCCCCAGGGGCTGTCCCAGGACGGCTCGCCCGGCTTGGCGGGCTTCCACAGGGAAAAGTCGAGCGGGTTACGCTTCTTCTCGCGGACGTCCACCCGCATCCCGGCGATCAGGTCCTCGATGGGCTTTCGGGAAAGCTTGCCGTAGCCGGCGAAGTCCGCGATCGAGAAGAACACCTCACCGTCCACGACATACGCCTTGCCGTTGCTGATGATCCGCTCGATCAGCGCGACGATCTCGGGCATATGATCCGTCACCGTCGTCTTGTACGTGGGCGACAGCATTCCGGACACGGCGTAGTCCATTTCGACTTCCTGGATGTACTTGCGAGCGACCTCGTCGGCGGGGATCTTCTCCTCGTTGGCCCGCTTGATGATCTTGTCATCCACGTCCGTATAGTTGCGGACGTAGGTCACGTCATAGCCGACCTTCCTGAAGTAGCGGAACAGCATGTCCGAAACGAGGCCCGCCCGCAGATTGCCGATGTGAATGAGGCCGTAAACGGTCGGACCGCACGAATACATCGAAAGCTTGCCGGGAAAGCGGGTTTCCAGAAGCTCTTTCTTGCCCGAAAGAGTGTTGGTGACTTTGATGGGACGGATCGACGAGCCTTGGCCTTGGGTCATATCCCAGGTTCATACCACCGCTCTTGAGACTGGGCGAGGGCCCGAGCGCGATCAGGAGGCGAAAATCGTCTGGATTTCCTGCTCGATGATCTCTTCTTTGGACTTCTTGGCGAGCGAGATCTCCTTCACGAGCAGATGCTTGGCCTGATCCAGCATCTTGCGCTCACCGAAAGACAGATCCTTGCTGTGGCGCAGAAGGAAAAGGTTGCGCAGCACTTCGGCGATCTCGAAGATCGAACCGGTCTTGATCTTTTCCATGTATTCGCGATAACGGCGATTCCAGGTCGTCTGGTCGATCTTCACGTTACGCTCTTTGAGGATGTCGTAAACCTGCTTGACCTCTTTGGTCGAAATGATCTCACGGAGGCCGACCGATGCGACGTTGTCCGTAGGCACCATAATGGTCATTTGGTTGTCGACGACCTGGAGAACGTAGAATCGCTTTTTCTTCCCGCCAACATCTTTCTCTTCGATTCGCTTGATGATTGCGACCCCATGGGCGGGATAGACAGCATTGTCGCCGACTTTAAACATGCTTTAGAACCTCCGAGGACATCAACGCTCTGCACAAACAACCAGCCAACGGATTTACAAAAAACTCTTGCATTACCGGTGGCAAACTAGATAACCACTGATGGAAATCGCTGAAAAATTCGTCGAAAACATCAGATGACAAATCCAGGGCAGATTTTTGACCTGGGCAACCCTATCACGAGTCGCTCCAATTTGTCAATCCGAGCTGTTCTCTCCTCTATTCAAAGCTAGTTCCAAGTCCCGAGCGGGAGGCTATTTACGCACCCTGCTTCAGAACCCGCGGCACTCTTAAGCAAGCGTGATGCCTACCGGCAGTGCGCATAAGCCCCTGAGATCGCTGGCGCCAATGTGGCATGGCGCATTAGACCGCCCGGTACCCCCCTGAATAATTGAGGACACCTGTCTAAAGTTAGAACACCCCCGCTGGTGCGGCCGTCGTCCCCTCAGCCCTTCAGGCTGTCAAACGGGTATTGGCCCAGCTCGAGCGCCTTGGTGGCGATCAGCGTGACGGCGTAATCGTCGTTGCGAGCAAGCGCCTTGAAGTTGCCGCGGATCCTGCGATTCGCACGCATGAAGAAGCTCTCGATAATGGCAAGCTCGAGCTCGCATTTCTCCGGCCCGCCCTTTTCTTCGAGCGCCGCCGTTACGCGGGCCATGACGCAGGCCATGCCGTACAAGTCCACCGCGATGTCGGCGATGCGCTTTTGGGCAAGCTGCTTCTTGAAGATGCTCTTGCCATGGCGGCGAAGCAGGACTTCCACCTGATTGGCGAACTCGGTGGTGTACTCCTCCAGCAGACTCGCGTGCTTCTTGAGCGCCGGATGGGCGCGCGTGATGCTCTCACCGAGCACCGACCGCTTGATGTGCCGGATGGCGAAGTCGCTCACGGGGCCCAGCCCCTTGAGCGGATACTTGATCGCCTCGGCGAGACCGGCCAGATCCTGGCCGGGTCCCTGCATTCCCGACAGCGCGATGAAAGCGCGCAGGATCTCGTTGGTGCCCTCGAAGATGCGATTGATGCGGGCATCGCGGAGCCAGCGCTCGTAAGGATATTCCTTCATGTAGCCCATGCCGGCCCAGATCTGGATGTTCTCGTCCATGACCTCCCAGATCATCTCGCTGGCGAAGATCTTCGCGCACGCGCTTTCAAGCGAGTAGTCGACGTCCTTGCGGTCGATCAGGCCCGTGGTCATGTAGGTCATGCTCTCGGCCGCGTACAGCAAGGTCATCATCCGGCCGATCTTTTCCTGGATCATGCCGAACTCGCCGAGCTTCTTGTTGAACTGCACGCGCTCGTTGGCGTGTTCGATCGAGGCCTTCACGGCGTTCTTCGCGCCACCCACGCAGCCGGCCGCGAGTCCGAGACGCCCGTGGTTGAGCACGCCCATGGCGATCTTGAAGCCCTGACCGACCCCACCGATGACGTTCTCGACCGGCACCTTGACGTTGTCGAAATGGATCGCGTTCGTCCACGAGGCGCGGATGCCGAGCTTGTGCTCCGAAGGCCCCACCGTCACCCCTTCCGCCGGCAGCTCCAGGATGAAGCACGTCACCTTGTCCTTCTTCTGGCCGCCCTCCTCCATCTCGGTCTTGGCGAAGATCGTGAGAAAGCTGGAGACGCCGCCGTTGGTGATCCAAAGCTTGTTGCCGGTAAGGAGATAATGTTTGCCGTCGGGTGAGAGCGTCGCGCGGGTCTTGATCGAAGCCGCGTCGGACCCGCTCCCCGGCTCGGTCAGACAATAGGCGGCGAAGAGCTCGCCGCTCGCCAGGCGCGGAAGGTATTTCTGTTTCTGCTCCTCGGTCCCGAAGAGCATCAGCGCCTTGTACCCGATGCTTTGATGGGCGCCGATCGTGACGGCAAGCGCTCCATCGATGGTTCCCGCCTGCTGCATGATCCGCGCGTAAGCCATCTGCGGAAGGCCCAGACCGCCATAGACTTCAGGCACGGCGAGGCCGAGCATGCCCATCTCCGCCAGGTGCGAGAGAATCTCGCGCGGCATCGCGCCTTTTTCATCCCACTCGGCCGCCCGCACGTGGTCCTTCGCGAACTTGTCCATCGAGCCGAGAATCATATCGACGGTCTCCGCGGTTTCAGAGCCGAGACGCGGGAACGGGAAAACCAGATCCTCGCGGAACTGGCCGAAGAAAAGGGACTTCATGAAGCTGTTTTGCTGCTCGCTCATCTTTTCGAGCTCCTTCCGGGCTTTTTTTCCATTTTTTCACAGGAATACCCGAAAGGGCAAGGCTGCTTCCCCGGCAAGGCGCGCCACGGACGCCCCGCTACCGCCGCTGACAAATTGTCAGGACTCCCGAGGCACGCGCGCGGCGATTCGACATTTTGTCAAACGCTGCGCGCTAAGGCGGCTTTTTGACGATCGCGTGAACGCGGTAACACTCGGTTTTTCGCTCAATGGCTGTGCTCGTCCGTCAGGCAATCGGCTCCGCGGCACTTGGCACCGCTCTTGCGTTATTAGCAGTTCGGCAAGATGGATAACGAACCTGATCTGTCATCTCAAAGAGGCCTCAAGGGATTTTTCGCGCAGATCGCGGAGAAGACCCGGCACATCACGCAGACCCACCTCAAGCCGGGCGCGCTGCGCGGGGCTTCGCTCCAGGGCGTCTCCGGCTGGGCCGAGTGGGCCTCGACGGCCGCGCAGAAGCGCGGCTTCGGCGTCTACGGCAAACTTCTGACGATCCTGCTGTGCTCGTTCTTCTTCGCGGATCTGGCCGCGCTGGTGGCAGGACGCTTTATCCCCGAACCGCCGGCCTCCCGCTCGCGCACGAGTGGCGGTGGCGCCTTCCGCCGGGCGCCCACGTTCGACGACTATGGCTCGATTTTCGCGCGCAATCTCTTCAACAGCAAAGGCCTGATTCCGGGTGAGGAGGGCGTCATCACCGAGGGTCCCCAGGACATGGGCGGCGCGCCCGTACGGACCTCGCTGCCGTTCAACCTGATCGGCACGCTGATTCTCCGGGACGAGCTGCGTTCCATCGCGACGATCGAGGACAAGTCCGCTTCAGCGGTCTATCCGGTCCGCGTGGATGACGAGATCCCGTCGAAGGCCCGCATCGTCAAGGTCGAGCCGAACCGCGTGATTTTCGTCAACACCTCGAGCGGCCGCCGCGAGTTCGTGGACCTGCCCGAAGACGCCGCGCTCAGCCGCGCGCCCCGGATCTCGCTGGGTGGACCTCGCGGCGCCACCGGCACGGGCATCGAGCAGCTCTCTCCGACGCAGTTCCAGGTTTCCCGCCAGGAGGTCGATCGCGCACTGGGCGACTTCAACAATATCCTCACCCAGGCGCGCGCGGTTCCGAACTTCGAGAACGGCGTACCCTCCGGGTACAAGCTTTTTCAGATCGTTCCCGGCAGCATCTACGACAAGCTCGGCCTCAAGAATGGCGACGTGATCAGCGGCCTCGACGGCCAACCGATCAATGATCCGGGAAAAGCGTTCGAAATGATTTCACGTTTGAAGGATTCCAACCATCTGGAGCTGCAGGTGAAGAAGGACGGAAAGACCCTCACTTACAGCTACGATATCAAGTAGGACCGCCCCCCCGAGAGGGAGCGTAGGGAGCCATGATGAGTGTCGATAAGATTCCCGTTGCCGAGATCCCCTGCTCCGACCAGGAGCTGCGCTGGCTGCAGATCGCCGCGAGCCTGATCAGCATCATCGGAGTCGCCGGCCTGCTGGCCATCATGAGCGACAGCGCGTGGGCCGAAGAGCCCCGCCCCGGCTTCACCCCCGGGCGCCGCACCTTCACCAATCCCTGGGCCAACCAGCCTTTGGCCCCCGCGCCCAACCGCCCCATCTTCGGCGACGAAGAAGACGAAGAAGACCTCGACTTCGGCGACAGCGCCGGCTCGCCGACGGGACCCGGTCCCGGCGCGATCTCCCGTCCAGGCATCCCCTCGGGTCCCGGCGCGGGCCCGGGTGGCGCGGCGGGCAATCAGGGCTTTTCCGCCGGCGGCACACCTCCGAGCGGCGTCATCTCCCGCAATCCGCAGCCCAATACCGAGATCAATACCGAGACCGGCGAAGGCAGCAAGGAGGTGGTCACCGAGTTCAACTTTCCGGACGCCGATATCATGGATATCGCGAAGACCCTTGGCCGCCTCACAGGCAAGAACTTCATCTTCGACAAGGACGTCAAGGGCCGCATCTCCATCGTTTCGAACTCGCCCATCACGGTCGGTGACGCCTGGAAGGCGTTCCTCACCGCGCTGGACATCAACGGCTTCGCGCTGATCCCCTCGGGCAAGTACATCCGCATCGCCCGCCAGCGGGACGCCCGCGACAAGCAGCTCCGCACCTATACCGGGGACTACTCTCCCGATACGGACGCGCTGATCACCCGGGTCTTCCCCCTCAAGTATATCGATGCCGACGAGGTGGCCCGAACCTTCCGCAGCTTCATGCCCGCGAACTCCCGCATCATTCCCTACGACCAGACGAACACGGTGATCGTGACGGATACGGGCTCCAACATCGCCAAGCTCAACAAGATGCTCGAGATCCTCGACGTCGAGGGCTATGACCTCGGCATCGCCGTGATTCCGGTGAAGTTCGCTTCGGCCTCGGAGCTTTCCAAGCTGATCGACACCCTGCTCCCCGGCACCGCCGGCGCGGGCCCGGGCCCCGGCGCCCCGCGCTTCGGCGGGGGCGGCGGCCGCGGCTTCAACGCCCGGCGCACCAAGGAAGGCGGCGTCATCAACACGATCATCTCCGACGAGCGCACCAATACGCTCATCGTCAACGCCAACGGCAAGGGCGCCGAGCAGGTCCGGGAGCTCGTGGCCAAGCTCGACCAGAAGATCCCCGCCCAGCGCGGCGGCGGTCGCGTCCACGTCGTTTACCTGCAGTTCGCCGACGCCGAAGCGCTCGCGAGCACCCTGAATAACCTGTCCTCGCAGGTCGGCGGAGGCTTCAAGGCCGTCTCGCCCATCGGCGGCGGAACGGGCATCAACCCCGTCGCGGCCTCCCTCTTCGAAGGCCAGATCCGGGTCGCCTCGGACAAGGCGACGAACTCCCTGGTCATCACCGCGTCGCCTTCGGACTTCGTGACGGTCCAGCGCGTGATCAACCGCCTCGATATCCCGCGCGACGAGGTCTTCGTCGAAGTCATCATCATGGAAGTAACCATGAGCCGCGGGTTCAACTACTCCGCCAACGCGATCAAGCCCGACAAGGGCATTGCGCTGACGACGAACCAGGACCTCTTCAGCTTCCTCCAGAACCCGCTCGCGATGGGCGGCGCGATCCTGGGCTTCAAGAGCAAGAAAGAGGTGGAAATCACCATCGGCAGCACCAAGCAGATGGTTCCAGACGTGGCCGCCATGATCAAACTGATCCAGAGCAACTCCAGGGCGAATGTCCTCGCGACGCCGCAGATCATCGCGCTGGACAACACGCAGGCGACATTCGAGTCGGCGGAGAACATC
>JAMPXZ010000105.1 GCA_023700925.1 Oligoflexia bacterium | reverse complement strand
GCTTCTTGCCTTCTTTTTGCTTCTCCAGCAGCTTGCGCTTGCGCGTGATGTCGCCGCCATAGCACTTGGCGGTGACGTTCTTCCGAAGAGCGGAAAGGCTTTCGCGCGCGATGATCTTCGAACCGATCGCGGCCTGGATCGCCACCTCGAACATCTGGCGGTCGATGAGCTCTTTCATCCTTTTTGTGAGTTCGCGGCCACGGTAGGCGGCCTTGTCGCGATGGATGATGAGCGAGAGGGCGTCGACCGGATCGCCGTTGATCAGGATGTCCAGCTTGACCAGAGTGGACGGGCGGTACTCCGAAAGCTCGTAGTCCATCGACGCATAGCCCTTGGTCATGCTTTTGAGGCGGTCGTAGAAATCGAAGACCATCTCGTTGAGCGGCATCTGGTAGACGAGCGAGACGCGGTCGCTCGTCAGGTAGTCGAGCTTTTCCTGGATGCCGCGACGATCGTTGCACAGGGACATGACGGCGCCCACGTACTCGGCCGGCATGTGGATCGCCATCCGGATGAAAGGCTCCTCGATCACCTCGATCTGGGTTTGGTCCGGGAGTTTCGAGGGGTTATCCACCCAGAGCTCCTCGCCGTTGGTTTTCACGACCCGGTAAATGCAGGACGGCGCGGTGGTGATGAGGTTGAGGTTGTATTCGCGCTCCAGGCGCTCCTGGACGACGTCCATGTGGAGCAGGCCGAGAAAGCCGCAGCGGAAGCCGAAGCCCAGCGCGTTCGACGTCTCCGGCTCGTACGTGATCGACGAGTCGTTCAGGCGCAGCTTCTCGAGCGCTTCCTTGAGATCGTTGTACTCGTTGGCGTCGATCGGGTAGATCCCGGAGAACACCATGGGCTTGGCCTCTTTGAAGCCGCCCAAGGCCTCCTTCGCGGGGTTCAGCGCGTCCATGATCGTGTCGCCGACCTTCATGTCGCGCACGTCTTTGATCCCGCACACCACGGCGCCGACCTCGCCGCTTCGGATCTCATTCACGTCGGTGAACTTGGGAGAGAAGATGCCCACGCGCTGGACTTCAAACTGCTTGCCGGCGTGGTGAAGGTAAATCTTGGTCCCCTTGGTGATCTTGCCTTCAAAGACGCGGCAGAGCGCAATCACGCCTTGGTAGGAGTCGTACCAGCTGTCGAAGATCAGCGCGCGTAGCGGCTCTTCGTCCGCGTCCTTGGGGGCCGGGAAGTGTTTCACCACCGCCTCGAGGACCTCGTCGATGCCGATGCCGGACTTGGCGCTCGCCATGACGGCGTGGCTCGTGTCCACCAGGCCGATCATCTCGTCGACCTCCTTGAGCACGCGCGGCGGATCGGCCGAGGGCAGGTCGATCTTGTTCACGACCGGGAAGACCTCGAGGTTGTTGTCGAGCGCCATGAAGACGTTGGCGAGCGTCTGCGCCTCGACGCCTTGGGAAGCGTCCACGACCAGGATCGCGCCTTCGCAGGCGGCGAGCGAGCGGGAGACTTCGTAAGTGAAGTCCACGTGGCCGGGGGTATCGATCAGATTGAGGATGTACTGCTGCCCGTCATTGGCTTTGTAGTTGAGGCGTACGCTTTGGGCTTTGATGGTGATCCCACGCTCACGCTCGATGTCCATGTTGTCGAGGTACTGCGCTTCCATCTCGCGCGCCGTCACCGTGCCGGTACGCTCGAGAAGACGGTCGGCCAGGGTGGATTTGCCGTGGTCGATGTGCGCGATGATGCAGAAATTCCGAATATTTTTAGCCATCTTCTCCCTGTGATCGAATCCGGGGCAAGTTAGCAGAAGGATGGAAGGCTGGGCAAGGAGGAATCCTGTATTTGGCGGGGTCCGCCGACTTGACTTCTTTATTCAACTTCTCCATAGAGAGTGCATGCCCCACGACGATTCCGACGTCCGCATTCTTCAGGTCACCGATCTTGCCCGGGGCGGCGCGGGAGTGGCTCGCGAGGAGTCCGGCAGGGTCATCTTCATTCCCTTTACCGCACCCGGTGATCGAGTTCGGGTCCGGCTTGGCAAGGCGGACAAGCGCTACGCCGAGGCGGAGCTGCTCGAGGTCCTCAAACCCTCACCTCTGAGGGTCGCTCCGCGCTGCCCCGCTTTTCAGAAATGCGGAGGCTGCCAGTGGCAGCACCTCCCGTACGAGCTTCAGTGGGCGACGAAGGTCAAAGGGGTGAAGCATGCGCTCGACCGGGTCGGTGTCGGGTTTCCCGAGCCGTTCGCGGAGCTGCCGGCCCAGCGGATTTGGGAATACCGCAACCGGGTTCAACTCCGGGGATTTAAAGAGGAGCTCGGGTTTTACGCGGCACGGAGCCATGAGGTGGTGGCGCTCGATCGTTGTGAGATCGCGCGGCCGGAGATCAATGACGCCTGGGCGCGAGCCAAGGCCGAGGGCGCGAGCCTCCCTAAGCCCTACAAAGTCGAGCTTGAGGTCGATGACGGCGGCAAGACGCGGATGCTATGGAACGCGCGACACGCGGCCGGCGGCTTCCGTCAGGTGCACGACGAGCAGAACGAAAAGCTGCAGCGGCTCGTCGCGGACGCCTTACCGAGCGGAACTGCGCTGTTCGATCTCTTCGGGGGTGCCGGCAATCTCAGCCGTCCTCTCGTGGATCGCTTCGCCGAGGTTCACTGCGTGGACCTGTCGGTGCCGGCAGGGCGTCCCGCGGGCTTGCCCGAGCACTTTCGCTTTCACGCCTCTCCGGTTTTGCGCTGGCTTCAGAGCCAAAAAGGGCGTCGCTGGGAGGGGGCCGCGGCCATCCTCGACCCGCCTCGCGAAGGTCTGGCGGCCGACGCGCGCGCGATCTCATCGGCTCTGGCGGACCTGGGTGTGCGTCGGCTCGTGCTCGTCGGCTGCGACCCGGATTCGTGGGCGCGCGATCTCTCGCGGCTCACCCGCGATGGGGAGCTCTGGCTGCCGCGCAGGGCGGCCGTCCTGGACCTTTTTCCCCACACGCCGCATGTCGAGTCGATCGCCGTTTTAGAGCGATGATTCTTTGACAAGGGCTGGCTTGCCTTTTACCCTTAGAGGAAGAGACATGCGTCCAAGTCCACGATCTAATTCATTCATCTCCCGGCCCGAGTGGCGGAGCGCGAAGCTCCTGCTGGTGGCGTTCGCCCTGATGGCAAGTTGCGCCAGCGGTACGAAGACCGCGAAGGAGCAGACTCCCTCCGACCGCGGTCAGCTCTACTATCAGATGGGTGCCTCGGCGCTGATCGAGGGCGATGCGACGGGCGCGCTCGAGAATCTTTTTGAAGCCAAGAGACTCGGGCTCGAGACCCCGGAGCTGCATCACGCGCTCGCGCTCGCGTTTCATGCCAAGGGCGAAGCGCAGACCGCGCTCGAAGAGGCGCGAATCGCCGTCGCGATGAAGGCGGATTTTTCCGATGCCAACAGCACGCTCGGAAAGCTGCTCATGGATCGCGGCGCCTATGGCGAGGCGATGAGCTATCTGCAGAGGGCCGCGAAAGACCCGCTTTATCGTGACACTTTCAAGCCGCTCACGAGCATCGGGATCATTCACTACCGCAAAGGCGAATACGCCCAGTCGAGACTGAGCCTCGACAAGGCGATCGCGGGGGGCAGGACCTACGCTTGCCTCGCCTATTATTATCGCGGTCACCTGAATCTCAGGGATGCGCGCCCGAGCGACGCCCTTCACGATTACGGCATGGCCTCGAAGAATACGTGCGCGGGCTTCGGCGACGCGCACGTCGCGCTGGCCGTGGCGTACGAAAAGATGAACCGGATCGATGAGGCGCGCCGGAAGTTCGTCGAGATCCAGCAGCTCTTCCCTTCAACCCCTTACTCCGCGCAGGCGATCGCTCACCTGCAGAATCTCCCGTGAGCCGATGATGAACGAAGCCAACCTCAGCCTCGGCGAGTTCTTGAGACAGGAGAGGGAGAAGCGCGGAATGACGATCGAACAGGTCGCCTCCGCGACCAAGATCGGGGTCAA
This sequence comes from Oligoflexia bacterium, assembly GCA_023700925.1. Lineage (GTDB taxonomy): Bacteria > Bdellovibrionota > UBA1018 > UBA1018 > UBA1018 > JAMPXJ01. Next base: position 8,362 of record JAMPXZ010000105.1, on the reverse strand, counting down.
GCAGCTCCATGCGCTCGAGTCCGACCAGTACGTCGAGCTTCCCGCCAAGCCGTTCGTGCGCGGGTTCGTCACTTCTTATGCCCGCTTCATCGGGCTCGATGCGCGCGAGGTGCTGACGCGTTTCAACGATTTCATCGAGAGCCGCTCCCACGACCGGCCCAATCGCGAGGCGGGCCATAGCGGTTACGCTTTCGAGCGACGGGAGGGCGAGCAGAGCCGGACCATTCTCGGGATTGTCATGGCGGTCCTCGTGGTGCTGGGCCTGGTCGTCGTGGCGCTCAAGCCCAATGTCCGCCATCGTCGAGGCGGCAATGTCGAGAAGCTTCGTGCCGCGCATGGCCCCGCGGCGAGCCCGTCTCCGTCTTTTTCCTCAGAGCCGCTGGCTCAGCTCCTGGGAGTCGCGCCCTCGGGTCGGACGGTGCCCCTGCTGGCCTCTCCGGCGCCGGCGCCCACACCGAGCCAGACCCTCAGAATCCCGATCCCGACACCCACGCAGAGCGCCGTAGCCAAGCCTTCCCCGAGTCCCGTGGCCACCCCTGTACCGAGCGTTGTGCCGAGTGTCGCGCTGAGCCCATTGGTGGCGCCATCCCCCTCTCCGACTCCCGATCCGCTCAACACGGGAATTGGACTGAAACCGTCGCAGATCAAGCACAAGATCATCTTCAAGGCCGCGGAGTCGGTCTGGGTTCGCTATCAGTCGGATGAGCGCCCTGTGATGCAGTTCGTGTTGAAGAGGGACAAGATCCTCGTCATCCGTGCGGAGAGCAAGATTATCGTTCAGATTGCAACTCCATCGGCGGTGACTTTCAACTACAACGGTCAGGGATACAAGCCGATGACGCAAAGCAAAAATACCCTACTCCGTCAGGGCGATCCGACTTTGTATTTGCCGATGCAACTGTCTGAAACTATTCAGGAACCATTCCCTGGCCAAAAACCGCTCTCCAGCCGCCCCAGGCCCTTCTCTCCGGAACCCACCCCGTCGGTTAGCCCGACCCCATAAGTTTTCCACAGGAAACGTCGACTTATCCACACAGCTTAACTTATTGATTCTGTTACATATTTTTCCTTATATATTTCGTTTTGCACACATTTCTGTAAAGTTATCCACAAAAGCCCGTGTGGAGCGGTTTTTCAGATAATTTTGGTGCGTGCGTCAGTCGTTTGGCGCTCCTGTACAGCGTTTCTGAACGTTTTAGTGTGTCTATTTAACGTGAAACCGGCTCTGGGAGCGGATTTAGGGCCTACTCCGGTGCTTACCAGCGTGCGCCTTTGAATGACGCAATCGCAGCCACAAGAACCGTCAGATTGGGAAGCTGCATGGCGAGGAAGGGGGGGAGCGTGCCGCGATTGACCGCGATGGTCGCGGCCGAAAGGATCGTCCAGTAAACCAGGAGGGTGAGGAAGGCGACGAGCGCGGCGCCGGCGCGGACGGCGCGGGTGCGCGCGGTTCCGAAGCCGATCCCGAGGAAGACGAAGATGAGCGGCGAGAGTGCGATCGCGTAGCGGCGCCAGAATTCGCCGCGCATCTGGCGGCCTTGTTTGGTCTCGGGCGAGGTCTCCCGGATGATGCGCCTGAGGTCCTTGTAGGGGATCATTGCGGGCTTCCAGGAGGCGTTGGGCGCGCCCTCGTCGATCTTCAGGTAGAGGCGGTAGGTTTCGAAGTCGATCTTCTGGTAGATATTCCCGCTCGCATCGTTGCGATGGATGCTGCCGTTATAGAGCTTGAGCATCGCCGCCGAGCCGAACTCGCTCGCGGTCTTGACCGGCAGGATCTCGCCCGTTCGCGCGACGACCGTGAACGGTGTCTTCGGGTTGCGCTCGTCGTAGATGAAGACGCGCTTCATCCGGTTGTTCCGGGAGTCGACTTTTTCGGCGTAAATCAGCAGGTCGAAGAAGCCCGAGGTGAAGGTGCCCTCCTTGATCGAGGAGGCGACTTTGGTGTTGCTCAGGCGGATGAGCAGGTTTTTCGAGGCGCTCTCGCTCCAGGGCGACCACTCCATATTGAGTCCGAGCGAGAACGAGACCACCACGAGCGAGAACGCCAGGACCGGGACGGACATCCGCCAGATGCTCACGCCGCTGGCTTTCATCGCCACGAGTTCGCTGTCGGCCGAAAGGCGGCCAAAGCCCACGAGCACGGCGATGAGGAAGGCCACCGGCAGCACCATGGGCAGGAACTGGAGCGCCATGAGCCCGGTCATCCGCGCCAGGGTGGCGGCCGAGGCGCCGTGGACGATCAGCATCTCGGCGAGCACGAGCGTCCGGAACATGAGGAAGAGGAAAAGGAAGAACACGACCCCGCCCAGGAATGGGCCGATCACGTCGCCAAGGATGTACCCGTCGAATTTCCGCGGCAGGAAGGAGCGAAAAGTGAGGCGCCGCCGGCGGGCGGCGGTGCCGTCAATAGGCATTCTTGTTGATGAACCCTTTCCAAAGCGTCATGAAGAGGATCTTCCAGTCCAAAGCGTAGGACCAGTGGCGGATGTAGTAAAGATCGCATTCGATGCGCCGGGCGAGCGAGGTGTTGCCGCGCCAGCCGTTGATCTGCGCCCAGCCGGTGATGCCTGCCTTGACCTTGTGGCGGAGCATGTAGTGAGGGATCTCGTGGCGGAACTGCGAGACGAACACCGGCCGCTCCGGCCGCGGGCCGACAAGCGACATGTCGCCCATGAGCACGTTCCAGAACTGCGGAAGCTCGTCCAGGCTCGTCGAGCGCAGGAGCGCGCCGATCGGCGTGCGGCGGTCGTCGCCCGCCTGGGCCCACACCGCGCCCGTTTTCGCCTCGGCGTCGACGCGCATCGAGCGGAATTTGAGCATCCTGAAGGAGCGGCCATCCAGGCCCATGCGCTCCTGCCCATAGAAGATCGGGCCCGGAGAGGTGATCTTCACGAGCGCCGAGAGAAGCGCGAAGACCGGCGAGAGTAGCACGAGCGCGGTTCCCGCGACCGCGATATCGGTCATCCGCTTGGCCAGGCCGCCCCAGCCGTCCAGGGGCGAATCATTGAGGTTCACGATGGGAAGCCCGTCGAAGTCCTCGATCTCGCACCCGAGCGTCACGTATTCATGGATGTCCGGAATGAGCTGCAGGTCCACCGTCTCGTCCTTCACCGACTCCAGGAGGCGATCGAGTTCCCCGTACTGTTGGCGAGGCAGGGCGATGAGAAGCTGATCGGCGGCGGTTTCGCGCAGGAGCCGGTTGAGATCGCCGAACTTGCCGAGGACGGGAGTGCCGGCCACGGACTCGGCCGTCGAGCTTTCATGGGTGATGACGCCCAGGACGCGGAACCCGAGCTCGGGGAACTTGTTGAGCCGGTGAATCAGCGTATCCACCGCCGGTCCCTCGCCTACGACGAGCAGATGCCGGAGGTTGAAGCCCTTGCGCCGGATCGAGCGCAGGGTGTTTCTCAGCGAGAGGCGGAAAGCGACGAGCGCGAACCCACCGAGGACGCCGAAGTACAGCATCACCGCTCTCGAGTATTTGTATTCGGTGAACATGTAGGTGACGGCGATGAAAAGCAGCATCGCCACGCCGTGGGCCTTCAGGAGGAGGTGGGCCTCGTCCGTACGGCGAAGCATGCGCCGGGGCTGGTAGACCTTCATGGCCGCAAGCACGGTCATCCAGATTGCCATGACGAACGGGGTCAGGGCGGCGTATTTTTCAAAATCCGGGAAGCCTTTGGTGACCTCGATGAGCGGCAGGTAGAAGCGGAGCCAGTACGAAATGATCCAGACCGTGCCTATGACGCAGGCGTCTACGATCCTGAACGTGCCCCCGACGATGTGATGATAGCGCTTGAGCATCTGTTGTTTCCCTTTGCGGCGAGCGAGCTTGGCTCGCCAATGCTTCTTATGTTAGAAAAGTAACCTAAATCGCCTAAAAAGGAACCTCCATGCGCAAACTTACTGCTCTCGAAGCCCGTACCTCGGCCGCCGGCGCGGTCGACACCGATGTGATCGCCGTCTTTCAGGACAGTGGCAAAAAGCCCGTGCCTCCGCGGGGCGCGTACTCCGCGCATGTGGAACGCCTGCGCCACGGCGAAGCGTTCGCGGCCAAGGCCGGCTCGCTTCAGTTCATCCGTTTCGGGGGAAAAGGTTCGGTCGAGAGCTGTCTCTTCGTGGGGTTCGGCCTCGCGGGCGAGCTCACCGAGGAGAAGGTCCGTTCAGCGGGCGGCCATGTCTGGTCCAAACTCCTGGCTGAGAAGAGCAAGTCGGCCACGGTCCATCTCGATACGCTCTTCGGCGCCAAGGGTCTGAAGAGCGACCTCTCGCACGCCCGTCTGGCCCGCGTCTTCGCTGAAGGCCTGGTCCTCGGCGCCTATCGCTTCAACAAGCACAAGACCTCGAGCGAGGCTAAGGAAGAAGCCAGCTTCGGCCCGGCCAAGATCACGTTCCTCACGCAGGAGAAGGCCCTCAAGCAGCAGCTCGATCGCGAGCTGGCCAACGTCATGGCGATCGCCGAGTGCGTGCAGCTCACGCGTGACTGGTCGAACGAGCCCTCCAATCACGGCACGCCCGAGCACTTCGCCGCCGAGGCGCGCAAGCTCGCCCGGCAGCACGGACTCAAGGTGAAGGTCCTCACCGAAGCGGATGCCGCCCGCGAGAAGATGGGGCTGTATCTCGGCGTCGGACAGGGCTCCGAGCGCGAAGGCCGCATCGTGGTGCTCGAGTACAACCCCAAAGGCGTGAAGAGGCCTAAGACGGTGGCGTTCGTCGGCAAGGGCATCACCTTCGACAGCGGCGGGATCTCGATCAAGCCCTCCGCCCGGATGGAAGAGATGAAACACGACATGACCGGCGCCGCGACGGTGATGGGCGCGACGATCCTGGCCGCCAAGTGGGGCGCGCCGAATCGCATCGTCGCGATCTTGGCTTTCACCGAGAACATGCCCGACGGCAAGGCGATCCAGCCCGGCAACGTGCTGAAGTCCCGCTCCGGCAAGACGGTCGAGGTGATCAATACCGACGCCGAGGGGCGCCTCATCCTCGCCGACGTCCTCGACTACGCGCAGGACTTCAAACCTGACGCGGTGATCGATATCGCCACCCTCACGGGCGCGGTCTCTGTCGCGCTCGGCAAGCAGGCCGCGGGCGTCCTCGGCAACGACGATCAGCTCATCGATGCCGTGCGGCGCGCCGGCGAAGTCAACGGCGAGCGCATGTGGCAGCTCCCGCTCTGGGACGAGTATTTCGAGGATCTCAAGTCCGACACGGCCGACATGCGCAACTCGGCGAACGACGCCCTCGGCGGCACGATCCGCGGCGCGATGTTCCTCAAGCAGTTCATCCGCAAGGGCACGCAGTGGGCGCACCTCGATATCGCGGCGATGGCCTCGGGCGTCTCGCAGTTCTCGTATCTGCCCAAGAAGGGCGCGAGCGGGATTTACGTCCGGACGCTCGCGCAGTTCGCGAAGGACTTTTAGGGCACCGATTTTCGGGTCACGAGCAAGGCTTCTGAACTGGCGTATGTCCGCACGAGCGAGGCAGATGAGTCTTGCAGTAGCGGGCAACCTTCTGCCAAAATTCGTGGTTTTTTTGCAGGCGCAAGAAGACCGCCAGCGAGTCGGTAAAAGACTGAAGGGAGTTCCGATTGAGATTCCCTTCCTGCAATTGGCAGATTTCGAGGAAGAGCGGGCATTCAGCCCCGCCCGGCGACATTAAGGACTCGATGGTCGAGCGCTCCGCGATGCTCCAGGCCATCAGCATGAAGGCTTCGGCCTCCGAGTAATGATCAAGCGCGGGCTTGGACCAGAGTGTCTCTGTGACCTCCGCGACAAAGGGTCTCGAGTAAGACCAAATATATTCGGACTTGTCGCAGTCATTTGCCCCGGTCGATTTGCATACTGCTTTTGCGAGTTCTGCCTCGGCCGCGATACTATCGTTCATCAGACGGTCAAAGGCGCGATAGCGTTCGTGCTTATTGGGGGGTAGTTGGGAGTCGGCGGTTTGAAAGAACAGGTCGAGTCGATCAAGACCCGCGTATTTCAGCAGGCGCAGGAAATCGATCTCGGATCGGATGAAATGGGTCGGGTTCGCCGACAGGAGAATCGCCGCCAGATCGCGTGTGCGCTCGGAAGTGCGATGCCCCATCTTGGTCGCCAGGATGTAGAGCGCCTCGTGAAGAATCAGGATCCCTTCGTTGAGCGTGCTTCCGAAGCGCGATTTTCCGGCGGTCCTCATGATCGCCAGGAGAGCGGGGTCGTGGGTCACTTTCACCCGTGGCCACAGCTCTCCCGTGTTGATGTCCCTTCGGTTGATGAGCGGGACGACCGCGCAGTCCGGGCGCTCTCTCAGTGCCTGCCTGAGCGGGAAGCTATCGCCGAGATCGTTCAGGAGAACGACCTTCTCGCCGTCGCGGCCCGGCCCCGAATTCCAGGCTTTCGGATCCGCCAAGGTGATCGCCTTCTTGAGTTTCTCTGCAAAGCCAGGCGAAAACGGCTTAACCCTGGTTTCGATAATGCGGGAAAGATAGGTCAGCGCCGAGTCACCGGGAAGTGGAGTGGAGAAGCCGCCGTACACGGTTTCGTACTCCACGGCATCGGTCGTATCCAGGCTTCGGATCCTGGCGCGATACCCTCGCTTCAATGCGCCATTTTCGTCCAACGCCGAAAGCGCTTCTTCCCGGGTCTCAAAGCAGGCCAGACCGGTGCCGCCCCCGTCGCTGACGCCGCCATCAGCCGAGGCGTGAGGGTGCCCTGAAAAAAAAGCCGCGACGCAAAGTAGGCAGGTGACCAAACTGTTGACAGCAAGCCCATGGAAATCGCGCAATGATCGTCTTTTCGGACTCATATATGCACGAATTGCAAGGCCCGATCCAATAGCGGTCCTTTACGCGGAAGCGATGGTTTTCTTGAGACTGAAGAAGTCGCTGGTAAAAGCGTAGACTTCCTCTTCTTTGGACTCTTGGATCACGGAAAGGTAACTCTTGATTGATTGGAGTATCAAGTCCTTCACCTTCGTCGCATCCCCTCGGGACAGGCTGACCACGGCCGAATAGTGGAGGTCGTGCATATCCTCGGACTCGAGCGACTCGATAGCCTGCTGTCGCCAGTGAGCGTGATGTTGGAAAATCTGGGGTGAATCGCGTCCGAGCCGAATCAGGGTCTCTCCCGGCGAGAAACCGTGGGAGGTGGGGCGCGCGAGGCCGGCTTCGGTCAAGAAGTCGAGGACGTGATCCACGCGGGAAAGTGGAATTCGGAAATATTCGGAAATGGCCTCGCGCTTTTGGAGTTCGGGCACGGTGAGCGCGATGTGTATCGCGGCAAATTGCCAGGAGGAATAGTACACCGCCTGTTGATGCGGATTCAGCGAGTTTCTTGCGCCCAAGCGGTGAACCACATTCATCCTCTTCGCCAGGAGGTCCTCGAGTTGGGACGAGTAAAAATCGGTAAGCTCCGTTGTGCCGGCGCGTCCCTTATGAAGCAGCAGCATGAAGAACTGGCTCTCGTCTTTGGAGTGTCGCAGGTACCTGCTGAGCCGCTCTCCTTGCTCAGGGCTGAGGTGGGCCTTTCCATGCAGCACCTGCGAGAGATAGGTGGCCTGGCAGCCAGCCGCACGGGCGAGCTTCGCCTTGATCCCTCGTCGGATTTTTTTGCCCCCGGCAATCTCGACTAGATAGTGCTTGTAGTTCGTAAACTCAAACAGGCTGGATTTCGTTGTGGTCACGGTTATTTATCGTAAAAACAGTAAAATAAATAAAGTAAATCTGCATAAATTTATGGAATTCATCTAGAGTCTGATGACGCGGTGCGGTATTTTCGTGTGGCTGCGATTACGGCCTAGCCGGATCCAGTTCCGAGCCCGAGCTCGGTGTACTCGAAACAATGAAGGAGAAGGAAAATGAGATCTATTTGGACTTTGGTTTTATTGTCCCTGGCTTCGACGAACGCGTTCGCTACGGTCAATCTGCGGAGCTTTAGCGAGTGGAATTTTGCCCCAATTCGGGCCAACCATTGCGGCATCCACCTGGAAGTGTCCGGGTCCACGGTGATTTTCACCAATATTCTTCCGCCAAACCGCGATTTCGATCAGTGCGGCGAATGGAGTATCTGTAACGGTTCCTCCGAGGCGATCGAATGCGACGAACAGGGGCGTTGCATGGCCAGTGACGGAGATCTCTTCTTGCTCCTGATGGAAAATGGGGACATCCTGTTCTTGAACTCTGGCACCAAGTTCAGGCGCTATAATCGCGGCAACTTTCAATATTGTTAAACTAAACACGATCGCCTGCCGGAGCTAAGACGAAGCCGCCCGGCCGTGGGTCAGCTCCGGCGGTATAGGAGAAGGGCCGCGCTGCGGGCCTGTAAATAACTACAAAATGTAGTCGTACGACTAATAAATGTAGTCATTAGCGCCGCCTTCT